>JAILCZ010000035.1 GCA_024689985.1 Bacteroidales bacterium | reverse complement strand
CTCTTCCCATCCCGAACAGAGAAGTTAAACGCGCCATCGCCGATGGTACTGACATACCAGTTGGGAGAGTAGGCAGTCGCCATTCTTTGAGAGAGCTTGAGAAATTATTCTCAGGCTCTCTTTTTTTATACCTACTCCTCCCGGCCATACAAACCCCTCCATTTCGGGCCGTTTCCCGTCAGCGCACTTCTCGCGGCCACACAAACCTCTCAATCTCGGTCCGCAACCCTTCCTGGTGTGCGTTGGCTTCCCGAAATTCAGCCGTTTTCGTGACTTTCGAGCCTTATACTAAGATTGCGGCCCGACATAACGCCACTTTCGTGGCCGTTTTAGGGTGTCGGTCGCATAACACACGGTATTTCGGGCCGTCTCCCGCCAGCGAACTTTTCTCGGCCATAAATAATTAGCTTTTCCTGCCCGACTGTCCATAATGGCCACGTAAGACCCCCAACATCGGGCCGACTCACAAAATAAAGAAGTGTTTTCCACGGATTCTGGCATTTTCAAGGCCGGCAGCATCCCTCAAAATCCCACCGGCCACGATTGATTGGCTTTTCCAGCCCAAAATTCAGAAGCAGACATTTTCGGCCACGCAAACCCCTCAATCTTGGGCCGCAACCCTTCCCAGTGTACGTTGGCTTCCCGAAAAACTGCCGTTTTCGTGACTTTCGACCTTTTCCCTCAGCTTGCGTCCCGACACAACGCCACTTTCGTGGCCGTTTTAGAGTGCCGGTCGCAAAACACACGGTATTTCGGGCTGTTTCCCGCCAGCGAGCCGTTCCCGGCCATAAATAATTAGCTTTTCCAGCCCGACTTTCCAAAATGGCCACGCTAGACCCCCAACATCGGGCCGACACACAAAATAAAGACGTGCTTTCCACGGATCCGGGCATTTTCAAGGCCGGCAGCATCCCTCAAAATCCCACCGGCCACGATTGAATGGCTTTTCCAGGCCAAAAATCAGAAGCAGACATTTTCGGCCACGCTTTCCTCATACCGGATGGCAACACTGCCGCGCTCCGCTTGCCTGCTCACTCACTCGAAAGCGTCTGCCGTCGCCTCTCCAATCGGCTCCTCTACCGAGCCGCTTCCTCCTGAGTCGAGCTCAAATTAATACTTCCGCTTCAACCTCTGCGGTTCAAGCACCAGCATCCCCCGCGCCAGCCGCGTCTACTTATATATAAATCATCCTTCAGTGCGCGTAGGATGAGGGTTTTAGTTGGAGATGCGCTTCGAGTATAGTGTCAGTTTTTGGGCAAGCCGAAGGCGCGGCAGGATGCCGGTGATTTTGTGGGATGCGGCTAGCTCAAATGGTTTCCGAGATGAGGCTCTATTTTTGAAAACATCATTCTCGACAGTAGGACCTAGAGTAGCACTAGGAGTCGGTTGGCGAGAATATCCCTCCTTTGCGGGCGAGGTCATTCTCGCGAAGTGGCCATACAGGGTGTTTGTGGCTGGCAGATTGCTGGAAGGCTGATGCGCAGCAAAGGGATGGTGGATGGAATGTCAGGTGCTGGGTGGATGAATGACGAGGTTGGATCGTAATGTGTTGTGTATCAGTGGGAAATTGGGTGATGTGGCTTATGGAATTTTAAAGATGATCGGGAATATATTTAAATTTTAAAATATTTTATTTGGCTTTTATTAAAAAATTATTGTTCAGGGTTCTTGTTTTTGCTCAAGAATTGTTAAATTTGTATTAGTTCTTACGACATTTAGAATGCGCGAATTGATATGTCAAATTTTTAAGTCATTGAATATCAGTTCCAATTTCTCCCCAATAAAATAGTATTTATAAAAGTTCAAGACCGGCTTGCAATATTGCGGGCCGGCATTTTTATAATGTCTATTGTCTTGTGGGGTCTTTTTGTTTTCTTGCGGAGTCTACTTTACTGCCTGATATGTGAGGCAGAGATATATTCCACAAAAAAAGGAAACCTAGAGGGTTTCCTTGATGTTGTATTTGTTTCGCTCCGCGGAATTTCTCGAGACTAGCTCTGCGATGAATCCTGCCAGGAATAGCATCACGCCCAATAGGACGGCACAAAGGGCCAGGTAGAAAAGTGGCTGGTCAGTCGCAGGTCTGAAGACGAGGCCCTGGGCCTGACGGGTGAGCTTGTCGGCGATGATCCAGATGGTCATAACAATACCGATGAGGAACATCATAAGGCCGGTGAATCCGAAGAAGTGCATAGGCTTCTTGGTGAAGCGGCTGAGGAACCAGAGTGAGATGAGGTCCAGGAAGCCGTTGACGAAACGCTCGATGCCGAACTTGCTGACGCCGTACTTTCTCTTCTGATGGTGAACTGGCTTTTCGGTGATTCTTGAGAAGCCTGCGTTCTTGGCGAGGAATGGGATGTATCTGTGCATCTCTCCATAGACCTCGACATTCTTGACGACTTCGTTCTTGTATGCTTTGAGGCCGCAGTTCATATCGTGGAGCTTGATGCCGGTGATTGCCCTTGCTGCCGCATTGTATATCTTGGAAGGAATGTTCTTGGTGAGCTTGTTGTCCTGGCGGTGCTGCTTCCAGCCAGAGACGATGTCCCAGTCTTCTTCGACGATCATTCTGTACATCTCGGGAAGCTCGTCAGGGGAGTCCTGGAGGTCTGCGTCCATAGTGAACACTACATTGCCCTCAGCCTTCTCGAAACCGCAGAACAGGGCGGCGGACTTGCCGTAGTTCCTGCGGAAGCGGATTCCGTGTATTGCATCGTTCGTCTTGGCGAGGTCGGTGACGATCTTCCAGGAGTCATCGGTACTGCCGTCGTCAACCATTATAATCTCGTGACTCCAGCCTTCTTTGCTGACTACTTTCTCTATCCAGGCAACGAGCTCCGGAATTGATTCGGCCTCGTTAAGGAATGGAACTATGATTGATACGTCTTTCATTATTGATCTATACTTTCTGATCTATAAATCTTCTGTTGGAACCATACGTGCGATGACGGCGCTGATGATCCATCCGTAGATGAAACAGTACAGGAACTGAGTCACGGTGAAGATCACCGGAGCGTTGTTGATTATTCCGTCAATTGAAGCCTGGGTGTTGGAATCCACAGGGACATTGGCCATCGCTTCCTTGAAAAGCATTGTCAGGCCCTCCTGGTCAATAGTTGACATACTCCAAAGCACGTATGCTGCGCAAATGAGCGCGGAGAAAAAGGCAATCTTGGCTCCGTAACGGAGGCTGTCGCCCGGAGTGACTCCGGAATAATTCCTGGCCTGTCTTGTGATGAAATATTTCATCAACAGGAAACAGCCGATGAGCTTGGCGAACCAGAGAACGTAGCCTGCAAAATGAAGAACGGTCATTACGGCGAGTGATGTGTATGTCTTTGCGATCAGTGTCGTGATCAGAGAATATACGATCACTACCAGTCCCAGGACAGCTCCTGCCTTCCCTGCGTTATTCCATTGTGCACTGCTGCTGATTGTCTCTTTCATAAGGACAAATATATGAAAAAATTAGTACCTTTGTAAGCTTTACTGATAATATGGCTGGCCCTGTTTAAGTACTTGGTAAGTAAATACTGGTCAGTCCAATTTAATTTTAGTTACAAAAAATGATCAACATTACATTTCCTGACGGCAGCGTAAAGCCGTTTGAAAGCGGAATCACAGGCTATGAGATAGCCATGGGAATCAGTCCGAGACTCGCTGCAGAGGTTCTCGCAGTAGCAGTTAAACCTGCATCAGATACAACAATCGGAAAGGGCGTGACCTACGACCTTACCCGTCCAATTACAGAGGACTGTTCCATTAACCTCCTCAAGTGGGATGACGACGAAGGCAAGAAGGTATTCTGGCATTCATCATCACACCTTATGGCGGAGGCTCTCGAGGCCCTTTATCCTGGCGTAAAGTTCGGAATCGGACCTGCAATCGAGAATGGCTTCTATTACGACGTTGACCTCAATGGTCAGCAGCTCTCAGACGCCGACCTTCCAAAGATCGAGAAGAAGATGCTCGAGCTTGCGAAGACCAAAGAAACATTCAAGAGGATCGACGTATCCAAGGCAGAGGCCCTGGATTACTTCACAAAGAAGGGCGACCAGTACAAGTGCGAGCTTATCAACGAACTCGCTGACGGTACAATCACATATTACGAAAGCGGAAACTTCACGGACCTTTGCCGTGGACCACACCTTATGAATACGGAACTCATCAAGGCTGTAAAGCTTACCTCAATCGCCGGTGCATACTGGAGAGGAGATGAGAAGCGTCAGCAGCTTACCCGTATCTACGGTATCACTTTCCCTAAGAAGTCTATGCTCGACGAGTATCTCCAGGTTCTCGAAGAGGCAAAGAAGCGCGACCACAGAAAGATCGGTAAGGAGATGGAACTCTTCACCTTCTCATCACGCGTAGGTCTCGGTCTTCCTCTCTGGCTCCCTAGAGGCTCAGTCATGAGATATCTTATGGAGGACTTCCTCCGCAAGAAGCAGGCTGAATACGGATACGTACAGGTTGTAACTCCTCACATCGGAAGCAAGGACCTCTATGTGACATCAGGCCACTATGCAAAATACGGCAAGGACTCATTCCAGCCGATTCATACACCGCAGGAAGGCGAGGAGTATATGCTCAAGCCAATGAACTGCCCTCACCACTGCGAGATTTTCCGTTCATCACCAAGGTCATACAGGGATCTCCCTCTCCGTATCGCCGAGTTCGGTACGGTTTACCGTTACGAGCAGAGCGGTGAGCTCCACGGACTTACCCGTGTTAGAAGCTTCACCCAGGACGATGCCCATCTCTTCTGCCGCGCAGACCAGATCCAGGAGGAATTCGAGAAGGTCATCGACCTCATTCTCTATGTCTTCAAGACCCTCAAGTTCGACAAGTACCTCGCACAGGTATCTCTCCGCGACCCTAAGCACAAGGAGAAGTACATCGGAAGCGACGAGAACTGGGCAAAGGCAGAGCAGGGTATCATCGACGCTGCAAAGGCCAAGGGCCTCAGCACGGTAGTAGAGTACGGCGAGGCTGCATTCTACGGCCCTAAGCTCGACTTCATGGTGAAGGACGCAATCGGAAGAAAGTGGCAGCTCGGAACAATTCAGGTGGACTACAACCTTCCTGAGCGCTTCCAGCTCGAATATACCGACGCAGACGGATCAAAGAAGCGCCCTGTGATGATCCACAGAGCTCCGTTCGGATCAATCGAAAGATTTACCGCCGTGCTCCTCGAGCACACATCAGGACATCTCCCTCTCTGGCTCTCTCCAGATCAGGTTAAAGTATTGCCAGTCAGCGAAAAATACGCTGATTATGCAAAAAAAGTTTGTGATGTTCTTAAAAATTCCGATATTCGCGCTTCAATCGACGACAGAAACGAAACCCTCGGAAAGAGAGTCCGCGAGACTGCATTGCTGAGAGTTCCTGTTCTCGTGATTGTCGGTGAAAAAGAAGTTGCAGAGAATCTTGTCTCCGTTCGAAGAGAGGGCGTGGACAAGGGTTCAATGCCGTTAAATGACTTTGTTGCCAAGTTCAAGGACGCCGTAAAGGCAGAACTTGCGTAGGACAAACATATTAGTTTTTAACAATTTAGGAGGACTGTTTTATCGCAACACCTTACAAACCAACTCCACATTTTGGAGGACCACGTCCGGCAGGGGCCGGAAACCAGAGACCGGGCGGCCGTCCGGATCCTCGTCGTTTTCAGAGACAGAAAGACGAGAACGAGCTCAATATCAATGATGAGATTACCGCATCACAGGTGCGTCTTGTCGGCGATAATATAGCTAACCCTGGAATATATGCTTTGTCTGCCGCAATGAAGATGGCGGATGAGCAGGGTCTGGATCTTGTTGAGATCAGTGCCAAGGCTGACCCTCCTGTCTGCAAGATACTCGATTACCAGAAGTATCTCTACCAGCAGAAGAAGAAAGCCAAGGAGATGAAGCAGAACGCTTCCAAGATTGTTATCAAGGAAATCCGTTTCGGCCCTAATACGGACGAGCACGATTTCCAGTTCAAGCTCAAGCACGCCCAGGAGTTCCTCCAGGAAGGCTCGAAGGTGAAGGCGACAATCTTCTTCAGAGGTCGTTCGATCCAGTTCGCCGCTCAGGGAGAAAAGCAGCTCCTCCGCTTCGCAGTTGAACTTGAGGAATTCGGAAGAGCAGAGAATATGCCTGTCCTCGAAGGAAAGAGGATGAACATGATGATCGCTCCGGTCAAGAAAAAGTAAACTGAAAAGTAAACCGCTCGGCGGATTACAATATTTATTAACGTTTAATTAGTTTAACAATGGCAAAGCTTAAGACCAACTCCGGTGCTAAAAAGCGTTTCACGCTTACCGGTTCTGGAAAAATCAAGAGAAGACACGCTTATCACAGCCACATTCTCACCAAGAAGACCAAGAAGCAGAAGAGAAATCTCGACCATTTCGCTATCGTGAAGAAGGTTGACGTAGCTCGTGTTAAAGAACTTCTCGTCCTCTAATCATTTAAGTTCAACTTGGAATGCAGTCTGAAAGAGCAATTACGAAGATTGTCACTGCCTCCAAAAAACAGTAAAATTTATGCCTAGATCAGTAAATTCAGTTGCCTCAAGGGCACGCCGCAAGAAGATTCTCAAGAGAACCCGCGGTAACTTCCTTTCCAGGAGAAATGTATGGACGGTAGCAAAGAACACCTACGAAAAGGGACTTACTTATGCATACCGCGACCGTAGAAACAAGAAGCGCTCATTCCGCGCTCTTTGGATTCAGCGTATCAACGCAGCAGTGCGTCAGTACGGTGTTTCTTACTCACAGTTTATGGGTAAGCTCGCAAAGCAGAACATCGGTCTCAACCGTAAGGTCCTCGCTGACCTCGCGATGAACAACCCTCAGGCTTTCGAGGCTATCGTAAACTCAGTAAAATAGTTTGATTGTGAGCTTGAAGGATCTGTACCATAACAGGTGGACGGGCTTTATTTTCTGGTCCCTCCTCTATGTTATTTGGGTCGTCTGGCTCGGAAACTACTGGTGGCTCTTCGGCCTCATAGTTCTTTTCGACTACCACATCACCAAAAAGGTGAACTGGGTATTCTGGAAGAAAAACTACAAGGAAGGAGAGAAGCCCAACGCCCTGCTTGAATGGCTTGACGCCATCATCTTCGCAGTAATCGTTGTGACCTTCATCAATATTTTCTTTTTCCAGGCGTTCAAGATTCCTTCTTCATCAATGGAGAGCACCCTTTATACGGGTGACCATCTTTTCGTCAACAAACTTACCTACGGACCGAGACTCCCTGAGACACCCCTCACGATTCCGTTCACTCACAACGTATTCTTCGGGAAAGAGTCTTATTCGACATCTCTCTCTTGCGATTACAAGAGACTGAAGGGATTCAGGAATGTCAGAAGAGGAGACATCGTGGTCTTCAATTTTCCAAACGGTGATACGGTTCTCACCCGCAATATGCAGGCAGACTACCACGCACTCGTAAGGGACCTTGGAACGGAAATCACACAGAAGTATTTCGGACCTGTGATCGCCCGCCCGATGGACAAGAAAGACCATTATGTGAAAAGATGTGTGGCCGTTGCCGGCGACACGATCTCGATCAGGGACGGAAGAGTTTACATCAACTCTGAAGCCCAGGAGGTATGGCCAGGAGTACAGATGACCTACACGGTCATTACTTCAGGACAGAAAATCAACGAAAAGCATCTTGACAAGATCGGAGTAGCATTCGGATGCGAGTTTGACAAAACTCTTCCAGGCTACAGAAGCATGCCACTCACGGCATCGATGCTTGAAAAGATAAAGACATTTGCCAACGTCGTGAGCGTTGAGCCGAATATAGACAGGTTCCCGTCATCAACAGATGCAGACAACGCTATATTCCCGTTCCAGAGAGAACGCAAATGGACCTGCGACAATATGGGTCCGCTCTGGATCCCTGCAAAGGGAGCAACGGTACAGCTCGACTCCACTTCACTTCCTCTTTACGAGAGAATAATCTCGGTTTACGAGGGACACGACCTCAAGGTCGCAGATGACGGCAAGATCTTCATTGACGGCAAGGAAACGGACAGATATACCTTCAGTATGGATTACTACTATATGATGGGTGACAACAGGCACCTCTCCCTTGACTCTCGTTATTGGGGATTCGTTCCTGAAGACCATATCGTCGGAACTCCGGCTCTGGTATGGCTCTCGCTCGATGAAAACCGTAGTTTTCCACACAGTATAAGGGCTGGCAGGTTCTTTAAAATAATTAGGAATTCTTGCAATTCAGAAAATTAAAAGCGATATTTGCAGCCCGCGTAACACATTTAGAATCAAAATAAAAAAGAAATATTATGTCAAAGGTTTGTGAAATAACCGGAAGGAAGAGAATGGTCGGTAACAATGTTTCCCATTCTAAGTTACGCACAAAGCGTACATTCGACCTTAACCTCAAGACCAAGAAGTTCTGGTCAGAGGCTGAGCAGAGGTTCGTTACCCTCAGGGTTACCTGCAAGGGAATGAGAATTATCGAGAAGAACGGTCTTGATGCAACACTCAAGGCAGCTCAGGAGAAAGGATTTGTTAACCTTGTTTAATTTATAGAGCACTATGGCAAAGAAAGCAAAAGGAAACAGGGTGCAGGTCATCCTCGAGTGCACCGAGCAGAAAGAGAGCGGTGTAGCAGGAATGTCAAGATACATTACCACAAAGAACAAGAAGAATACGCCTGAGCGTCTCGAGCGTATGAAGTATAACCCATACCTCAAGAAGGTTACTCTCCACAGAGAGATTAAGTAATAAGGAGAATAAACTATGGCAAAGAAAGCCGTCGCAACATTCGCAGCAAAGGCCGGTGCTAAGAGCATGGTCAAGTGCATCCGCATGGACAAGTCTCCTAAGACTGGTGCATATGTCTTCACAGAGCAGCTCGTAGAGGCTGAGAAGGCAAAGGAGTTCTTCAACAAGAAGTAGTCTTACTACAAATATACAGAAGGGACGCAGTCAACAATCGTTTGGCTGCGTCTCTTCTTTTATATCTTGCCCAATTTGACTATATTTGCAAGTTAGGCATACTAAACATTTTCCGCTATGGGAATATTCAGTAAGGGATTCAAGAAGACTAATGAAAGTTTCTTCCAGAGGCTTTCAAGAGCCATCGTCGGCAAGTCAAAAGTCGATGATGACGTATTGGACGCAATAGAGGAGGCTCTTATTTCTACCGATATGGGTGTTGAGACGACCCTCAAACTGATCGACCAGCTCGAAGAGAGGGTTGACAGGGACAAATATATGAGTCTGGAGGAACTCGTCACTATGCTCCGTGAGGAGATCGCTGGTCTTCTTGACGTGGACAAGGCGAAAGACGCATCCGAGCCATTTGACCTGGGCAAGAAACCTCTGGTCATAATGGTTGTGGGCGTGAACGGAGTCGGAAAGACGACGACCATCGGAAAGCTTGCCTCCCGCTACAAGGCACAGGGCAAGAAAGTCATCCTCGGTGCAGCGGATACGTTCCGTGCCGCAGCCGTGGAGCAGCTCCAGATCTGGGCTGACAGGGCAGGCGTCGATATCGTGCGCCAGGAGATGGGGTCCGATCCTGCCTCCGTGGCTTTCGATACCGTGAAGGCTGCTGTCGCAAGAGACGCTGACGTCGTGCTTATTGATACGGCCGGCCGTCTCCACAACAGGGTTGACCTGATGAACGAGCTGACCAAAATCCGTAACGTGATGCGCAAGGTCATTCCTGACGCGCCTCACGAAGTTCTCCTCGTGCTTGACGGCAGCACTGGCCAGAATGCCTTCCAGCAGGCGAAGGAATTCGCCCGCGCAACAGACGTTACTTCCCTTGCCGTCACGAAACTTGACGGTTCGGCGAAAGGCGGAGTCGTAGTGGGAATCGTCGACCAGTTCCAGTTCCCGGTCCGTTTCATCGGAATAGGTGAAGGAATAGATGACCTCAAGGTGTTTGACAGGAAGGAATTCGTGAACACCCTGTTCTCATTGGAAGACTTGAATAAGTAAATAATATTAAACATTAGATATGAAACTGTCATATAACTGGCTCAAGGACTATCTTGAGACTGATCTTACTCCTCAGGAGGTCGCAGACGCAATGACCTCAATCGGAATCGAAGTCGATGCTGTGGAAGAGCAGGAGCAGATTCCCGGCGGACTTGCCGGCGTTGTCGTTGCTGAAGTGGTAGAATGCAAGGAACATCCTGATTCAGACCATCTCCATATTACCAAGGTGAATGACGGAACGGGAGAACCTCTTACCGTCATCTGCGGCGCTCCTAATGTCGCAGCAGGGGAGAAGGTCCTCTTCGCCCGTCTCGGAACCGTGCTTCCGGGCGATTTCAAGATCAAGAAGTCCAAGATCCGCGGAGTGGAGTCCTTCGGTATGATCTGTGCCGAGGACGAACTTGGAATCGGAAACAACCACGACGGTATTATGGTCCTTCCTGAAGATGCAGTCGTAGGAACTCCTGCCAAGGAATACCTCAAGCTCGGCACCGAGGCCGTCATCGAATATGAGATCACGGCCAACCGCGTTGACGCCGCATCTCACTGGGGCGTTGCCCGTGACATCTATGCATATCTCAAGCTCAACAACCTTCCTTGCAAGCTCAAATTCCCTGACGTGAGCGCCTTCAAGGCCGGTAAGGGTGAGTGCATCCCTGTTGACGTGCAGACTCCTGACGGAGCTCCCCGTTACACCGGAATCACGATCAAGGGCGTGAAGGTAGGTCCTTCACCTGAGTGGCTCCAGCAGAAGCTGCTCTCAATCGGACAGCGTCCGGTCAACAACGTCGTGGACGTATCCAACTTCGTCCTCTTCGAGCTTGGCCAGCCTCTCCACACCTTCGACGCCGATATGATCGCAGGCGGCAAGGTCATCGTCCGCCGTGCTGAGGAGGGTGAGAAGATCACAACTCTCGACGAAATCGAGAGAACTCTTCATTCAACTGATATCGTCATCGCCAACAGCGAGAAGCCAATGTGCATCGCCGGAGTATTCGGCGGAATCGACAGCGGAGTGACTGAGAAGACAGTCAATGTATTTGTAGAAGGCGCATATTTCGATCCTGTATCCATCAGAAAGACTGCAAAGACACAGGGTCTGCAGACAGACGCATCATTCCGTTATGAAAGAGGAGCCGATCCTGCAATCGCAGCATATGCCGGCAAGCGCGCCGCACTTCTCATCCAGGAGGTAGCAGGCGGCGAGATCGTTGGAGACCAGGTTGAGTTCTATCCTGAGCCTGTCGAGAAGAAGGTCATCGATCTCGATTACGAGAGAATTTTCAACTTCATCGGTAAGAACATCGGCAAGGAAACGGTGGAAACCATCCTTACGGCCCTCAACTACGAATTCCTCGAGAAGACGGACAAGGGCGCAAAGGTTGCCGCTCCTACATATATGATCGACGTTTACAGGGAGTGCGACGTAGTCGAGGAGATTCTCCGCGTTTACGGCTACAACAACATCGACCTGCCTATGCATATGAAGATGAGCGTCAACGCCACACCTTCACCTGAACCTGAGGCAGTCCGCAACAGCATCTCCAACTTCCTCGCATCCAACGGCTTCGTGGAGACGATGAACAACTCCCTTACGAAGGGTGCATATTACGATTCACTTCAGACATTCCCTGCTGACAAGTGCGTTCACATCGTGAACCCGCTCAGCTCTGACCTCAATGTGATGCGTCAGACCCTCATCCTCGGAGGTCTTGAGGTGGTCGCTTACAATATCAACCGCCAGATGTCTTCAATGAAGATCTTCGAGTACGGTTCAGTTTACAGCAGAAAGCCTGAAACTGACGGAACCACCCTCGAAGGCTATGAGGAGCATACTTGCTTCTCTCTCGTGATGTCCGGAAATCCTGACAAGACCTGGAATTCTGACGGAAGGAAGACCAATTACTTCCAGCTCAAGGGCTATCTCGAACTTCTTCTCAAGAGATTCGGCGCCGATATGAACCAGCTCTTCACATCTGCCGCTCCTTCAGACATATTCTCCGAGGGCGTGGCATATGAACTCCCTGGCTCAAAGAAGCAGCTCGCCGTTATGGGTACCGTAAATCCTGCCCTTGCCAAGAAATTCGGCATCAAGCAGCCGGTATTCGCGGCCGAGATTTCGTGGCCGGTTCTCTTCGAACTTGTTAAGCGTGACAAGGTCAAGTTTACCGAGCTTCCTAAGTTCCCTGAGGTACGCCGTGACCTCGCCCTCCTTCTCGACGAGTCAGTATCTTATGCTGACCTCCAGAAGGCGGCTTTCAAGTCAGGCAAGAAGCTCCTCAAGAGCGTATCCCTCTTCGATGTCTACAGAGGAGACAAGATTCCTGAAGGCAAGAAGCAGTATGCACTCAGCTTCGTCCTCCAGGATCCTGACAAGACTCTCGTGGATGCAGAGGTAGAGAAGATGATGGAGAAGATTCTCTCCACATTCCAGAACCAGTTCGGAGCAACACTCAGATAATGAAAAGAATAGCCGGCATATTGGCGCTCGCCGCCATCGTCCTGACCTTCGCGGCATCCTGCTCGCACAAGGCAAGAGTGATTCCTGAGAAGAAATTCTCCAGGATATATGCCGATATGTTCATAGCCGACCAGTGGCTCAATGTGAACAAGACGGAGAAGAAGAGGGCCGACACCCTCTGGTTCTATCGCCCGATCTTTGAAAAATACGGATATACGATGGATGACTATGTCGCATCCGTCAGCTATTATCTCCGGGAACCTGAGAAATATTCCAAGATACTGAAAAGCACAAAGGAATATATTCTCAAGCAGAAGGGTATAATTGAGAAGGAGCGTGACGCAGAAATCGCCGCCAGGGATGCCCTGGAGAAAATCCGTAAATTCAATGCCGGGGTCAAGTTGTACAATGAGCTCTTCGGCCCTATGTCCGTCATCGATACGATTTCAATCAGTATGGATTCGACGGGTATGTATAAATTGGATTCAGTGGGCCGCGACACTATGTGGGCCGGCCCTAAGATGATAGTGGCGGAGGATTAAGCTATGATGCGGGAAGATACTGTATTCGGTCCTATATTCAGCCGCAGGCTGGGCTCTTCACTCGGCATCAACCTTTTACCGGAGAAGGGCAAGTTCTGCAATTTCGACTGCATTTACTGTGAATGTGGTTGGAATGCTGACGGCACCGATGACAAGAGGCTTCCGAGTGCGGAAGACGTACGCGAAGCCCTCGAAAAGAAATTGAGGGAGTGCAGGGATACCCAGACTCCTATAGATTCGATTACATTCTCGGGAGACGGTGAACCTACGCTCAATCCTGAATTTCCGGAGATCATCGACCTGACCTTGGAGTTGAGGAACAAGTATTTTCCTGGAGCGAAAGTATCGGTTCTGTCGAACTCCACAAGGGTTTTCAAGGATGAAGTCTTCGAGGCCCTGAAGAAGGTGGACAATCCGATAATGAAACTGGATGCGCCTACCGATGTTCTTGCCGCACTGATCAACAAACCGGCAGGAAATTACAGAGTCAGGAAAATTGTGGAGGATTTAAAGAAATTTAATGGTAACTTTATACTCCAGACAATGTTCCTGAAAGGCAACGGCTTCGACTCTTCGGACCCGGACAGCCTGAAGGGCTGGATGGAGATCGTCAGGGAACTCAGACCAAGGGAGATAATGGTCTATACGATTGCCCGTGACACGCCTATGAAGGGACTGCAGAAGTTCACGGTGGATCAGATGAAACAGTTGGTGCAGCCTTTGGTTGACGAAGGCTTCACCATACAGATAAAGGGATGATATATTAACCAGCATATTTATTATGTCAGAATTAACAACAAAGTATGGCTATGTCCTTGATAAGGAAACTATGATCAGAAATCTTGACCTTATCGCCAGGAACGTGGAGAACGTGGTATCTGATCAGGTCCTCAAGACCTGCTTCTCAGCAATGGATGTCACGACTCTTTCAACAAATGATACTGAAGCCAAGGTAAAGGGACTCGTTGAGAAAGTGAACGCCCTTACGACACAGTATCCTACTTATCCAAAGGTCGCTTCTGTCTGCGTATATCCTAATTTTGCCCACGTAGTGCGCAAGAACAGGAATTCGGAAGACATCCACGTGACCTGTGTCTCAAGCTGTTTCCCATCTGCCCAGAGTTTCCTTGAGGTGAAGGTAAGGGAGTGTGAGCTCGCCGTGAAGGACGGAGCTGACGAAATCGATATCGTGCTTGCCCTCAATTCATTCCTCGCAGGTGATTATGAGACTGCAGGCAAGGAAATCAAGGCAATGCGTGAAGCTATTGACAAGGCTGCCCAGGAAGAGGGACGCAAGGTCGTACTCAAGGTAATTCTCGAGACAGGCCTTCTCGTAACTCCTGAACTTGTAGCAGACGCTTCATTCCTCGCAATGGAAAACGGAGCTGACTTCATCAAGACTTCTACCGGAAAGGTCAGCGTCAACGCTACTCCTACGGCTGCATACGTGATGTGCGACTGCATCAAGTCTTTCTACAACAAGACTGGAAAGATGGTCGGCTTCAAGGCTGCAGGTGGCATTTCAACCACTCTCGACGCAGTTGGCTACTACTCAATAGTTTCCTCCATCCTCGGTGAAAAATGGCTCAACAATCAGTATTTCCGTCTCGGTGTAAGCCGCCTCGCAAATGCTCTTATGTCGTCAATCGAGCAAAAAACTGTTGTGTATTTCTAATAGAATTTGCTATCTTTGTGCCCCGATAACTTCTTATCGGGATGTCACACAAATTAAAAAATATAAACGAGTGTTCGGGCCTATACAGGCTTGAATCGGATCATTTCCTCAATAAATATTTCATTATTAGCAGCAAACAAACCTGTCGTCTGATGGCATCGCCTGAAGTCGTCGGGTTTGATTGTTATAAGGCTATGCTCGAGCCTACGGTTGCAGCCCTCAAGGCTCTCGAGCCAGACGTGAAGAATGCTGCAATCCTTACGATCCTCCGCGGAGGACTCAACTATCCTCTCGAGGAATGCTGCGACACTGCGGGTATCCGCGTGAACAACATCAACTTCCTCAGCTGCGAGCGCGTGATCGAGTGCGGTGTCATCACCGGACTCGACGTCAAGTATGAAAAACTCCATCCTGAAAAGGACTGTACCCTTATGATCGGCGACATCATCGCCAGTGGTGATACCCTCCGTCTCTGTATGAGATATGTGATCGAGTATTTCAGGGCTAACGGCGGATCCATCAAGAAGATCGTCTTCTTCACGATCGGCGGTACCCGTGCCATCGACCTGATGGAGGAGGAGACCAGCCTCATCCGTGAGATCTGGCCTGAATTCGAGGGTTTCGACTGCATATTCTACGAGGGAATGTTTACTGTCTATACGGACAAGGGCGTGACCGGAGTCAATATTCCTATGATTGATTTCGGCTGGAAGGGTGCGACCATCGCTCCTGAATTCCGTGAATATATCCTGGATTACAAACACGCTCCGGCCCTTCTTGAAAAGTGCATAATCTATGACGGAGGCGCCAGGAGATATGAAATCGAAGAACATTATGAAGAGGTGAAGGGCTATTGGGAAGATCTTCTCAAGGCCAGCCATTTCTCCGATTTCAATGCTTTCCTCGCCGAAAAGGCAGGATATGACAAGGCCGATTACAAGCAGTGGCTTGAGATAAACAATTATCCTGAAGACGCAAATCTGGAAGCCCTCTATGAGAAGGAGCAGGCTTATCTGGAAAACCTCAGGAAGCAGAATTTCACCAAGATCTGCCAGAGCCGTCTCGAACAACTTAATACCCTATAAAACAAATGAGCAACAACACACAGAAGGTCGACAACGACTATTCAACCTCTTCAGTCCCTCAGAACGGCCGCAAGAGCACGATCACGATGTTTATGATTATGCTCGGCTTCACATTCTTCTCAGCCAGTATGTGGGTGGGACAGAATCTTGCAGCAGGCCTTGACCTCAATGGTTTCATCTGGGCCCTTGTCCTTGGTGGTGCCATCCTCGGCGCTTACACCGGAGCCCTCGGCTTCATCGGTGCGGAAAGCGGCCTCTCACTCGACCTTCTCGCAAGGCGTTCATTCGGCCAGAAAGGCAGCTGGCTTCCTAGTGCAATGATCAGCTTCACTCAGATGGGCTGGTTCGGCGTAGGTCTCGCAATGTTCGCCATCCCTGTGGCAAAGGAACTCCTCGGCCTCGAAGTGACCCCTGATTCAATGCCTTGGCAGGGCTATGCCCTCGTCCTCATCGCTGGTATCCTTATGACCAGCTCGGCATATTTCGGAATCAAGAGCCTCACCGTAGTCAGCTACATCGCAGTTCCTCTCGTCGCCATCCTCGGTACGGTCGCAATGATAATGGCTGTATCACGCGGAGACGCAACCCTCGCTGAGCAGTTCGCAAAGGGCACCAAAGACCTTTCAATCATCGCCGGCGCAGGCCTCGTAATCGGTAGCTTCGTTTCCGGAGGTACGGCAACCCCTAACTTTACCCGTTTCGCGAAGAACGGCAAGATTGCAGCCCTCGTCACCGTCGTTGCCTTCTTCATCGGTAACTCCCTGATGTTCTTCTTCGGAGCCGTTTCATCAATTTATGTAGGCGGAAACGACATCTTCGAGGTTATGCTCAATCTCAATCTCTTCTATGTCGCAATCCTTGTCCTCGGTCTCAACATCTGGACAACCAACGACAACGCCCTCTATTCAACTGGTCTCGGCCTCGCGAATATCACCGGCCTCTCAAAGAAGACTATGGTCCTCGTTTCAGGAACCATCGGTACCGTAGCTGCAGTATGGCTCTACTGGAATTTCTGTGCTTGGCTCAACGTACTCAACTGCACTCTTCCTCCGATCGGTATCATCCTCGTCCTCGACTACTTCACCAACCGCAAGGCTTATCTTGAGGATTCAGTCCAGATCAAGACTGTCAACTGGTTCTCAGTAGCCGGAGTCGTTATCGGAGCCGTAGTCGCCAACCTCGTTGCCTGGGGAATTCCTTCAATCAACGGTATGGCTACTGCCGCAGCAGTGTACTTCATCGGAAAACTCGTCTGCAAGAAGTAATTTTTGCTAAAAATCAGCGTTTTTTACATATGAAAGATGGCCTCTCACTACAGTGGGAGGCCTTTTTCGTTAAATAAGCGTGTAAACACGGATTACACGGATAATATACCATACCTTTGTCCGTGTAATATTGTATTCATATGAAAAACTTCATTTTAGTAGCAGTGGCCGTCGTTATGGCGGCCTCCTGCGAGAAAGACTCAATCGGAAATCAGTCCCAGCCACTGGGACCTGACAGCGTCGGCCACGAGATGATTGAACTCGGCGAAAAACTGGAGAATCCATATGCCGTCAGAAACGTCAAGGCCGCCCTGTCCGCCCTCTATCCTACAAAGGCGGGCAGAATCGATGTCACTCCTACGAATTTATATGTGAGGTTCCTGCCGAGGGACCAGAAAGAATTCGACAGGCTGACCGCCCTGGGCATTGACCTGGTCGATCATCCGGTGGATTACAAAATTATCAGGGACGGCGATTATTATCACGACCCGTCCCTTCCCGAGCAAGACATAACCTGGCAGTATGCCGTCCTGGACAAGGACTTCAAAATGCCGGTTGACATAATGTACGAAATCCTTGACGAGTGCTATATATCGGAAGGTGCTGCTACCAGGGCCCCTGGTGACGGAATTGACTGGGATGCCGTGGAACGCCTCTCCTATGAGATGACGGGCAACGGCGATATGCTCTCTCCTGTCACCAAGGGCGGAAGCGGCCATCCTGAAGGCAGGGTGACGATCATAGATGACAAAGCTAACGGCGGAAAGCCATTCGGAGTGGCCGGAGCACAGGTCGTGGTGAATTCTTTCGTCAAATTCGGAAAGGCCTATACGGACAGGGACGGATACTACAAGATCAGCAAATCCTTCTCCAGCGAAATCAGGTACAGGCTCGTTTTCAAGAACGTCAAAGGGTTCAAGATAGGCTTCAACCTCGTCCTCGTCCCTGCGTCCTTCTCTACTTTCGGTAAGGGAGATCCTACGGGCCTGGATGCGCAGATAGATGCAAATTCCAACCGCAAGCTCTTCTGCAGGTGCGTCGTCAACAATGCTGCCTACGATTATTATGAGCGCTGCGCAGAAACCGATATGGATATCGCCCTTCCGCCTTCGGACCTGAGAATCTGGATTCTGGGCGACCTGGAGAAAAGCAGCGCCGTGATGCTCAAGCACGGAGCCATCGTCAGCTCCAACAAACTGCTCCAACTCTACCTCGGCACGTATATGGGCCTGAT
>JAILCZ010000094.1 GCA_024689985.1 Bacteroidales bacterium | reverse complement strand
TCCGGAATCTTCCCGAACAATAGGTCACGAAGGGCATCCGTAGCCTCGTCCGGACCTTCTTTCTTTCCTATGTCTCCGCACATATTGCCGTGGATCGTCATCGCTCCGGAGACATTTGCCATAGCGTGAAGGGTGGTAATGTCGCTGTATCCCACGAGCCATTTAGGATTGTCTTCCCATATTTTCTGAGGAATCATCTTCATAAGATGGATCGTTCCGTAACCTCCTCTCTGGCAGATGATGGCCTTGATTTCCGGATCACAGAGCGCCCACAGAAGGTCGGAAATCCTGTCCAGGTCACTTCCTCCGTAGTAGTTTTTCTTGTTGTCAGGCTGGAGGCCGGGCTCGAGAGGACTTGGATTGTTGAGGTTCGGAGACAGGACTGGCTCGAGTCCCCATCCTCTGATTACCTGAAGGGCTCTTGTGAGTTTTGTCGAATCCTTCGTATAGTAACTAGGGGAAATGATGGCGACCTTGTCTCCCTGTTTCAGGAAGTCAGGTCTATTGTTGTCCGCTGCCCTCAATCCCATAGTGGCCAATGTTGCAAATAATATGATTGAGAATATTTTCTTCATTTTTATTTTCCCGCTTTAACGCCTTTGATTACGGCGTCGGTGAATCCTGCAGCCTCCATTGCGTTCAGGCCCTTGATGGTCATTCCTCCAGGGGTGGTTACTTTGTCAATCTCTGCTTCAGGATGGCTCTTGTGCTCCAGAAGAAGGGCTGCCGCACCTTTGACCGTCTGAGCTACGATGGCTGTAGCGTCCTTTGCGTAGAATCCTGTTTCGACTCCACCCTCGGCTGCTGCACGGATGTATCTGAGAGCATATGCGATTCCGCAGGATGCGAGGCCAGTGCCTGCGATCATAAGTTTCTGAGGAACTATCATTGAGACGCCAACTGTGCTGAAGATGTCGTTCAGGATTTCCGCGTCCTTTTCTTCTGCCGTGACAGGGGAGACGAAGGTCATGCTTTCGCCTACTTCAATAGCCGTGTTAGGGATGACATAACTGAGCCTCGGCTCACCTTCCTTTCCGTCCTTGAGCTGTGCGAGAAGGTCTTCCGCCTTTACTCCTGGGGCAAAAGACACTATCTGCTGGGTCTTGTAATCGAGTACAGGCTTGATTTCTGCGATGACATCAGGTACGATCCAAGGCTTTACTGCTATGATTACGATCTGAGCGTCTTTTACAGCGGCCTTGTTGTCCGTCAGACATTTTACTCCTGTGCCCTCGAATTTCTTCAGGGTCTGTTCGTGTCTTGCTGTTACGGTGATTTCAGCAGCTCCTTTCTTTGCCAGGCCGAGGGCGGCTGCTCCGCCCATATTTCCGGCTCCGATGATAGTGATTTTCATTATTTATATCAGTTTGCATAAATCGCGGATGTCATCCACGATATATTCTGGGTTTTCCAATTCCAACATTTCTCTAGAATGGTTGCCGTAGGTCACTCCGCATACTTTGCAGCCGGCATTGTGTCCCATCTGCAGATCGAATCTGGTGTCTCCTACGACGACTGTTTCTTCAGGTTCCAGCCCGAATTTGTAAAGTCCTACCTGTACGGTGTCCGGTGCAGGTTTGGGATTCTTTACGAGGTCAACTCCGACAATTATGTCGAAATATTTCCTGATTCCAAGCATATCGGAAAGAAAGTCTGTTGATTTGAGATGCCTGGATGTGACAATTCCCAGTGTCCAGCCTCTGGCTTTGAATTCTTCGAGGGCTTCCTTAACACCAGGAAAGAGTTTGATCTGTCTGTAATACTCCGAATCCAAGGCTTCTCTGTAAATGTCGCAGATCTGCTTTATCTCATTGTCGTTCAAACCTTTGTATATGTCGTGAAACATTTCGGACAACGGTAGTCCGATGTGCTGACGGAGGTTCAAGTCGGTGGTGTGGGGAAGACTCATCTGTTCTATAGCCGCGTGAGCGGAATTCAAAATTGCTTCTGTAGTATCCCCAAGTGTTCCGTCGAAATCAAAAAATACTGCTTTGACCATAGTGGTATCAAAGATACCATTTTCATTTTACTTTTTTGGTTATTCACGTCAAACTTTATAAATTTGAATTACGTTGCACTATGTTTAGGTTATTCCGTACACTCATAATAGCCGCAGTGGCTCTTTCTTGTTTCTTTTCCTGCAATCTTAAGAAGGATAAGAAGCCTATAGTCGTGGTCATGCACTCGTACTCGGATGCCGGCCAGGACGGGGAACTGTTCCGCAAGCGTATGGAATACGAACTTAAGGCCAGGAACCTGGATGTGGATGTAAGGCATTTCTACTTCAATATGCCTTATTATTCAATTGATTTCCTTGGAGACCAGGCCTTCGGACCTTGCCGTGACTCCATTCTAAGCTGGCAGCCTGCGGCAATCCTGGTAAATGACGATCCTCTTTTCAAGTGGGTGATGAATTATGAAGGTTCTCTTTTCCACCAGTTCCCGATCGTGTATTCCGGCGTGACGCATATCGATACGGCCAAGATGAGGAGGTATCCGAATGTCACAGGTTTCATGGACAGCCTCGACCTTGCAAGGAACGGAGAAATCTGCAGAATGGTTTCCGGTCTGAACAATCCTATAATTGAACTCGATAATTATGTCGGGGACGTATGTCTGAAGAAATATTGCAACGAAAACATATCCGATACTACCAAGTATGTCAACAACAAGGATTTCCACGTTGACATCCTCAATAAGGATACCCTGGCTCTGCCGAAGTATTCGGACAAGGTGATTTTTACCTTCTTTTCCGCCCTCCAGCCTGAAAGCAACAAGTCCAGCGGAATGCCAGACATAGTCGGCCTCCACAATGTTCACGACTTGTATAACCAGGCCAAGGAACTTGCGATGATTCAGGTTAAGTTCGACCTTTTCAGCAACTCCCTGATAGACCGCTCCGGACGACCTCAGTTCACGGCGATACGTGAGCAGTTCGCTTCCCAGTCGCAAAAGCGAATCCTGGGAGGATATTTCTCAAGCACTGAGACACAGATCGCTGACCAGGTCTCATATCTGGCAAGAATTCTCAATGGAGAAAAACCGTCAGATATTCCTCGAGGAGTCCATATGAAGGATTATTATATGGACTGGAATGCGATGGAATCTTATGTCCCGCCTCTAAGATATGAAGACTGGAGCGATACCTTCCATATAAGCAATGCACCTCTGAAGGTCAAGAATCCGAAAGCCTATATGGTGTGGATGATCAATTCTGTCTTCCTCATCATAGTCCTCATCGGTTCCCTCGTTTATTTCCTCATATGGATCCGCATGCAGTCAAATGCAAAACTTATGGAGCAGCTGCAGAAGAATGCCCTGTACCGCAGTCTTGTATTTGGTAATGCGCGTGCCGGTATCTGGAAGATAGACCACGGTACCATCATACTTCAGTCTGACTGGGGAAACAAGATCGGCATAGCCAACAGGCCTATAC
This sequence comes from Bacteroidales bacterium, assembly GCA_024689985.1. Classification (GTDB taxonomy): domain Bacteria; phylum Bacteroidota; class Bacteroidia; order Bacteroidales; family UBA932; genus Cryptobacteroides. The sequence continues at coordinate 2,193 of JAILCZ010000094.1, read as the reverse complement.
CTTTGGAGGAAATGGCCAAGGTCGTCGATCCAAAAACGATGGATTCGTATAGGTTCATAGTTGATTTCAAGAAGCATCCGGGATATCATAAGGTCAGGGTCCGCTCCAGCATCGATGGTTTCAAGACGTGGATATGGTGGGAAATCATATTCACCGTACACGAGGATAACATCAAGAATGACAGCGTCTGTGGCCTCATAATCAACTGCGACAAATATAAGGAAGAGGAGGATGAACTTGTGGCAGCTCTTGACAAGGCCAGCGAGGTCAGCGTCAAGGAGAATTTCATCAGCAACATCAGTCACGATATCCGTACACCTCTGAATGCTATTTCCGGATTCTCTGAATTGCTTGCTATGACGGAATGTTCTTCTGAAGACCGTGCGATGTACACGGACGTCATCCAGGATAATACTGACCAGCTTCTCAATATGATTGATTCCGTGGTAGACAAGTCAGAGTCGGAGACGGATGGTATGGCATTCAAGATTCTGCCTGTTTCCATAGCCGAACTGGTTGAGAAATGTTATAAGACAAACGGAATTCTATGTCCTTCCAATATCAAGTTCCTTGAGGCCAAGGGCGAGAGGGATGTGACCGTGAAATGTGACCAGGTCCGTATGAAGCAGGTAGTCAACAACTTCGTCGGAAATGCATTTAAGTTTACGCCTAACGGATCAATCACAATCGGATGGACCGTTGATGAAAAGGCCGGAACCGTTGAAGTCTTTGTTGAGGATACGGGTATCGGTATCCAGGCCGACAAGGTGGACTCCGTATTCGAGCGTTTCAACAAGACTACCGAGAACGACAAGGGTACGGGACTCGGACTGAACATATGCAAGACCATCATTGAAAAGCAGGGCGGAAAGATCGGCGTAAAGAGTGATTTCGGCAAGGGAAGTCATTTCTACTTCACTATGCCTTATGAAAAGGAGGAACAGGCATGAGAAAGATCCTGACCATACTTCTTGTCGCTTTTGCCCTTGTGTCCTGCACTGACAGGAGGGCTAAGCTTCCTTCGGCTAAAATACTTGTGATTCATTGCTATAATTCTCATTATGCTGATTATGAGGGTTATCACGATATTCTTGACAAATCGTTCGTTGAATTTGGGTATAATCCTGATTTCAGGCATCTTTATCTGAATGCCGATGACGAAGAGAATACTTGTTTCGATCCTCTATTCTATGGATATGAGCAACTTAGAAGTGAAGGTTGGTTCCCTGACGTCATTCTGACGGATGACGACAGGACGCTGCGTTCACTTGTCAGAAACTATAACAAGGAATTCATCCTGAAATGGAATGTGCCTATCGTGGCGGGAGGTCTTCATTATATGTACCGTGCCTTCCTTGGCAATTCAATGTATATGGATGAACTCAAGATCCTTCCTATACCGGACAGCGTAGATGTAAACAGGAATATTGATCTTGCCGTCAAATATGGCAAGTCGAATTTCGTGTTCATCCAGAATGACGCTTCGTATCTTGAGAATATCATACGCGGTAATATCCTCAGGGAAATCAAAAAGAGGGATAATTTCGTGAATAATGTGGATTTTCACGAGACTCGCTTCAATGATCCTGTCTATCGTGCAGAACTTTCTGATTCTGTCTATATTACGCTTGTTTCCACCCAGTCTCCTGAGAGGATGTACAAGCACGCTTTGGACAAGTCAGAGGCTGAAAAATCCATAAAGGGACTGTTTTCTTCTTTGTGGGCCTTCCCTTATGTGAAATTTACGCATAACATCTATAGCGACGAACTTGTGAACAAGTCAGGAAAGCCTCAGTTCACGGCTGTCCGTGACTGTTTCGCTGATTATTCTCACAAGTATCTCTGTGGCTATTTCAGTTCATATGAGTCTATGGCAAGGGATATGGCCGGCTATGCCGTTCAGATCCTTAACGGAGCCAAGGTAAGGGACATCAAGGTCAGGGCTCACGACAAGGCGTATTATATGGATTATGCTGCGATGAAGGAGTACGGCCTCAGGTTCATAGATTGCACTAATGACTTCATAATAGTGGGCGCTCCGTTCAGTCTCAGCCATCCTGTGCTTTGGGGCTTGACTTATATGGGTCTCTTCTTCCTCATCTCAACAATCGTGACTATGGTTGTCGCTGGCTATATGAAGTATAGGATGAAGGACAAGCAGGCTATGCTTGACAAACTTGAGGAATCACAGGA
>JAILCZ010000026.1 GCA_024689985.1 Bacteroidales bacterium | reverse complement strand
TTGTCATAGGGTGTAGTCTTACGTTTAGGCGCAGGGGTCGAAGCCTCTTTCTTGGCTTCCTCTTGTTTCTTTTTCTTGTTCCAGAATGCTGCATCAGCCTCCGTGGAGAGGGAGAAGAGCAATGCACAGGCGGCCACAAGGGCCGGGAGGCGTCGTAAATTCATAACCACTTATACTATTATATTAGATTTAAATTATTTGTCTCTTACGCAACGTACAGGTACATTAACCCACATAGGGTACTGATCCGTATCCTGATAATAAACGGAAGAAGTCTCTGAAACTTTTCCATATTCATATCCGGCGGCAGCCGTCGAAAGGGATGACGAGAATGACGTTGTAGCTGAAACCGAACTTGACAGGCTGACATTGAAATGTGATCCTACGTTTCTCTTAAGTCCGCTTGAAGTGGCTTCCTTAAATGTCGTAGTCCAGAAACGGACTGCATATTTGTTCGAGTACATCATCGAATACTGTATGTAAGATGCTGAACAAGAAGTGGCCGTACAGCCATAGGCAATGAAGCGGAGATTCTGTTCACCGTCCGTGACGTCAAGATACTTGGCCTTGCCGTCTGATCCGGAAGGCGCAGTTTCGTCGACATTTCCGAACTCAACATTGCTGGCTGAAACATTGACGAGGTCATCTACGTCAGCAGCCGTAGGCATTCTCCAGGCATTCTCACCAGAGTTTACAGGGACATACGAACAAGGATCCGTCTCACCGCTGAATGCAGATGAGCCCTGGAGCTGTCTGTATTGGTCTGCAGTGGAAAGCGTTCCTGCTGCGATCTTTGTTCCGGAAGGATAATAATAGGATCTGGTAATCCATTCTGCCGGAGTATATGGGCTGGTGCTGTAGAAGTAGCAAGAACCGTTCGCGATGGTCTGACCGTCAGCTGTTACCGTTCCCGGCTTGAGTCGGCTTTCATAATCATCAAAGTCTGAGTATAACCTGATGCCTATGGCGCTTCCGAATGGGAAATAGAGAGGTGATTCCGATGCTGAAGTGAACTTGTATGCCTCGTTCGCAGAATCATAGGTAATGTATCCATCTGACCACTCGACTGAGAATCTGGTGCTCGCAAGCTTTGACGTCGCTCCTGAAGTGAAGTCGAGGGTGAAGCTTACGATATGCTCCTTGCTGAAGTAGATCTTCTTGCCGCTCACGTCGAAAGACTTCTTTACTGAGCTTCCGTCCGTGAAGAGGACCTTGACGAGAAGGGTCTTTATAGGCTGGATGCTGTGGTTTGCTCCGAAATAGAAGGTTGCGCCGTCAGCCGCAGTATAGTCAATGGTACCATTCTTGAGCACGAGCTGGGTTCTCTGTGGAGTAGCTGAATTGTGAGGATAAGCCACTGCGAAAGAATCAGATGATGCGATATATGAATAATAGGTATCACCTACGAGGCCATACTCCGAGCTTCCGTTGGCGCTGAGGCTCTCTGAAGTCACGGAAACGAAGTCAGCGTTGAGGATGACCTTACTGATGGTACCTGAAGTAATGTCAGGGATATTCTTCAAGGTAATCTTACCGATACCGGAGAGAGGCATCATAGTGATGGTCTCGCTGCTGTTGTAGGCGATGGCATTCTCCGTGTCGGCAGTCTTTGCCGCAGAAGAATAAGCATATCTTGCAGACATCATAGGCACGGCTTCAGGAGTGATCGTGCTTGAGAGAGTCTGGATATAAGGCACGTTGACCTTGGTGTAGATATACTTTTTGCTGTTGAATTTGACTGAATCCTTCAATGATGAATTCCAATAAGACTGGATATGATTCAGCAGGGTGACCGCACCGGAAGGATAGGTCACGCAGAAATAGTCATTGACGGAAAGGTTGTTGAATGAAGCAACCGTAGAATTGTCAGAAAGTGATGAAGCGTTCATCGATGTGGTGCTGACGCTTTCAACACTGTTTGCAAGAGTGACATTGTGGATGTCGAAAACATCGGAGTTCTCCCAGACCACGAAGTTACCGGCATCGAACGATGACTTGGTAAGCGGATCTGCTGATACTGAAATGTTGACCTTGGATGCTTCTGAAGCAGGAGTGAATTCCTTCTCAGAGCAAGAAACGAGCACTGCCAGTGCTGCGGTTCCGATAATTGTGATTTTCTTGTTCATTTGAATTTCTCCTTATTCATAAAGTCCGTAATCATCTTCGACCAAATTGGTCGAAGCGCAGAGGAATTCCACCTCTTCAGGGCAGACAAATTCCACACTAGGTGTGGAATAAGTTTCTTTTGACGCGATTTTGTTTGAAAAGTTCATATTATTTAGTTCAATCTGTATTTGTAGATTACTCGGACAGGATCGTCAAACACGCCCTCGTAAGACTTTACGAGAGTCTGTGTGGCGATATCATATACATAGAGGCTTCCCTTGTGGTCGCCTGACCTGCTGGAATTGTAGGTCACGACATAGAGAAGGTCTTCTCCGGCAGTTCCCTTCGCCTTGCCCTTGAAATTCACGTCGATGTCGCGGATCTGCTCTCCGTCAGGGAGGGTGATGGCAGGCGTGGTCGCAGGAGCCGTAGTGAGGCCCCAGCGGTAGATGGCATTATCATATGTATAATATACATCGCTGGAAGCGAGTGTGCCGACGATCTTGGAGTCGCTATCCATACAGAGCTTGTCAACCGTGTAATAGGTAGGAGTCTTCATTGACGCCTTGCCCCAGGTTCCGTAATATCCGTTCTGGATCATAATAGTGACAGGATCGCTGTCAGACTCCCCTTCCGCACGGTCCTTTACGAAGAGTGCGTAGAGATAAGCTGAACTGGTGCCGCTTCTCTGCGAACCGAGGTTCACTACGGTATATCCGTCCACTGAATAATACTTAGGAGCCGGATATGCGCTCTTTCTCACATAGACCGTATCCTCGTTGAAGAACCAGGCCTGGCGCTCCGTAGCCGAAGTGGCGCTGGCGCGGAATGTCGCGCAGAAAGTATGGTCAACCGAGCCGATTGACTGCATATCGGTAAGAAGGGTGATGTTGCCCACCTGCATATCGTAACGGTAGCAGTTGCCGTCTTCTCCGAGAAGGTAATTTGCAAATCCTCCGGTAGCGGCATACTCACCGCCGAACTCCTTGACGACTGTTCCGTATGTATCGTTGAGCTTCACGGTAGTGAAGAGCTCAGTCGTCTTAGGCTCGAAGTGGTAGATTGTACCGTTGTCGTCAGCCGTCGCGACGAGGAAGGCGCCGTAGCTTACCTTGGTGCTCACTCCGTCCTTGTCCTTGATGCTCATCGTATTGTCAGACATAAAGAGGTCCACACCGTTCTTCATCTGGTAATTCTCGAAGATGTTGTAGTAGAACTCCTGCTCGCCGGCGGCAATGTCGTCGCTCGTGAGCGTCTTCACGAATGAAACTGCGGCATTTCCTTCAGCATCGTTGCTGAGGATGGCGATGCCCTCGTCAAAACCCGAATTCACGTTGAGCGTGAAATACTTGTACTGGATGTCCTCTCCGTTGTCCATCTGGCAGCGGAGGAGGAACTGGCCGACCGTTCCGAAGGCATAGTCGATGGTCGGCGAAGTACTGATGGTGGTCCTGGAAGCGAAAATAGGATTCTCGCTGTTGGTCGTCTCGCCAGGAAGTCCGTAAACCCACTCGTATGATACCGGAAGGTCGCTTTCCACCGTCATACCGGTATAGTTGAGAGTCTGTCCGATGCTGACGTTGATAGTATCGGTGTTCACTGTAATGGTTATCGGAGAAAGATAACCGTAATCGGTCGTCTCGTCAACCTTGAAGCAAGCCGTAGCGAGGCTCGCCAACATTATCATTGCTATAGTAAATCTTTTCATACCGATAATCTTTAGTTGAGGAATCCGTAAGTACCGCTGGTAGGGTCACCCCAGCCGACCTGCTTATTGATGTTGACATAGGCGTCACCAATCTGCTCGTAGTTCTCGTCGTCAGGATTCTCCGCATAATAAGCCAGATAATACTCGTAAAGAGGGATGAACACATACTTCGCCCACTGTGAAGAGTAGGTCTGACGCATAAAGTTCGTAGGAGCGTCCTCGAGATTCTCTCCGTAGGTGTCCACAACATAGTTGTAGAAGGTAGGAGCAGTGGTCTCGCAGTCTCTCAGATAGTCGAGCATCCTCCTGAACTTGTCAGGATAGAAGTTGCCCATATACACGCTCCATCCGAGAGGATAGGTTGCGCTGTTGGCATATCTCCACCAGGATGGGCAGGCAGGTTCACCGTCGGTCACATAGACCTCGAATTCCGGAGTGAGGATGGCGAGGTTCCTGGAGCTGTCGGCCTCGAACGAATCGAATTCATCATTTGAGATGAGCTCAACGGCAACCTTCACATACTGGTCGAGCATCTTGTCCGTCCTTCTGAGGACGATGTCAAGATAGCCCGTAACCTCTCCTGCAGGAATGCAGAGGTCGGATACCGTATAATCCTTGCCGATTTCTCCGGCCACCATCGGGTAAGAAGTGGAAGCTACGACAAATGTATTGGAATCAAGGTCAGTCTTGGCCTTGATTGAGAAATGGCGGTCATAATCCTTCACCGAACCGAGGACGTGGACGGTTCTGCGCACGAGAATCGAATCCTCTGGAATGAGGGCGAAAGAAGCAGTGTGGACCTGGAGGGTATCGAGGAGATAGACCTTGTCCTTCTGGTCCGTATCGTACAGCAGCCATGTCTCCTTGCAGGAAGTGAACAAGGCGAGAGCTGCAATAAATATGATTGGTAAAAATTTCTTCATAACTCCTGAATCAATTAAGAAATATCCTCCCTGGCCTCATATTCCTCATCCGGAATAGGGATTGTCCAGGTTGCAGGAGACGTTCCGTCGTAAGTCGTACCGCTGGTAACGGTGAGGTTCGTCTGCCTGTGCTTCATCTCGTGCCAAATCATTCCGTCTCCGTAGAACTCCTTGCGGCGCTCCGTGTAGAGGCGGTCCATATCGAGGGTCACGCCCTGTGTAGCAATGTCGTCGAGTCCGCGTGAAGTGAGCACCGGATCGAGATACTCCGCAGCCGTAGTGGCATCACCGTTCTCGAGATAATACTCTGCTACGATGTAATACATCTCCGGAATCCTGATGACATTGGCACCTATGATAGAGTTGCCGGTATAAGATGATGAACTGCTGTTGTAATAAATCTTGTTCACGAGTTTTGTGAGGGTCAGCTCACTGTCGTCGAACCAGGCGCTGAGCCTGTAATCCGTACCAGAGGTCGAAGAACCGTCGTCGTAGAGGGATGCCCAGTCTGATGCGAGGGTGAATGAAGATGTGGTGGAAGTACCTGAAAGATGGTACTTGGTCACGTTTCTTGTCTGGTAGCTGGAAGTAGCCGCTCCAACATAGAGACCGAAGATGGTCTCGTAGAGGTCGAGGGTACCGTTGTCAGGCTGTACGAACGACTGGAGAGGACGCATTCCGAACTTGCCGCTGCTGATGACCTTCTTTGCGTAGGTTGCGGCGTTCTCGAGGTCGCCCATTACCCAGTAGGTCCTTGCGATGAGGGCCTGGACTGCGTAGAGGTTCATATGGGTGATCCTGGCATCCGTGAAACCGGATGCGGAATTGTCCCTTGAGCCGAGTTCCTCGATGAAACTTTCGTCTTCGCCCATAATGCTTTCAGCCTCCTTGAGGTCTGCAAGGATGTATCCGAACACTTCGTCAACTGAGCTGAACGGAGTAATCGTGAATGAATAGGTGGTAACGTAAGGGATACCCTCCTCCTTGTAGCTTGATGCAGACCAGTATGGGCTGGCGAAGAAATTGACTAGTTCGAAATGGACGAGGGCTCTGAGGGCAAGTGCCTCACCCTTGTAGATCTTCGAATAGGTGAATTCGTCTTCACCGCCTTCTTCGGCGTGGGCGATGATATTGTTGAGATGGTTGATCACCTCGTATGAATTGCCCCATACACTCTTTCTAACTGAAATAGGACCGGCCGTATCCCAGTCGAGAAGAGCCATATTGCCGAGCTTGTAGTCTCCGATGGCAGTTGAGTTGCCTCCCATAATTTCAGGGAGCCAGAAGTAGTAGCCTCCGAAGAGATACTCGTCGGATGAAAGTTCAGCATACACTCCATAAAGAGCGTCTTCATAGCCTTCTCCGCTGGTGAACATATCCTCGTCGAAGGTCTCTCCCTTAGGATTGACATCGAGGAATGAACATCCTGAAAGGGTCAGGCAAACTGATATGATTGTAAATAACTTTTTCATTTCTTAAGCCTCCCTGTTTAGAATGTTGGACGGAAAATAAGGTTGAAGGAACGCTGGTAAGGATAGCTCGTTCCTCTCTCGAACTTGACTGTCGAGATGTATCCGATGTCAGAAGTACCGATGCCGACAACGAGTTTCTTCAGGCCGAACTTTGAGATGAAGGTAGGCTTGAGGTCATACAGGAACTGCACGCTTGAGATGTAGAGTTCATTTCTCTTCTCCACGAATCGCTCGGAGTAGCTGGTGACAGGGTCCTCGGCGATACCGAGGTAACGGCTGATGTCTCCTGTGCTGTTCCATCTGTCGGTGAATGCGCGGGCATCCACGTTGTGATACCTGTCGATATCCTCGACCTTCTGCTGGAGCGTCGTATTGTAGTAGTCGGATCCGAAGGTGTAGGTAGAAGAAACGGAGAGGGTGAATCTCTTGTAGCGAATGGTAGTCATAAGACCGCCGGTGAGAATAGGATTGGTGTTACCTACGGCTACGCGCTCGTCAGAGTCGTAGTTGAAGGTATATTCACCGTTCTTCTTGATGAAGATTTCCTTTCCGGTAGCAGGGTCGATTCCGGCAGAACGCATAGCGTAGATGTCGAACTGTGAACCACCCTCCTGGAAGAGGATCTTCGGTGCTGAAGAATCACTGGTGTTGGAAACCTCAGTATTCTTGAGGGTGTCTGAAATTTTGCGGATCTGGTCCATCACGTGGCCGCCGGTGACGGTGACTGACCAGAAGAAATCAGGCTTGTTGATGATCTGACCTGACATAGAGAGGTCGATACCCTTGTTGTTGAGCTCTCCGAAGTTCACGTTCATTGAAGATGTGCCGACGCTCAAAGGAAGGTCGATCGACATCAGCATATCGTAGGTGGTATTCGAATAAGCATCGAGGCTCACGTTGAACCTGCTCTTGAGGAAGGCTGCAGTGATACCGATGTTGTTGTTGAGAGTTCTCTGCCACTTAAGGTTAGGGTTGCCCATCTGCTTAGGCACGGCACCGATTCCGGTGTAGTAGCTTGAGTTCGATGAATACTGGTAAACCGTCTGTGCCTGATAGTAGTCGAATGAAACGCTACCCGTATAACCGAGGGAGTAGCGGAGGGTAAGGGTGTTGAGCCAGTCCCACTTCTTGGCGAAGGCCTCGTTGTGGACATTCCAGCCGAGACCTGCAGACCAGAACGGTGCGAAGCTGTTCTCCGAGCCGAAGCGTGAAGAACCGGACGCATTGTAGGAGAGGTCCACGAAATAGCGGTTGCGGAAGCCTACGTTGGCGTTTGCGAAGGCACTGAGCTGGGTTGAGATGTTGTCCGATCCGGAAGGTGTTCCTGAGGTCGGATAGCTCAGGGCGAAGGAAATGTCGGAAAGCTCATCCTTGAGGAAGCCTACGGCGCTTGCCGAAGTGCTCTGTGAATGGCTCTTCTTGATGGTTCCACCACCGCTGATTCTGAACATCGAGCCCTTCGTGTCGAGGCTCTTACCATAGTTGACCACGACCTTGCCGTCCCAGTTTGTACCGTGACGGTTGCTCCAGGAGTAGCTGCCTCGCTTGGTGACGTCGGTCACCTTGAGATTGGCCGCAGTCTCAGGAGAGACATACTTGTCAGTCGAGCCCTGGGAGAAAGAAAGGTTGGCCTGAGATGTAATGTAGAAATACTTAGTGATGTTCCATCTGAGGCTCAGGGAATTCTTGAAACTCTGGGACGAAGACTTGCTGAAGCTAGAAAGGGTGGCGTCATAGAGCGGATTGGCGTCGTATGAGCTGGAGGTAGAATAAGGGTTGAAATAGTAACCCGTAATCAGATTTCCTTCCTCGTCGTAAATCGGATTGTATGGATTCATCTTGGCGTAGGAAGAAAAGCTTCCGTAAGGAGAATCCACGGTGTTCGTCTGCGAGAAACTGTTCTTGTATGTGAGAGTGAGCTTGTCACGGAGGTGGTAAGCGATCGTGAAGTTCAAGCCGAGGGTGCGACGGTTGTCGCCCTTCATCACACCGTATGTGTCATTGAAATTCGCATTTGCGCGGAACTCCAGCTTATCGGAGCGGTTGTTGAGCGAAAGCGAATGGGTGTGGCTGAACGGAATTCGGAGCGGCTGACGGATCCAGTCCGTGTCGATGCCACGGCGAACATTCGCCAGCTTGTATGAATAAGCCTTGTCGAGGCTGCCGTCCGTCGTGTCGTAGAGACCTGAGAGGCGCTCGAGCTCGAGTTTCTGCTCTGCGTTACAGAGGTTGAAAGAGCTGAGGTCAGGGATGCTGTACTTTGGGACGAAGTTGTAGTTGAGCTGAAGCTTTCCCTCCACCTTCTTGCGTTCTACGACGATGACGCCGTTGGCACCTTCGTCACCGTAGAGGATGGTTGCGGAAGCATCCTTGAGGACGTCGATGCGCTCGATGTCGAAGATATCGAGGTCGTAGAGTTCTTCAAGGGTAATTTTCACACCGTCGAGAATGATGATAGGATTGTTGACGCCTTCTTCGCTCTCATTGGTGATAAGGGTGTTGGCACCTCGGATGAGAATTGAAGGAATTGCGTTAGGGTTCGCACCGGCTGAATTGTTTTCTACGAGGACCATACCTGGGGTGAGGGACGCGATACCTGCGAGAAGATTGTTTGGGGATAACTGACTGAGCTGGTCACCGCTGATCGTGGTAGCTGCTCCGGTGAAAGTTTCCTTCGCCTGTGCATAGAAACCATTGACTACGACAGCGTCCAGCTGATTGTCATCTTCGAGGGTGACGTTGATCTTCGTTGATGCGGAGACTGTCACTTCGTAGTCTTTCATTCCGATGAATGAGTAAACGAGAACAGCAGGTTTGTCCTGCTTTTTGAAGGTGATCATATAAGTACCGTCCACGTCGGCTGAGACACCAACTGATGTACCTTTCACAACCACCGAAGCTCCTGGAAGAGGATCGCCTGCCGAGTCTGTGATTTTACCGGTCACGCCGATCTTCGTCTGAGCGAAAAGCTCAAAAGGTAAAATCACCAAAACCACTGCAAGAAGAGCCCCAAGAAGCGTAAAGTTGCTTTTTGACTGCATCATAAAAAACTTGCTACAAGTGTTAACTCACAAATATATTAAAATTATTTATGAACACCAACCCGGACAAGTTCGCGTTTAGAACAAATTATTGCCTTGGAGCAAGCTGTAACTCAATCGATTTCGTTAAAGGACACAAGTGCCTTGTATCGCTCGAAACGAGCCTTGAGCACAGGGTCGCCCTGCCTCTTCGGGACGAAGCTCCTGAGGTCCGGAGGGCACATTGCCTTTTCAGCCGAAGGGACATCGGGATACAGGCCTGAAAGCACTGCAGCGTGGATTGCGGACCCAAGAGCACCTGAATGTTTATAATCGGAAACGTCGATTTTCTTACCCAGGACATCACTTATCATCTGCATCACGAAAGCAGATTTCTGAGCAACGCCACCGACGGCGACCAAACTGTCGAAGTCGATGCCGTAACCGGCAAGATGGTCCAGAATTATTTTTGTGGCAAAAGCAGTAGCCTCTACCAGGGCATAATATAATTCAGCCGGAGAAGAATCCAGTCTGAGATTGACGATACCCGCTCTCAGGGATGAATTCTGCATAGGACTGCGACGGCCGTTCAGATGGTCGGTTGCCAAAGGAGCATCAACACGCGGCTCCAGAAGTGCAGCCTCTGCTGCAAGCCTGTCCAATACATTTTCAGAATCACCGCCGGCCCATACAAGGAGGCGCTTAAGCCAGGCGAAGTCATCGCCGAAGGCTGAAAGTCCGATTTCAAAGCCATCCAGATCCTTCAGTATCAAGCCGTCAGCCTGGCCGAAGGCCCCAGGAACAAGCTGATTACTGATGACAGCGGCCGGGACTACGCACATATAGCAGGCTGAAGTACCAAAATTCATCACCATCCTGCGGTATGCGATACCGGCGCCAACTCCTCCTGAGTGGCTGTCAACATTTCCTACGCCGACAAGGACGTTTTCGCCGAGACCGACTTTTTCAGCCCATTCGGGGCATAGATGTCCGGCAGCGACATAGCTTCCGAAATTCTCCTCGGGAAGATTGTCGTGCACCCTCGAAAGAGCCGGTTCCAGGTCAAGGAAGAACTCCTTCGGAGGATAGCCGCCCCATTTCTTTGACCACATCATCTTACCGGCTGCCACACAATGACTTGACTTTATCTTCTTCGGGTCCCTGCAACCGGTGAGCACGGCAGGGATCCAGTCACAGAGTTCAACGAAGGCAGCGGCATCCCTGCGGACACCTGCGTCATTTCGGATAATGTGAAGGACCTTGCTCCAGTAATTCTCAGGAGAATATGAGCTGCCGCTGTGGCAGGAATAATCGTACGGAGCCTTCCTGCAGGCTGACTCAATCTCACGCGATTCCTTTTCAGCGGTATGATCTTTCCAGAGAATGAACATAGCATCAGGATTGTCCTTGTATGCTGGCAGAAGCGAAAGAGGAGTCAGTTCCGCATCCACGGCGCAAGGAGTGCTGGCCGTAGTGTCAACGGATATGGCAAGAATCTTCTCCCTCTCCGGGAACTCGTTCACGACCATCCTGATCACATTCTGAAGACAGAAAAGATAATCCTCAGGACTATGGCGGAACTGATACTTCGACGGGTCGGAATACTTTCCCTCCGCCCAGCGTGGATAAGCGCAGACAGCGGATTTCACTTCCCTGCCGTTTTCAGCATCAACCAGAACAGCCCTGACAGAATCAGAGCCGAAATCCATTCCGATAACATACGACTTCGCCATATTCATTCATCATTTTTTGCCTAAACAAATATACCAAAAAAGTGTAAATTTGCATTGTGCCAAAAGATAGCTCAAGAATATGGGATCCGCTTCGCAAGAAAGAAGTGGCAGCCACTCCTGAAGAAAGAGTCAGGCAGTGGTTCATCGGCGTGCTCAGGGACAACCTCGGCGTGCCGGAGCATATGATGATGTCCGAGGTCGGTATGAAGCTTGGACAGAAGGATTTCCGTGCAGACATCCTCGTATATTCAAAGGCTGCCGCACCGGTTCTGATTGTGGAATGCAAGCGTCCCGACGTCACCCTTGACGGCAAGGTCATCGACCAGGCCCTCAGGTACAATATGGTCCTGGACGTGAAGCATATCGTCATCACGAACGGCACGAAAACCTACATTTTCAGCAAGGAAGACAGTACTTTCGTACAGAAGAGCACATTCCCCTGCTGGGACGATTTGAAATAATTATATGAACGAGAATAACACAATTGTAAAAGGGAGCCTGGACAGACCAATCTTCCGCATCGTCTCAGAGACAGCGGCAGAGATGGGCGTGAGGGCTTTCGTGATCGGAGGCTTCGTACGCGACCATTTCCTCGGCAGGCCGAACAACGACATCGACATCGTGGTCGAAGGCAGCGGAATGGCCCTTGCGGAGGCTGTGGCGAAGAGAATCTCGAAGCAGGACAAGGTAAAATGCTACGCTACCCTCTTCAAGAACTTCGGCACGGCAATGCTCAAGTACAAGGGCGACGAAGTGGAATTCGTGGGAGCCAGGAAGGAAAGCTACAGGCGTGAGAGCCGCAAGCCGATCGTCGAGGACGGAACTCTCCGCGACGACCAGCTGCGCCGCGACTTCACCATCAATGCAATGGCCTTCAGCCTCCAGAAGGAGGATTTCGAGGCCCTCGTTGACCCGTTCAACGGAATGCAGGACCTGGCAGCCGGCATCATCCGCACCCCTCTCGATCCTGACACGACCTACTCGGACGATCCTCTACGTATGCTCAGGGCCATCCGTTTCGCAGCCAAGCTGAGCACACCGGAACTCACTTTCAAAATTGTTCCGGAATCCATAGAATCAATGCGCAGGATGCGCGACAGAATGAGCATCCTTTCACAGGAAAGAATCGTCGAAGAACTCGACAAGATGCTCATCACCCCGAAGCCGTCGATGGCCTTCAGGCTGCTCGACGAGACTGGCCTGCTGGAATACGTCCTCCCAGACCTCGCCAAGCTGAAGGTCGTTGAGACTCAGGACGGCAAGGGCCACAAGGACAATTTCTCGCACACCCTCCAGGTCCTGGACAACGTGGCTGCGGAGAGCGACAACCTCTGGCTCCGCTGGGCCGCCCTCCTGCACGACATCGGCAAGCCTCGCAGCAAGCGCTTCGATCCGGCGGTGGGATGGACATTCTATGGCCACGACGTCATCGGCGCGAGGATGGTCGAAGGAATCTTCAAGAAGATGAAGATGCCTCAGAACGAGAAGATGAAATATGTCCAGAAGCTGGTCGGCCTGCATATGCGCCCGATCGCCCTCGTGGACGAAGAAGTCACTGACTCGGCCGTGAGACGCCTTCTCTTCGACGCCGGCGACGACATTGACGACCTTATGATCCTCTGCAACGCCGACATCACCTCGAAGAACCTCGCCAAGGTCAAGAGAATCCACGAAAATTTCAACCTCGTGAAACGCAAGCTCGTGGAGGTGGAGGAGAAGGACGCGATCAGGAACTTCAAAAATCCGATCACGGGCGAATACATAATGGAAGTCTATGGCCTCTCCCCTTGCAGGGAGATCGGAATCATCAAGGAGGCCGTAAAAGATGCCATCCTCGACGGCAAGATTGCCAACAACTTTGAGGAGGCCGATAAATTTATGAGAGAAACAGCCGCAGGATTAGGTCTTGAGGCAAAGAAATAATGGGAGAACTCGTCGGGAAATACCTCAGGCACATCTCGACGGCCCGCAGGTACAGCCAGCGGACCGTGGATATCTACTGTAATGCCCTGGAGAGATTCGAGTGCTTCCTGGAAGAAGACGCCGACGAGAATAATCTCACCAAAGAAGCCGTCCGCTCCTATGAGGTACACCTGATGGACGAGGAGAAACTCGACCCGAGGACTGTCAACCTGCACATATCCATACTCAGCGGTTTCTGCCGCTTCCTGGTCCGCGACGGCTATCTGGAATCCAACCCTGTCCAGGGCATAGCCAGGCCGAAGATGGCGAAGCGGCTGCCGGCCGTCTATCGCGAGTCCAGTATGAACGAATACTTCAGGGACACCCAGCACGACGCCGCCAGGGAGAACCTGGAGCTGCTCGAGGCAGGTGGCAAGGTCGCTGCCGAGCTCTACGAGCGCAGGGTATTCAGAGCGATGATAGCGACGATGTACGAGACCGGCCTTCGCCGCAGCGAGCTTATCGGTCTGAAGGTCAAGGACCTGGATTTCAGCAGAAAGATGATCAGCGTCCTCGGAAAAGGAGCCAAGATGCGTTCCGTTCCGATGACGGACGAGATAAAGGAAGAGCTGGACTGCCTTCTGAAAGCCGAGAGCATCGTCTTCGGAAGGGGCCGCATAGCGGAAGACGCCGTCTTCCTCACCAAGAACGGGACTCCCGTCTATCCGGTATATGTGGACAGGGCCGTCAAATCCGCCCTCAGCGGAGTTCCCGGAATAACGGGAAGAAAGTCGCCCCACGTCCTGCGCCACTCCCTGGCTACCGGACTTCTGGACGAAGGTGCAGACCTCAACAGCATCAAGGAGCTGCTCGGCCACTCTTCCCTCGCAGCCACCCAGGTCTATACCCACAATTCAATAGAAAAACTCAAAGCGGTGTACCAGAAGGCGCACCCGAGAGCAAAGGAGAAATAAGATGGTATCCGAACTCATCGACAAATACATCTGGCTGCTCCAGACAATGATCGACGCCGGAGAAAGAGGTCTTACGTTTGAGGAAATCGGACGCAAGTGGGCCAGAAGGTACAACGCAGACTACCCTCGCCGAACTTTCAACAACCACAGGGAGAACATCGCCGACATCTTCGGAGTCGAGATCCTCTGCAACCGCAGCACGAACACCTACTACATCGAATCGGGCGAAGACGCCATCGACGAGACTTCTTCCGTAGGCTGGATGGTCAACACCTTCACCGTCAGCAACCTCCTCTCACTCGGCAAGGAGAGGCTCAGCGGCAGGGTTTCGGTAGAGGACATCCCGTCCGGACGCCGTTACCTCACCAGCGTGATGGGAGCGATGCAGGACAACCGCTGCCTCGAGATCGACTACGAGAAATACGGCAAGGACGAGAAGGAGACCATCCACGTCCAGCCATATGCCGTGAAGGAATACGAGAAGAGGTGGTACCTCATCGGATACTGCACGGAAAGAGAAGGCCTCAGAGTCTATGGCCTGGACAGAGTCCGCAGGATGGAGCTCTCGTCCCAGACCTTCAAGATGCCGAAGGACTTTGACGTGGACAGGCTCTTCGAATGCAGCTTCGGAATCTACTTCCCTTCCCAGGAGCCCGTGACCGTAAAATTCCGCACCGGCAAACTGGAGGCCAGCTACCTCAGGGACCTGCCTATGCACCATAGCCAGAGGGTAGTTTCCGAAGACGCCGACAGCACTGTCTTTTCCATCCGCGTCATCCCGGACAAGAATCTCTATATGGAATTCTGCCGCAGATGCGACAGCGTGGAGGTCCTGGAGCCTCCCCAGGTTAGACAGGCCGTCGCCGAAAGGCTCGCAAAAGCAAACAATTTTTACAAATAACCTAATATGTTTAAGTCATTAGTAAGGACAGCCGCAATGGCTGCCGCAATCTCAACACTTATGAACTGCAGCAACAAAATCGAAGAAGGTTATATCGGAGAATCCGACATCAGGATTGAAGATGGAAAGATGACACCAGAGGCCCTGCTGGCCTTCGGACGCCTTTCCGACCCACAGCTTTCACCGGACAGCACAACCGTTCTCTACGGCGTAAGCTACATCGACCTCGCATCGAACAGAAGTTGTCGCAATCTCTTCGTCACCCCAGCGGAGGGAGGAGAAAAAACCCAGCTCACCTTCGACGGCAAGAGCATCAGCAATGCCCGCTGGAGCCTCGACGGCAAAGCAATCTATTTCCTCAAGGAGGGCCAGATATGGAAGGCTTCCTACAAAGACGGAAAGCTTGGCAGACGCAGCCAGATTTCCGATTTCAAATCAGGAGTGAACGAATTCAGCCTCAGTCCTGACCAGAAGATGGTCCTCATCTCATCCACGGTCAAGAACCCTAA
The DNA here is from genome assembly GCA_024689985.1 of Bacteroidales bacterium. Classification (GTDB taxonomy): domain Bacteria; phylum Bacteroidota; class Bacteroidia; order Bacteroidales; family UBA932; genus Cryptobacteroides. Next base: position 3,782 of record JAILCZ010000026.1, on the reverse strand, counting down.
GGTCGATACCCCGAAGGACACGGACGCAGCCCTCGACAAGGCCCAGGCCTATGCTACCGAGGACCTGATGTACCGCCACTGGGACAACTGGGTGACTGAAATTCCTCAGACATACGTCACTGAATTCACGACCGGAGCCAAGTCAATCAAGGACGGCAGGAACATCCTCGCCGGCGAGGATGAAGTCTATGAGCTTCCTATAATGCCTTTCTCGGGCCTCGAGCAGCTCAGCTGGAGCCCTGACGGCAGATTCGTAGCCTACAGCTGCAAGAAACTCACCGGCAAGCAGTACGCCTTCTCGACGGACACCGACATCTATATATATGATGTGGAAAAGGCAAAGACTGTCTCAAAGATCACTGACGGAGGCGGATACGACACCGACCCTGTATTCAGCCCTGAAGGTGACAGGATCGCCTGGCTCAGTATGGCCAGAAACGGTTACGAGGCCGACAAGAGCCGCATCTTCGTAGCTGATTTCGAAGCCGGAGTCGCAACCAACCCTACCGAGGTAACAAGCGACTTCAAATACAACGCAGCCGGACTCAGCTGGAATAACGGTTCCCTCTGGTTCAACGCCCTCGCCGAAGGCCTCCAGACCATCTATAAGGCTGAAGATTCAGACGGCGGATGGGAGATTTCCAGAATCACCGATGACAGCCAGTGGTACGACTTCGGCTCACCATTCGCAGTCACCTTCGGAAAGGACGGAGAAACAAAACTCCTCGCAAGCTACAGCAGCCTGATGTTCCCTACCGAACTCGTGGCCATCACCATTGGCGAAGACAGCACGGTCCTCTCCCCTATTACCAAGGAGAACGACCATATCCTCAGCCAGCTCGACGAACCTACGGTGGAAAAGAGGTTCATCAAGACTGTTGATGGCAAGGATATGCTCACCTGGGTTATGTACCCTCCTAAATTCGACAGCACAAAGGTCTATCCAGCAATCGAGATCTGCCTAGGCGGCCCTCAGGGCACGCTCAGCCAGGACTGGTCTTACCGCTGGAACTACCGTCTTATGAGCCAGCAGGGCTACATCGTCGCTATGCCTAACCGCCGCGGCACCACAGCCTTCGGCCAGGAATGGACGGAGCAGATCAGCGGCGACTATAGCGGGCTCAACATCCAGGACTACCTCGTCTGCGGACGCGAGATCAAGGCTGAGCCTTATGTCGGCAAGCTCGCAGCCTGCGGAGCATCCTACGGCGGATACTCAGTCTATTTCCTCGCAGGAGTACACGAAGACCTCTACGACTGCTTCATCGCTCACGCCGGAATCTTCGACGAGAGATATATGTATTACGAGACTGAGGAAATGTGGTTCTGCAACTGGGACAACGGCGGACTCACGGAATACGCCTACACCCCTGGCGAGGTCGGTCCTCGCGGCGACGGCATCACCTTCGGAGGAATGCAGCAGGCAGGCTCACCTTGGAGCACGGCCTTCAAGAGCCAGCGCCACTACGCAGCATCACCTGCATCAAACGTGACCAAGTGGCATACGCCTATCCTCTGCATCCACGGATGTATGGACTTCAGAATTCCTTATGACCAGGGAATGGCCGCATTCAACTGCGCCCAGCTTATGGGAGTTCCTTCAAAGCTTCTCGTCTTCCCTGAAGAGTGCCACTGGATTCTCCAGCCTCAGAACGCCCTCTTCTGGCACCGCGAATACTTCGACTGGCTTGCCCGCTGGACAAAGCCGGAATAAAAAGGAAAAAGACAGAACAAAAAAACTAGTTCCGAAGAACTAGTTTTCAATAAAATACTTATACAATCTGCGGATAGATCCCTTCAGGATATCCTCATCGGCAGCATCCTTTCGATGGAAAGTCATACCATTACTGATGACGATGAAGCCGTAATCTTCCTCAGCATTGAAATACATCGCACTTCTCAGGCCATACGCTCCACCCGTGTGGCCTGTTAGTTTTACCCCAGGAAGGACGTCATAGACGTGCTCGAGGGCAAAACCATAGTTCTCATCAGGGATGTACGGGGTCTGCATAAGCTTGGACATCTCAGGAGAAAGAATTCTCACTCCGTTCTGGCCAAGGCCCTTATGCATATGCATAATCATATATTTGGCAAGACCAAGTGCACTGATCTTCATACCGCCCGTAGGAGAGAGCACAGGAGCCGATGAGCCAAGGATATACTTGTTCACCTGCTCACTCCTAGGCTCATAAGCCGCAGGCACGTCCACGAGCTCACCGTGAAGCGAGCCATTGTGGTCCTCATTAGAATAGAGGGTTGCGAAGCGGCTGGTATCAAGAGAATCAACGCAATATCCTCCGTAGATGCCAAGAGGCTTGAGGATATGGTCTGTGATGGAAAGGTCAAAGCGGACACCGGTAACGCACTCGATGACGCCTCCGAGAAGGTTATAATTCAGGTTGCAGTAATTGAAAGCCGTACCAGGCTTATAATCATTATAGCACTCAACCCAATGAGGGTCAGTCTCAGGATTGATTCCGTCATAGCTGAAATAACCCTGATGGTCATTGATGCTGGAAGTATGAGAAAGCAGCATCTCAAGGGTAATCACGGTATCAGGATACTTAGGATTACGAATAGGAAATCCGAGAATCTTGCTGACATCGGCATCAAGGGAAAGCTTACCCTCCTCCACGAGTTTGAGGACCTCCGTTGAAAGGAAAGACTTCGAAATAGAAGCGATGCGGAACATAGAACTGTCATTCAGAGGAGTCTTCGTCTCCAGATTCGCATATCCGAAATTGTGGTGATACACGATATCATTACCTTTTACGACAACTACGGCAAGACCCGTATTACCCATCTCCTTTCTGAAAGAATTCATATCCCTTTCAAAACGAGATTCCTTACTACAACTTGCGAAAGTGGCAGCTAGAATAAAAAATAGCGCGATTTTGGTTAGTTTCATAGCAACAAATATACAAAAACACTCCGAATTAAAAACCTCTTTCGCCCCACATTCACCAATATAGCCACATAAACCTCTGAAACTCAATCCCTCCCCTCCCATCTTCCGCCTCCAGCCCCCTGGCTTCAGATTTGAAATCATCATTCTCGTCAACCCTCGTTCTAGGGCACTATTTGAAACCATCATTCTTGTCAACCCTCGTCTAGTGCACTAATAGAGTTTCTGTCTGGCAACAATTTGATCGAACCGCATCCCACAAAATCACCGGCGTCCTGCGTGGATTTCGCAGCTCGCAGGCGGGTGTTGTCCAGAAAAACGCCGCTCTGCGTGGATTTCGCGGGTTGCTGGCGGGTGTTGTACCGAAAATACCCGTCCAACGTGGAGAAGAGCGTGTTGCAGGTAGGTGTTGTCCATAAAAAGGCCGCTCTACGTGGATTTCGCGGGTTTTAAGCGGCCGTTGTCCCGAAAACGGCCGTCCAACGTGGAGAAGAGCAGCTCGCAGGCGGGTGTTGTCCAGAAAAACGCCGCTTTGGTTGGCTTTCGCGGGCTGCAGGCGTGCGATTTCCAAATTTTGGCGCCTTTGGTTGGCCTTCACGGGTTTCAGGTGTGCGATTTCCAAAAATCGGGGGCTTTGGTTGGCTTTCGCGGGTTGCAGGGCCGCGATTTCCAAATTTTGGCACCTCTGGTTGGCCTTCACGGGTTGCAAGGCCGCGATTTCCAAATTTTGGCACCTCTGGTTGGCCTTCACGTGCTGCAAGGCCGCGATTTCCAAATTTTGGCACCTCTGGTTGGCCTTCGCGGGTTGCAGGCGGGCGCTTTCCATATTTTGGCAGCTCTGCGTGGCGTTCGCGGGGTGGAGGCGCGGGATTTCCAG
>JAILCZ010000055.1 GCA_024689985.1 Bacteroidales bacterium | reverse complement strand
GGCAACTTTGAGTGCCTGCACGCTGCCATTCAGGGAGGTGCCAATTCCGTTTATTTCGGTGTCGGCAACCTCAATATGAGGTCTCATTCGGCGAATAATTTCCAGCCGGAGGACCTTAAGGAGGTCGTGCGCATCTGCCGTGAGGCAGGCGTCAAGACATATCTTACGCTCAACATCATTCTCTACGGAGAGGATATCCAGGCTGCCCACGAGGCCCTGGACGCTGCCAAGGAGGCCGGCATCACGGCCGTGATCGCTTCAGATATGGCTGCGATTATGTATTGCCGTCAGATCGGTCTGGAGGTGCATATCTCGACGCAGCTCAGCATTTCAAATGCCGAGGCCCTGCGTTTCTATGCACAGTTCGCCGATGTCGTGGTCCTCGCCAGGGAGCTCAACCTCAAGCAGGTGCGTGAGGTTTACGATACTATCCAGAGGGACCAGATCAAGGGACCTTCAGGCAACCTCGTCAGAATCGAGATGTTCGCCCACGGTGCCTTCTGTATGGCCATATCCGGCAAGTGTTACCTCAGCCTTCACGCCTATGGCGCTTCGGCCAACCGTGGAGCCTGCTACCAGATCTGCCGCCGTGGCTACGAGGTGACCGACCTCGAGACCGGCAACCAGCTCCATATCGACAACAAGTACATTATGTCGCCTAAGGACCTGTGTACCATCGAGTTTATGGACAAGTTCATCGAGGCTGGAGTGAAGGTGTTCAAGATCGAGGGCCGCGCCCGTTCAGCCGAGTATGTGAAGAAGGTGGTTTCCTGCTACCGTAGGGCTGCTGATGCTGTCTGCGAAGGTACTTATACCCCTGAACTTACTGCGGATCTCAAGTCCGAGCTCGCCCAGGTGTTCAACCGCGGTTTCTGGAACGGCTATTATCTCGGAGGCAAGCTGGGTGAGTGGAGCGATGTATATGGTAGCCAGGCTACCCGTACCAAGGTATATTGCGGCAAGGTGACGAATTGGTTCGACAAGATCGGCGTTGCTGAGATTTCAGTTGAGTCGGCTCCTCTTCACAAGGGTGATACGATTATGGCCATAGGCCCTACGACCGGTGTCCACGAGTTCACGGTTGATGATATGAGGGTTGACCTCAAGCCTGCGGACGTGGCTCCGAAGGGTATCCGCTGTTCTGTCGCCGTGAAGGACGCTCGTCTTCGCCGCAGCGACAAGATTTATCTCTGGGTGGAAAGCAAGCCGCAGCCTCCGCGTGAAAAGCCGAAGGCTGAACTTCATTCATGCGAATAGTTCCCTGAGGACTTTCAGGGATTTGATATTGACCGAGGTCTCCGTATGGTACTCTATGTATTTGAGGAAGATCTCGGCTATTTCGTTTCTGATTTCTCCCGTCATCGGAAGCAGCATCGCTTCGCTGAAGGTGGTTTGCAGCAGGGCTTCCACAAGTTCCATCCTTTCTCCGGCGAATGGGGCGATGTCGTCGAAGTCCGGGGTGAATCCCAGGGCTGAGGCCAGTTCCGCGAGGAAGCGAAGGTGGAAGTTGGAGTAGTCGTTCTGCAGGGCGTCCAGGGCGAGAATCTGTTTCACAGCCCATTCGTACAGTCCTTCTTCCTGGGCTCCTTCCTTGATTATCCTGTAGAGGACTTCGCTCAGGAACATCGTCATAGTATTCTTGTAGATGTTGTTCCTGATGCCGTTCAACGGGTATCTAGTGGAGAATTTCCTGGCCGAGAAGAGGTTGGACTTCGGGTTTTCCGTCACCTCGGCTTCCAGGATGTTCATCGGCTGGAAGTGGGCCATCGAGCCTCCCTTTCCGACTCTTACCATATAGCTGCGTCGGCCAAGCTCCCGCGTCAGAGTGTGCAGGATTATGGCGCTTTCCCCATACTTGGTGTAGCTGAGGACTATCATTTCGCAGCCGAATGTCATTGCCGTCTTATTTTCTGTTCTTCAGGAATTCAGCCATCGCACGGAGGGCCTTTCCTCTGTGTGAGATTTCGTTTTTCTGCTCTTCGGTTATCTCTGCGACCGTCCTGTCAGGGTATTCGTCGGCGATGAAGACGGGATCGTAGCCGAAGCCGCCGCATCCGGCCTTGCTCATCGCTATCTTTCCCTTCATTTCGCCTTCGAAGAAGTAGGTCTTGCCGTCGAGGAAGAGGGTGACTACGCTTACGAATCTGGCGCTTCTGTCGCAGCCCGGCTTTTTCGCTAGCTCGCTGAGGAGCTTGTCCATATTTGCGTTGAAGTCGTGGCCTTTTTCTCCTCCGGCATATCTTGCCGTATATACGCCCGGAGCTCCGTCGAGGGCGTCAACTTCCAGTCCGGTGTCGTCCGCGAAGCAGTTCTTTCCGGTCCTGTCGAAGAGGTATTGTGCTTTCTGAAGTGAATTTGCCTTTAGAGTGGTCCCTGTTTCAGGGATGTCTTCGTCGATTCCGAGGTCTCGAGGAGATATGAGGGCATAGTCCTCGCCCAGTATTTCTCCGGCCTCTCTTAATTTTCCTTTGTTTCCTGTTGCAAAAATTATCTGTATTGCCATGGCACGATATTTTCTGCCGTCAAATTTACTAAATTTGCTGTCAGTATGAAAAGACATATAATCACATTTGCCCTTGCTCTTGCAGTGGGCGTTTCTCTTGTAGCACAAGAAAAGACTCCTTCAAAAGGATTTACCATAGGAAAGTGGATTGAGGTTCAGAACGCAATCCGCTATGAACTCAACCGCTCATATGTGGACACCCTCCCGGTTGCCCGTATGGAGAGGGCTGCTGTCGATGCCCTCCTGGAGAATCTGGACCCTTATACGGTCTATGTTCCGGAGGAGGAGCAGGAAGATTTCACTATGATGATCGGCAAGACCTACGGAGGTATCGGCGCCATCATCTATAAGCCAGAGAAGGACGGCAACGTCATCATCAACGAGCCTTATGCGGGTTCTCCTGCCGCCCGTGCGGGTCTCCGCTGCGGCGACGAGATTATGGCCATAGACGGCGAGACCACCCACGGTCTCACCAGCCAGGAGTCCAGCGACAAGATGAGGGGCAAGCCTGGCACTCAGGTCGTCTTCAAGATAAAGAGAGTCTATTCCGGCAAGGAGGAGGATGTGACCGTCACCCGCGAGAGGATTCATCTTCCGGATATCGAGTATGCCGGAATGCTCAATGATACCACGGGATACATCTACCAGAGCGGCTTCACCGAGGGCGTTTCCACCGCCGTCAGGGAGAATGTCCTCAAGCTCAAGGAACAGGGTATGAAGAAGCTCGTGTTCGACCTTCGCGGCAATGGCGGCGGTCTTATGCAGGAGGCTATCAAGATCATTTCCCTCTTCGTTCCGAAGGGTTCGATGGTGCTTTCTTCCAAGGGCAATACTCCTGAGTCTGAGGAGAAGTTCTACACTACTCTCGACCCGATCGATACCGAGCTTCCTATCGTCGTCCTCGTGGATTCCGGTTCGGCTTCGGCTTCCGAGATCGTGGCCGGCGGCCTCCAGGACCTCGACCGCGCTACCATTATGGGCCGCAGGACCTTCGGCAAGGGCCTCGTTCAGGGCATACGCCCTCTGCCTTACAATGGCCAGCTCAAGATCACCGTCGCCAAGTATTATACGCCTTCAGGACGTTGTGTCCAGGCCATCGACTACGCCAGCCGCAACGAGGACGGCAGCGTCGGACATATTCCTGATTCTCTTACCCACGAGTTCAAGACTGCCCACGGCAGGACCGTCCGTGACGGTGGTGGAATCACTCCTGACGAGGTCCTTACTGCCAAGGAGTATGGCCGTCTCGTCTATTCCGTCGTGCTCAACGGCATCACGGACCAGTATGCCCTCGATTATGTCCGTCGTCACGAGACCGTGCCGGCTTTCGAGGATTTCCATTTCACTGACGAGGATTACAAGGATTTCGTCGCTTTTGCCAAGGACAAGAAGTTCGATTACCGTTCTGATGCCAAGGCTTCTTTCGATGCGATGAAGCGTCAGCTTGAGAAGGATGGCATCGCCGATACGATGAAGGAGCAGCTGGATGCTATGGAGAAGGCTCTCGAGATGGACAAGGAGACCTTCCTCTATATCGAGAAGGACGAGCTCATTCCGTTCATCGAGGAGGAGATTGCGGTTCGCTACTGGTTCCAGGAGGCTGGAATCAAGGTGCGCCTCCGCTATGACGACCAACTGAAAGAGGCCCTTACCAGGCCTCTTATCTAAGTGTATTTCTGATCGGAGAATCTACTTAATTGGAGATCCTACTTGATAGTAGGGAAAAGTCCGAACATCTCCGCATCAATTCTATTCGTGATTTCCTGGAAATCTTCAGGGCGGTTCTCAAATTTGATGTTGTCAACGTCAATGATGAGGAGCTTGCCCTTGTAGTCTTTTACCCAGTCTTCGTATCTCTGGTTGAGTCCCGTGAGATAGTCTATGCGGATTGACTTCTCGTATTCGCGTCCACGCTTCTGAATCTGGGAAACGAGGTTCGGAATGCTCGAACGGAGGTAGATCATAAGGTCCGGAGCCTTTACCAGCGACATCATCAGGTCGAAGAGGTCGGAGTAGTTTTCAAAGTCTCTTGTGCTCATAAGGCCCATTCCGTGGAGGTTAGGGGCGAAGATTCGCGCGTCCTCGTAGATTGTGCGGTCCTGGATGATGACTTCCTTGCTCTTTGAGATGTCCACGACATCCTTGAAACGTTTGTTGAGGAAGTAGATCTGGAGGTTGAATGACCATCTCTCCATATCTTCATAGAAGTCAGAGAGGTATGGGTTGAAATCTACTGATTCGAATTTCGGCGTCCATCCGTAGTACTTTGCGAGCATCTTTGTCAGAGTGGTCTTTCCACTTCCGATGTTTCCGGCGATTGCGATATGCATGGTATAGTGTTTTTATTGTTTCTGGTTTGTATGTTGTCTAGAACAGTCCGAACAGTTCGGCGTCTATCTTGTCTGTCACTTTTGCGAAGTCTTCGGGATTGTGGAGGAAGTCCAGCTTGTCTCCTTCGATTGTCAGGACTTTTCCGGGATATTTGTTGTATATGAAGTCTTCGTATCTTTCGTTCAGTCCCTGGAGGTATTCGATGCTGATTCCTTTTTCATATTCCCTTCCTCTTCCGAGTATCTGTGAGAACAGGTGCGGTACCGAACATTTTATGTATATCAGCAGGTCGGGCGGATTTACGAGTGACATCATCATACTGAAGAGTTCCATATAGGTGTCGAAGTCCCTCTCTGTCAGGTTGCCCATCGCCTTGTTGTTTGCGACAAAGATATAGACTCCTTCGTAAATCGTCCTGTCCTGGATTATCACATCCTTGCTCTTTTTTATTTCCAGGACGTCTCTGAATCTTTCTTTGAGGAAATATACTTCCAGGTCGAAGGACCAGCGTGGTATATCCTTGTAATAGTCCTCGAGATATGGGTTGTGGGTAACGGATTCGTACTTCGGAGTCCATCCATAATGCTTGGACAGAAGCTCCGTGAGAGTTGATTTTCCGGCGCCGATATTTCCTGCTATGCCTATGTGCATTACCTAAGTGATAATTAGATTAACAAAGTTAAGACTTCTTTTTGTATTTTTGCAGTCCAAATTTGACACTTGCAATGCTGCACATTAAAAATTTTGTATTCAATTCATTCAGAGAGCACTGCTACCTGGTCTGGGATGACACTCTTGAGGGAGTCATCATCGATCCGGGCGCTTCTTCGGATTATGAGAAGGATACTCTCTTCGATGAGATTGAGTCAGATAAGATAAAGATCAGATATGTTCTCCTTACGCACGCTCATTTCGACCATATCTATGGCGTGAAGGCCTGTGCTGAGAAGTATGGGGTTGAGGTGCTGATGGATCCTGCGGAGAAGGAGCTCATAAAGGTGCTTTCTTCTATGAGCAACCGTTTCGAGATGCCTAATCCGGATACGTCTTTCGCTACCGTGGACATCAAGGACGGAGATCTGATCAGCTTCGGTGAGAGCCAGTTCAAGGTCATCTCCACTCCGGGCCATTCGCCTGGCGGAGTCTGCTTCTATGATGAGGCTGACAAGGTGCTTTTTGCCGGTGA
>JAILCZ010000040.1 GCA_024689985.1 Bacteroidales bacterium | reverse complement strand
AAAGTCACTTCGCCCAGTTCAGCGTCCACATATGTCCTGTTTCCTGTCACGATGCAAAGATACTCAATCCGGCCGAAGCATTCGTTATTTAAATGGAAATGTTTGATTTTCCGAAAATTATGGTTACATTTGCGCGCTTATTTCCCCTATCGGGAGGCACCTTTATTACATTAATTTATAAACCTTTAGTTTTTTGTATTATGGCTGAATATTTACAGGCAGACAAAAAGCAGGAGATTTTCGCGAAGTACGGAAAGTCTAATACAGACACCGGCTCTCCAGAGAGTCAAGTAGCTTTATTTTCCTACCGTATCGCTCACCTTACGGAGCACGTGAAGAATAACAAGAAGGACAATGTCACTCGTCGTTCTCTTCTTCGTCTCGTAGGTAAAAGACGTCAGATTCTGGATTACCTCCAGAAGAATGACATTGAGAGGTACAGAAATATCGTCAAGGAGCTTGGTCTCCGTCGATAAGCGATAGGACAGAGGGATCGGCTCACAAGATGAACCGAACCCTTTTTTTGCAAATTCACACTTCCGGCCGCTAACAAAGCAGTCCGCGGCGGCCAGGATTCCACATAATTTTTGAGGATGGATTAGTATTAACAAACTCACATCGGGTGAGGCGGACGGCAATGAAAAAACAATGAATATCATTAACAAGAAGATCGAGCTCGCAGACGGAAGAGTCATTGAAATCGAGACAGGCAAGCTCGCGAAGCAGGCAGACGGATCAGCAGTGATCAAGATGGGAGGCACAATGCTCCTCGCCACGGTCTGCGCAGCAAAAGAGGTTAAGGAGGGAACAGACTTCATGCCTCTTACAGTAGATTACAAGGAAAAGTTCTACGCAGCAGGACGTTTCCCTGGAGGATTTATGAAGAGAGAAGGCAAGTCAAGCGACTATGAGATTCTCATCTCACGTCTTATCGACCGCCCTATCAGACCTCTCTGGCCTTCAGACTTCCACCTTGAAGTTTTCGTAAACGTCACCCTTATTTCAGCAGAGAAGGACACTCAGCCTGACGCACTCGCAGGACTCGCAGCTTCTTGTGCCCTTGCAACATCAGACCTTCCATTCGAAGGACCTATCTCAGAGGTTCGCGTATGCCGCATCGACGGTGAGTACGTGATCAACCCAAGCTTCACAGATATGAAGAGGGCCGACCTCGAGCTTATGGTTGCTGCAACAGAGGAGAACATTATGATGGTAGAAGGTGAGATGAACGAGGTAAGCGAAGATGTAATGCTCGGAGCCATCAAGTTCGCTCACGAAGAGATAAAGAAGCACTGCCGCGTGCAGAAGGAACTCATCAAGGAGCTCGGAAACGAAGTCAAGAGAGATTACCCTCACGACGAAGAGGACGAGGACCTCAAGAAGGCAGTTCACGAATTCTGCTACAACAAGTGCTACGAACTTGCAAAGGCTGCAAAGCCAAAGCACGAGCGTGAGGACGGCTTCAACCAGATCAAGGCTGACTTCCTTGCAACCCTCTCAGAGGAGGATCAGGAGACTAAGGCTGCCATGGTTGAGCGCTACTATCATAACGAGGAGAAGGAAGCTATGAGAAACCTCATCCTCGACGAGGGCATCCGTCTCGACGGCCGTAAGACCAACGAGGTCCGTCCTATCTGGTGCGAGGTTGGCTACCTTCCTTGCGCACACGGTTCTGCAATCTTCACCCGTGGTGAGACACAGTCTCTCGCTACCGTGACCCTCGGAACCAAGATGGATATGAAGGAGACTGACGAAGTCCTCATCCAGGACGACCAGCAGTTCGTTCTTCACTACAACTTCCCTCCATTCGCTACCGGCGAGGCAAAGAGCCAGAGAGGCGTAGGCCGTCGTGAGATCGGCCACGGAAACCTTGCACTCCGTGCCCTCAAGCCAGTAGTTCCACTCGCTCCTGAGAACCCATACGCAGTACGCGTAGTTTCAGATATCCTCGAGTCAAACGGTTCTTCATCAATGGCATCAGTCTGCGGAGGTTGCCTCGCGCTTATGGATGCAGGTGTGAAGATCAAGAAGCCTGTTGCAGGTGTTGCAATGGGTCTCATCACTGACGAGGAGCGTCCTAACGACCGTTACGCCATCCTTACCGATATCCTCGGTGACGAGGACCACCTCGGAGATATGGACTTCAAGGTAACCGGAACAAAGGACGGTATCACCGCAACACAGATGGATATCAAGGTCAACGGCCTCAGCTACGACGTCCTTTCAAAGGCACTCGAGCAGGCACGTCAGGGCCGTATCCACATTATGGGCGAAATGCTCAAGACAATCGCTGAGCCTCGTGAGGACTACAAGCCATTCGTACCTCGCATCGAGCAGCTCGTCGTTGCTTCTGAGTTCATCGGAGCCATCATCGGAAAGGGTGGTGAGAACATCCAGAAGATCCAGAAGGAAACTGGCGCTACCATCACAATCAACGAGGAGCCAAATCCTGCAGGAGAAGGCACCGTTGGTGTGGTTGACATCGCAACCAACGATGCTGAGGCAATGAAGAAGGCCAAGGCTTGGATCGAAGGAATCACTACCGTTCCTGAGGTTGACAAGGTATATCACGGAAAGGTTGTCTCTATCCTCGAGTTCGGTGCGTTCATCGAGATTCTTCCTGGCAAGGAAGGACTCCTCCACGTATCTGAGATCGCCTGGGAGAAGACAGAGAAGGTTGAGGATGTCCTCAAGGTTGGTGACGAGATCGATGTCAAGCTTCTTGAGATCGACGCCAAGACCGGCAAGATGAGACTCTCTATGAGAGCCCTCACAGAGAAGCCGGAAGGCTACGTTGAGCCTGAGCGCAGACCAAGACCTGAGCGTGGTGACCGTCGTGACGACCGCAGAGGCGGCCGCCGTGATGACAGAAGAGGTGACCGTCGCGATGACCGCAGAGAGCGCCGTGACGACCGTCCTCGCCGTGACTTCCGCCGCCCTGCAGAGCAGAGCGCACAGGAGGCTGCCGAGGAGCAGAAACCTGAACCAGACGTATTCTAGTCCGAATACCAAAGAATACTAAAGAATACTAACAGTATAGCCTCGAAAGTAACACACAGTACTTTCGAGGCTATATTATATTAACTTTTGCCCTGACACTTGAAAGGTGGTCAGTGACGTAAAGATACGCTTTTCCTGTTGATTGCGTTCCATCCGCAATGATGGCGGCATGATTGTCTAATGTCTCTGCACCGAGGAAGGTTTCCGAGAGCAGTGTTATGAACCAGGGGCTCTGAATCGATTGTTTTTCTTTATTCTATATATATATATTTTTTCAGTTATCTCTTTATTCCAAGTAGGTATTAAGGGTATTTTTTTATCATAGTATATCCCATCTCTTTTTTTAGTTAAATACGGAGAGTATTGTAGTC
>JAILCZ010000024.1 GCA_024689985.1 Bacteroidales bacterium | reverse complement strand
TTCTGGGCCGTCGTCCTCATCCTCTCCAGCTGTGCCTTGTTCTCAATCAGTTCGTCCTTCGTGGCCATTATCTTCTTGGCCTGGGTGTTCATCTGCTGTGAAAGGCTGTGGAGATAACCGAAGCGGCGAAATGCCTGGCCGATGTTCTCGCTGCCGAGAATGTACATATACCATACTCTTGCGTCGCGGTTCTTATAAGCGTTCTTGACAAGACGGGTGTAATAGAATGACATAGTGTCCAGACGGGCCTGGAGTATGTCAATCTCACCCTGCTTGACCTTGATGGAGTCTTCGATCCTTCTTATTTCCTTGTCGCTCTCCGCGATGAGTTCGTTACGCGAGGCGATTTTCTTCTTGACGAGGGTAAGGCTTGAAAGGGCCTTGTTCTGCTTTTTCGTATTCTGCCTGATCTGGTTGTCCAGAATCTCGATTTCCTTCTCCAGCCTTGCCTTGCGGCTTTCCTGCTCGGAGGTGTTCTGCGCAAAGGCAGGAGCAGCCATCAGTATGACGGCCGCAAACGAAATCAGGATATGCAGAATACGTCTATTCATCATTGTCTTTTGCCAGCATCCGATAATATGAGGCAAGCTCGTTTTCGCCCAGCGCTTCCAGGACCTCGGCATAATGATCGCAGGATACTTTGCTTTCCTTGCCTCCGTACATCATTGCCTGCTTGAAATAGACCTTGGCCTCCTTGTCCTTGCCGTTCAGATGTAGAATCCAGGCATAGGTGTCAAGATAATAGGGATTGTCGGGGTTTCTGACTATCGTCCTGTAACTCATTTCCTCGGCTTTCTTGAGTTTCTTGCCCACCTCGCTGAGGAAGTATGCGTAGTTGTTCAAAGTCTGGTCGTGCTCCGGCTTGAGTTTCAGGACCATCTCGAAGGCTTTGAAACAATTCTTCGAGTCATTCAGCCTCCAGTAAACCTCTCCAAGAATACTGAGGATTTCCGGGGTGGAAACGGTATCCACAGGAGTTACGGACAGGATGGTCTCGAGGCATTTTTCACATTCCTTGAACTCCTTCAGCTGATAACAGGACGTGTTCTTGTAGAAGAGCAAAGTCGGTTCATTCGGATAGGAGACAAGGGCGCTGTCCAGCTCATCTTTGCTTTCCTGCCATCTTTGATCTGACTGCATAAGCTGAACAAGCAGCAACGTTGAGGACAGCTGGTCAGTCTTGATGTCAACGAGCTGTTTTGCGAAATCAATGGCCTTGCCGTTGTTATTTGTCAGATAGTTGAATTTTATGGCATTCGTTATGACCAGGGAATCTTTAGGATGCAATTCGACGGTCTTGTCGATCACCGTTTCCATCTGGTCGTGGAACATCGTAAAGAACCTCGGATCAATATTCTGCATCAGAAGATTGAGGTATTCTGATTTTTCCTGGGAAGGGATTGACTCGGCTCCGACAAATTTCTGCAGGGTCTTGAAATATTCGTCATAGTTTCTCCTCATCCTGTAGATCTCGGCCTTCCCCTGAAGACCGTAGTTATATTCGCTGTCGATGGAGAGAGCCTCGTTGAAATAAGCCAGGGCGAGCGAATCGTTGTATTCATTCATCTCGTGGTTGCCAAGGGCGCCCAGGACGGCAAGGCTGAGATTGTTCTTGTTGTATTTTACCAGAACGTCCTTCGCCTCCTGCTTCTTGTCCTGCTTCATCAGGATCTGATAGCGGGTGATGACGGTCTGCTCATTCTGTCCGTCAGAAGACTCCACGTTGTCGAGGGCCATAAGGGCCTTGTCGTATTTCTCTTCCGAAAGATAAATGTCCAGAAGTCGGTAGAAAGCCTCTGATCTCTTCGGGAATTTCTTGATTATCTTCTCGCAGACGAGGGCTGTCGCGTCGTTGTCTTTCTGGTATGCGTATGCGAACGAAAGTCTGTCATAATACCAGTAGTTGGTCGAGTCGATGGCAATGGCCTTATTGAATTCGACGGCCGCGAGTTCGTATTCCTTCAGGAACATATCGCACTGGCCGATGTAATACCACGCAGCATCGTGGCCTGGATGTTTCTCCACGATTTGCTTGAACATCGTCCTTGCTTCAGCATATTTTCCGTCCTCATATCTCTGCACGCTCTTCGCGAAAAACGCATCGGTGTTCCGGTCGCTGTCATCTTGTGCGATGGCTGTCAGCGACAGGGCGAAGAGTATGATACTTGTAATTATGGTCTTAATTTTCATAGCACGATTCTATCTACAAAAATAATACAATTTGAATCTTATTTGTTGGAATTCGACAATTCCCAAACGGATTTTACACGAATGTTCCTTTTACCACGCTATTTTTCAGAAGCGGGGTACGGAATGGCCGGGGGATTCACATATTTGCTGCATGAAAAACTTCAGAATATTGTTTGCCGCGGCAGTGACAGTCCTGACCGCGGCCTGTGAGTCCGACTTTCTTGAATTCGGACGCCCGCGCTCCGACGGCGGATCTCAGGGACATAAGGAAAAAGTGGATACCACGGTCACGAAGACCCTCCCGGATACGGCGGTCTGGGTGACGGCCGTCGCCTTTCCAGAAGATTACAACTGGGGAATCGACAGCCTGCGCGGTTACAATGATGCCGTGATTCAGCTGTATTGCAACGGAGAGAAAAAGCTCTCCATACCGGCTGGAGACAATTTCCGTATCAGCTCCCACGAGGATATGAACAGGTATCTGAACGGAGCCATCTATTCGGACTGGTATGACGGGCACAATACCTTCCTGCAAAAGAACGGGCAGATGGTGGCCTGCTGGCCTGGTCAGCATATGATAAGCGGAATGCTTATGCAGGGAGATACTCTGTGGACTCTTGCCAGCAACCGCAAGGGCAAGGGCTTCATTCTCCTGAAGAACGGGAACGAAGAGTTCAGTTCGGAAATCGGAAAGGTCTATGGAGATATGTATGATTCCATATCCAAGACGGGTGCCTTGTATGAATCGCAGGGCCAGCTTTGTTTCTGCTTCTATGAGGAGGACAAGGTCGGAGGTTTCAAGAAGAAGACTTATTCAATCTGGAAGGACGGCAAGGTCTATCAGGTCGATGCCCAGGTTGAAGAGGTGGATGACATAAGGGTCTGCGACGGCCGCGTGTTCATCGTCGGCAGGAATCCGTCGGACAGGGACATCGTCCGTCTGATAATTGACGGCAGCCAGAAACTTCTTACCGGAACCAGGAACCAGAAAATCGGCAACTGCAAGATTTTCCAGGTAGGGGAGACAGTGTATGTCAGGGGGCTGGAATATGTCACGAGGAAGACCTCGAACACCGTGATCTGGACGGCTGGCGGCCTTGTCAAGAGAATTATTGACAGAAAATGCTATTTCTATCCTAACGGATCCGAACTGGGGCTCATCGAGTGCGACTGGGTAGGCAGAGAGGTGACGATAGGCAGCCTGAAGAAGCAGGATTCATATGGCTATATGGGACGGTTCGTCTCTCCACGTTGCGCTACCTACTTTGACGGCAAACCTTATGTGGCATTCCAGTGGGGCACTGAAGGATTCGTTACTTGGCATAACGGCGACACTACCAAGGTGAATATCAATGGATTCGCCGTATCTATAGATGTAACCGTGAACAAGTGATGATTATCTATGTGAACTGTGCGAAGTGTGTCGGAATCGATGCCGTTCCGGTCACAGTGGAGATCGACATTACTACGGGAATCGGTCTTCATCTCGTTGGATTGGCTGACGTGGCCGTGAAGGAGAGCCTCCTGAGGACGATAACGGCCCTTCAATCCCTTGATTATCATATTCCCGGAAAGAAAATTGTGATCAATCTTGCGCCCGCAGATATGCATAAGAAAGGCAGCGGCTACGACCTCCCGATAGCCCTTGGTGTAATCGCGGCGTCTGAACAGGCCGTCTTTCCGAATCTGGACAAATATCTCGTTATGGGAGAACTTGGTCTGGACGGGTCGGTCAGAGATGTCCCGGGAGCCCTGCCAATTGTGGAGATGGCTTCCAAGATGGGCCTCAAAGGAGTGATCCTCCCTCTGAAATCGGCATTGGAAGCCGTTGAGATTGACAATGTGAATCTTTATGGGGTGACAAAGATGGATGATGTGGTGAGAATTCTGGAGGAGGTGTTCGACTCGTCGGACCTGCTTGCCAGAAATTCCGACCTGTACCGGAAGGAGAGCCGGAATGAAAGACGCAACCACAAGCAGCACGTAGAGGTGGACTTTGCCGAGATAATGGGTCAGGATGGAGCGAAGAGGGGAATGGAAATTGCGGCGGCCGGCGGACATAATATGATTATGATAGGGCCTCCAGGCTCCGGCAAGAGCTCTATGGCAAAGGCTATGGCTGGAATCCTGCCTCCGATGGGCCGGGAAGAAGCAGTTGTGACCAGCAAGATTTACTCCGTGGCCGGCAAGGGCGGAGGCTCCTATGGTCTTATGAGGGAGAGGCCGTTCCGTGCCCCTCATTACAGCGCGTCTCTTACCGCTCTTCTCGGAGGAGGGTCCGGGGAGAATATATGCCCGGGGGAGGTAAGCCTTGCCAATAACGGCGTTCTCTTCCTCGATGAATTCGCACAGATGCCGCGCTCCGTGATAGAGGCTATGCGCGGACCGTTGGAAGACAGGGAGATCACGATCTCCAGGCTCAAGAGCAAGGTTACTTATCCTTCTTCCTTCATTCTGGTGGCTGCTACCAACCCTTGCCCCTGCGGATATTACGGGGAAGGGGACAGGTGCATCTGTACCGTGGGGCAGAGAGCCGGTTATCTGAGCCGCCTTTCAGGCCCTATAATGGACAGAATCGACGTCCAGGTCTGGATGCATCCTGTCGCGGCAGGCAAGTTGGTTGAAAGGAAGATGGCTGAGCCGTCATCGGAGATAGCGGAAAGGGTGCTGAAGGCAAGGATAGTCCAGAAGCACAGGTTCGTGAACGAGCCGATCTTCGTAAACGCCGAGATGAATCCGAGGCAGATTGAGAAATATTGCCGGCTTACGGAAGACTGCAAGACCCTGCTCTCAAGGCTGATTGATACGATGGGACTTTCAGCCAGGGCAGTATCCAGAATAGTGAAGGTGGCAAGGACGATAGCAGACCTCGCGGAGGAGAACGACATCCTTCCTCCTCATCTTGCGGAAGCGGCTTCCTTCCGCTTCCTGGACAAGCGCAATCCGTTGGGAATTGATTGAATAAGAGTGTAGTTTTTCTTAACTTGAGGTCATAAAACCACATCTATTGCCGGACGGCTCATTCGTCCTTCCTGTGCTGAACAAACGGCCTGTGTGATCCTCCCTGGCTCTGACTCCGTCAAGGAGTACGGGGCTGGTTCATATTTGGTTAAAATGGTCGAATAATTGAGTCTCCTCTCGAAAGAAATTGCTATATTTGGCGACGAAAATAGAACAACTATAAAATTTCGATATTATGAAGTATTTGACAGAAGAAAAACTGACCATCGTCGGAGCCGGCGGAATGATCGGTTCTAACATGGCCCAGACAGCTCTTATGCTTGGTCTTACTCCTAACGTTTGTCTCTATGATATCTTCGAGCCAGGCGTACACGGTGTTTGCGAGGAGATGTATCACTGCGGTTTCGAGGGTGCAAACGTTACTTACACAGTTGACCCAGCCGTTGCATTCAAGGATGCAAAGTACATCATCTCTTCAGGTGGAGCACCTCGTAAGGAGGGTATGACCCGTGAGGATCTTCTCAAGGGTAACTGCAAGATCGCCGCTGAGTTCGGTGACAACATCAAGAAGTATTGCCCAGACGTAAAGCATGTCGTAGTTATCTTCAACCCTGCTGACGTAACAGCTCTTACAGCTCTTATCCACTCAGGCCTCAAGCCAGAGCAGCTTACTTCACTTGCAGCTCTCGACTCAACCCGTCTCCAGAGCAACCTCGCTAAGGAGTTCGGTGTTCCTCAGAGCGCAGTTACCGGAGCACACACTTATGGTGGACACGGCGAGCAGATGGCAGTATTCGCTTCTGCAGTAAAGGTTAACGGCAAGTCACTCAAGGAGCTCGGCCTCTCAGACGAGAGAATGGCAGAGATCAAGCAGGATACTATCCAGGGTGGTTCAGCAATCATCAAGCTCCGTGGACGTTCATCATTCCAGAGTCCTGCATACAACGCAGTGAAGATGATCGAGGCTGCTATGGGCGGTGACAAGTTCACCCTCCCTGCTGGTACATATGTAAACACCGAGAAGTACAAGAACGTAATGATGGCTATGCCTACTACGATTGACGCTACTGGTGTTCACTTCACTCTTCCTGAGGGAACAGCTGAGGAAATGGCTGCTCTCGACGCTTCTTACGCTCACCTTTGCAAGATGCGTGACGAGATTGTTGACCTCGGAATCGTTCCTGCAGTCGCTGACTGGAAGAAGGACAACGCAAACCTCTAGTCTTATTGACATATTCAAGGCGGTCGGAAGTAATTCCGGCCGCCTTTTTTTGTATCTTTATGGTCCAAAGATTTGTGATATGAATCGAAAACTGATAATCGCATCCGGATTGTTGGCTCCGACGGTCGCTATGGCCGGAAATAAGCCAAACATTATCTTCTTTTTGGTCGATGACTATGGATGGGCTGACAGCGAGGTCGCCTATGACGGAGTGACCTACCCGAACAACCTCAGGTTCCATACTCCGAATATGGTTCGCCTTGCGGAAAAGGGAGTGACCATTTCCCACGCCTATGCCTGCCCGGTTTCCACTCCGACCAGAACCAGCATTATGACCGGAATGAGTCCGGTGCATTCGCATATCACGAACTGGACTTCAATGGCCAAGGATGAACCAAGCGATGCCGTGGGCGGAGCCAATGGCGCTGCCGTATATGGCGAGAAGGACGATGACGTGTTCCGCCGTCCGGACTGGAACTTTAACGGAATCAGCCCTGTTGATGGTATCAACGATACCCAGTACGCTACTCCTATGGTCCAGCTCCTCCGCGACAACGGCTATTATACTATCCACGTCGGAAAGGCCCACTGGGCTTCTTCCGGTACTCCGGGTTCGACGCCATACAATATGGGCTTCCTGGTCAATGTCTCGGGAACCAACGCCGGTCTTCCGAAGAGCTATCTCGGTACCGAGAATTTCGGAAACACCCAGGAGAAATGGAATATGTCTGCCGTTCAGGATATGACCCAGTATTATGGACAGGAGATCTTCCTTACCGAGGCCCTGACCCGCGAGGCTCTCAGGACCCTGGAATATCCTGTCGAAAAGGGTGAGCCTTTCTACCTCTATATGGCTCATTATGCAACCCACACTCCGATCCAGAAGGACAGCCGTTTCTTCGGAAGGTACAAGGATATGGGCCAGGATAACGGCCAGAGCAAGTACGCATCTATGGTGGAAGGCGTGGACAAGAGCCTTGGCGACATCCTCGACTTCCTTGACGAGAAGGGAATCGCTGACAATACCATAATAATATTTATGGCCGACAACGGCGGAAACGCAGACGTCAAGTCCAAGGGAGGAATTCTCCATACCCAGAACGCCCCTCTCCGTGAGGGCAAGGGCTCGGTTTACCAGGGCGGAATCCGCGTGCCGATGTCAGTTTACTGGCCGGGCAAGGCCAAGGCCGGCAGCAGGCTCGACATCCCGACCGTTCCTGAGGACCTTTTCCCAACCATCCTCGATATGGCCGGAATCAAGAAGTATGAGACCGTGCAGGAGGTTGACGGAGAGAGCCTTGTTCCGTACATTACCGGAAAGGCAAAGCCTGAGGCCGTGCAGAAGATGATGGAAAGACCGGTAGTCTTCCATTATCCTCATCAGTGGAAGGTCGTCTATAAGCCTGAGGTGGACTTCCTCAGCACCATCATCGTAGGTGACTGGAAACTCGTCTATGTAATGATGAATGCAGTCGAAGGACAGAGCGTCGATCCTGGCCGCGGCCTTGTGGAATCTACTGCCGCAATGTCCGACATCCCTGGCGTAAGGAGCGGTGCACTTGAGCTTTACAACCTCAAGGAGGATATCGGCGAGCTTCACAACGTGGCCGGGAAATACCCGGAGAAGGTGAAGGAACTTGCGAAGGAACTTTCAGATATTCTGCGCCAGTGGGACGCTTCGATGCCGGTGGTGAGAAAAACTGCGTTACCGGTCACTCTTCCTGACGGTCTTCTATAGGAAAGCCGGAATAATATTACTACTTTTGCTCCCGCAAACCAGTGGTGCACCAATCCGAAGGGATTAATAAATAGGAATATAATATCAATAAATATATACAATGGCAACAATTGAAGAATTGCAGAATACCGCCAGCCAGGTAAGGCGCGACATCGTCAGGATGGTCACCGCCGCACAGTCTGGACATCCGGGCGGCTCTCTCAGCTCTACCGACATCATGACCGCTCTCTATTTCGAGGTCATGAATCAGGATCCTAAAACTTGGACAAGGGACGGCAAGAATCAGGATGTATTCATCATTTCGGCCGGTCATATGACTCCTGTTTATTATTCCGTGCTTGCCAGGGCAGGTTATTTCCCTGTTTCTGAGCTTGCTACTTTCCGTAAATTCGGAACCCGCCTTCAGGGACATCCTTCAATCAGGAAGGGACTTCCTGGAATCACACAGGCTTCCGGCTCCCTCGGACAGGGCCTTTCTGCCGCTGCTGGTATAGCTGCCGGCAAGAAGCTCGACAAGGACAACAATTTCGTATATGTCCTCTGTGGTGACGGAGAAAGCGAGGAAGGACAGATCTGGGAGGCAGGTATGTTCGCCGTATATCACAAGCTCGACAATCTTATCGCCATCACTGACTGGAACGGTCAGCAGATCGACGGTACGGTTGAAAGCGTAGCAGGTGAGGGCGACCTCGAACTCAAGTGGAAGGCTTTCGGATGGAACACAATCGTAGCTGACGGCCACGATTTCGAGTCAATTCTCTCAGCATTCAAGGCTGCCAAGGCCAACAAGGGCACAGGAAGACCTACGATGATTCTCTTCAAGACTGAGATGGGTCACGGCGTCGACTTTATGGCAGGTACCTGCAAGTGGCACGGCAAGGCTCCTAGTGAGGAGCAGTGCGTTGAGGCTATGAAGCAGCTTAAGGAAACTCTTGGTGACTTTTAAACGGAGACTATTATGAAGAAATATACAGATACAGGTAAGAAAGATACCCGTAGCGGTTTCGGAGCCGGTCTTTATGAGGCAGGCAAGGCAGATGAAAGAGTCGTTGCTCTTACTGCCGACCTCAAGGGTTCACTTAAGATGAACGCTTTCGCGGATGAATTCCCTGAGCGTTTCTTCCAGTGCGGTATCGCCGAGGCCAATATGGCTGGCGCTGCAGCTGGACTTGCCATTACCGGCAAGATTCCTTTCATCGGCTCGTTCGCAGAGTTCGTGACCGGTCGTATCTATGACCAGATCCGTCAGGAAATCTCATACGGCAAGACGAATGTAAAGATCGCTTCTTCACACGCCGGCATTACCCTCGGTGAGGACGGCGCGACCCACCAGACGATGGAGGACATCGCTCTTATGAGGGCCCTTCCTGATATGGTGGTCATCAACCCTTGCGACTACAACCAGACCAAGGCTGCCACAATCGCGGCTGCCAAGTACGACGGCCCGGTTTACCTCCGCTTCGGCCGCCCTTCAGTTCCTAACTTCACAGAGGAAGGCAAGCCTTTCGAAATAGGCAAGGCTGACGTGCTCAACGAAGGCAAGGACGTGACTATCATCGCAACCGGACATATGGTCTGGGAGGCTCTCCAGGCTGCCGAGGCCCTCGAAGCTGAGGGAATCTGCGCCGAGGTGATCAACATCGCCACCATCAAGCCTCTTGACGAGAAGGCGATCATCGCTTCCGCAATCAAGACCAAGGCAGTGGTCGTAGCAGAGGAGCACAATATGGCAGGCGGTCTCGGCGAACTCGTCGCAGGCGTCCTCGCATCAAGCGTTCCTACTCCGATGGAGTTCATCAACGGCAAGGACCTCTTCGGTCAGACCGGTACTCCTTCAGAACTCCTCAAGGCTTACGGTCTCGATGCAAAGAACATCGCAGACGCTGCCAAGAAGGTGCTCGCGAGAAAGTAACATTATCTCAATCTATATCTTTGAGCGTCGGAAGCCTGACTTTCGGCGCTTAATTTTTTTTATTCCATATAATCATTATATTTGCAACAATTGAACAGTGACTTTATTTATGGAGCCTCCCAGTCCAGTAACTCATCTAGATTATTCAGCGGCCTCACTTTCTGAGGATCCGCTGTCGGCAATGTAACATAACTTTCGCTACCAGGCGCACGGAGTTTTCCGTACGGCTGCGAGTTTTCGTGTGTACATCTGCAGGGCAAGGCTTGGAACTAATAAATTTTTTATGGCACTTTATCTTAGAAAAGAGCTAGAAGACAAATCTGAAATCGCCGTCTGGAAGGTAGAAGAGACGGAAGAAGAATTACGTGCGCTCAGCGCAGCCCCTACGGACGAGATGGAAGAGATCTCGTTCATCAAGAACGAATCGCTCCGCAAGCAGCGTCTTGCGGTCAGGGCACTCCTCAACGAGCTCTTCGAGGAGAAGGTTTATCTCAGCCATCACGACAACGGCAAGCCTTATCTTGAGAACAGCGTCACCAATATCAGCATCACACACACCACGAACTATGTGGCCGTCATCCTCAACGACAACGAAGACGTGGGCATAGATATCGAGTCCCTCGACAGGGATTTCTCCGTAGTGGAGAAGAAGGCTTTGTCAGACGACGAAATCGAGGATGTCGAGGACGTCGATGACAGCAAGGAAAAGAACGAGCACCTCGCAATCTACTGGTGCGCGAAAGAGGCCATCTACAAACTCATTTCCCAGTACAATGTGGATTATGCCGAGCAGATCGAAGTCGACCGTTTCCGCTTCAAGGAAGAGGGACAGATCGAGGCTACTTTCACGGACAAGGACGGTTATCCGGAGAAGCACGAACTCGAGTATATTACCTTCGACCGCCACGTATTGGTCTGGGTTGTGGGCTAATCGATTTATTCACAACGGTGTAACAAAGATGTTAACCTAATTAGAATTATTCTAAATTAAATACCTCTATAGAAACCTGTTAGTCAATGACTTAACAGGTTTTTTCGTAAATTGTTAATAACTTTTACTTGCATTTCTTGAAGAACTCGAAGTGGCATTTTATATTTGCATAAGCGACGACGGGGGATCCGTCTGAATTCTAAAACCACAATTCTCGGATATAAGAAAATATGCAATCGACAGATAATGCCGGCTGCGTCCGTTTGTCGCCCATTGATGAAATAAAATATTTATAAAAACTGACCATATTATGATTAAGCGAGTAATTAAAAGAGACGGTAGAATCGTACCTTTTGACAATCAGAAGATCGTCGCTGCGATTCTCAAGGCCATGACCGTCACTGACGCCGGAGAAGACATAGTTCTTGCGGCAAAGATTGCCGATACCATTTCCAAGAAGAACAAGGAGGAGATGGGCGTCGAGGATATCCAGGATGCAGTCGAACTCGAGCTTATGAAGAGCCCGAGAAAAGAGGTTGCAAAGAGATACATCGCTTATCGTAACAAGAGAAGCCTTGCCCGCAAGGCCAAGACCCGCGAGATCTTCGCCGACATCATCGCAGCACAGGCAAACGACATCACCCGCGAGAATGCGAATATGAATGCCGACACCCCTGCAGGTATGATGATGAAGTTCGCATCCGAGGCTACGAAGACTTACGTGGACGAGAGCCTTCTTTCTGACGACGTTTATGACGCAGTGAAGAATGGTTACATCCATATCCACGACAAGGATTACTATCCTACCAAGTCGCTTACCTGCCTCCAGCACCCTCTCGACAAGATTCTCAACGAGGGCTTCCAGGCCGGCCACGGTGAGTCTCGTCCTGCAAAGCGCATCGAGACGGCTGCAGTTCTCGCTTGTATTTCTATGGAGACAGTCCAGAATGAAATGCACGGTGGTCAGGCAATTCCTGCATTCGACTTCTATCTTGCACCATATGTAAGAAAGACTTTCCAGGAGGAAATCTCAAGAATCGGAGACTTCGAGGGTGTTGACTACAGTATTCTCAAGAACGTCGAAATTGACGACTACATCAAGAGAGACCTTACCGGCCTCCGCGGAGAGCAGAAAGCCATCCAGCACGCCATCAATATGACCGTCGGCCGTGTTCACCAGGCAATGGAGGCTTTCGTACACAATATGAACACCATCCACTCACGCGGTGGCAACCAGGTAGTGTTCTCATCAATCAACTACGGTACCGATACTTCTGCCGAAGGCCGCTGTATCATCCGTGAAATCCTCAATACCACCTACGAAGGCGTGGGCAACGGTGCTACCGCCATCTTCCCTATCCAGATCTGGAAAAAGAAGAGGGGAGTGAGCTACCTCCCTGAGGATCCAAACTATGACCTCTACAAGTTCGCCTGCAAGGTAACGGCCCGCCGTTTCTTCCCGAACTTCATCAATCTTGACGCTCCATACAATCATCACGAGCTCTGGAGAGCTGACGACCCTGAGAGATATAAATACGAGTGCGCTACGATGGGTTGCCGTACCAGAGTTTTCGAAAACCGCTTCGGAGAGAAGACTTCCATCGGAAGAGGAAACATCTCATTCACCACTGTCAATATCGTGCGTATTGCCATCGAGTGTATGGAAGAGAAGGATAAGGAAAAGAGACTTGCAATGTTCTTCGACAAGTTCTCCAATGTCCTTGACATCGCTGCAAAGCAGCTCAACGAGCGTTACGATTTCCAGAAGACGGCTCTTGTAAAGCAGTTCCCTCTTCTTATGGGCAAGCTTTGGGTCGGCAGCGAGAAACTCGGTCCTAACGACACTATTGAGTCAGTTATCAACCAGGGTACGCTCGGTATCGGTTTCATCGGACTTGCAGAGTGCCTTATCGCCCTTATCGGCAAGCACCACGGAGAGTCTGAAGAGGCTCAGGAGCTTGGTCTTCGCATTATCACCTTTATGCGTGACAAGATCAACGAGTACTGCGAGAAGTTCCAGCACAACTTCTCAGTCCTCGGAACTCCTGCAGAGGGTCTTTCAGGACGTTTCACCAAGATGGACCGCAAGACATTCGGAATCATCCCTGGCGTTACCGACAAGGACTACTACACCAACTCAAGCCACGTACCGGTTTACTTCCATTGCACGCCTAAGCACAAGGCTGAGGTTGAAGCTCCTTACCACAACCTCGAGCGTGGCGGCCACATCTTCTATGTAGAGATCGACGGAGATGCTACCCACAATCCTGAGGCAATTATGAACATCGTTGACCTTATGGACAAGTACGACATCGGATACGGTTCAGTGAACCACAACAGGAACCGCTGCCTTGACTGCGGTTACGAAGATGCTACGGAAGGTCTTACCGAATGTCCTCATTGCCACGGACACAACATCGACACTCTTCAGCGTATCACCGGCTACCTCGTAGGTACGACCAACCGCTGGAACAGTGGAAAACTTGCTGAGCTTCGCGACAGAGTAGTTCACAAGTAGTAAAAAAAGAAAATCAAACGGGGCTGGACAAGCCCCGTTTTTTCGTGTAAAAACCCTATCTTTGGACTTTAACCACAGAATAGTAGCAAATGTCGTTTATAGATTGGTTGATAGTCGCATTGTTTTTGGTTGCCCTTGTGACAATTGGATTTCTTTTTTCAAGGAAGAATAAAAATATTGAAGATTATTTCGTCGCTGGAAGGTCTATGCCCGGATGGCTTGTCGCTATCGCCGCTACAGGTACGACGATAAGTGCGGGAACATTCGTCGGCTCTCCGGAACTTGGATTCAACACCAATCTTACATATCTTATAAATCTCATTGGCTCCATCTTCGGTGGCTGCCTTGTCGCCGCCCTTATTCTGCCGAAACTATATAACGCCAAGACGATCACAATCTATGGATATATCGGCGACCGTTTCGGAGAAAGTTCGAAGACTGCCAACTCGATAATGTTCCTCCTGGGACAGTTGTTCACATCTGGTTCCAGGTTGTTCATAGCCGCAATTGCCATTTCGGTCATCGTTTTTGGAAGCATCCAGTTTCAGTTCCTGATTTGGAGCATCATTATCCTTGGAGTCGTTTCTACGATTTATACGATGCTAGGGGGAATCAAGGGTCTGCTTTATATCGATACTTTCCAGACAATCCTGATGATATTTACGGCTCTTGTAGCCTTGGGCCTTCTGATTGCCGATATCAACGATATCCCTTTTTCGGAAGTATGGCATACGCTTACTGACGGCGGCACCGTGAAGACCCCTGCCGGATGGACCAGCGGAAGCAAGATTCAGATGTTCGATCCGAGCATCCGTTTTGATGTGCCTTATACTATCCTTGGCGGTATGGTCGGCATAGCATTCTTCAAGATTTGCCAATATACTACGGACCAGGAATTCGTGCAGCGTCAGCTTGCCTGTCACGATGTCAAGAAGGCTGGCTGGTCTCTTGTCAGCGCCCAGCTTCTTGTTCTTCCCGTAGTTATGATCTTCCTGTCCATCGGTCTTCTTCTCTATGTGAAATACACTCACGATGCAGAGGGGGCAATGATTTCGGGCACGAGTTTCTTCAAGGATGCGCGCGATATCTTCCCTCAGTACATCAAGAACAATATCCCGGCAGGAATCCGTGGTCTTATGATTACGGGTCTTCTTGCTGCCGCCCTTTCAAGTTTCAATTCCGCCATAAATTCTATGGCCTCGAGTTTTGTTGCCGATATCTATTTCCCTCTCAAGAAGAAGTCCGGCAAATCGGAAGGCAGCGACAAAGACCAGATCGCCGCATCAAAGAAGATGGTGATACTGATGGGAATGTGCCTGACGGCTTTCGCCATCGTAACCTGTGTAATGCAGCAGCAGTCGGGCCTCAACCTCGTTGATTTCACCACGGGCGTTATGTGTTTCGCCTATGCCGGTATGATCGGAGTTTTCCTTACGGCAATTTTCACGAAGAGGGGAAACAACCGAAGCGTCATCGCAGCCCTGTTGGCCGGTGTCGCAATCATCCTGCCTCTGATGTTCCAGAAGCAGCTTTTCGGTCAGACCTACATAGCCTGGAGCTGGTGGTGTCTGATCGGTGGAACGGTTTCATTCCTGATATGTGTTTCAGGTAAAAAGAAAGTATGAAAAAAATTATTATAGCCGCGTTATTTGTCGCGGCATTCACTGTCGATGCCTTCGCACAGAAGGCTTACGATGTTATCAGAGCAGATGTGGACAAGGCTGCCGGAGTGATGTATGTGGATCCTTTTACGGACCGTGACCTCACTCCTGCCCCAAGGGGATTCAAGCCTGTCTATCTCAGTACCTACGCCCGTCACGGAGCGAGGTATGCCCTTGAGAATCATCCGTATGACTTGGTCTGGAAGACTCTTTCCAGCGCCAAGGAGTCTGGTCTGCTTACGGCGGAAGGCGAAAACCTTTATTCGGTCATAAGCGAAGTTTACCCCAAAGTCAGCAAGAATGGAGGCAATATTACTCCAGTCGGAATTGAGCAGCACAGGGACCTCGCCCTCAGGATGCTCGAAGACTATCCTTCCGTGTTCAGCAAGGGAAAGAAAATCGATGCATATTCTACGGGCGTAAGCCGTGTCGTACGCAGTATGGAAGCGGAGCTCGAAGTGTTTGCATCAAGGGGTATTGAATGTACTTCTGATTACAGCGACGAAGTGCACAAGTTCCTCAATCCTTATTCTTCCAGAAATCCTTACAGGTCGGAATTTGACAGGAAACTGAATGCATCGAAAGCAAACTGGAAACCTGTTCAGGATGCTTTCATAAAGGTCAAACTGCAGCCTGAAGCTTTTGTTTCCCGCTTCTTTACTGATCCCAAGGCCGTAAAGTCAGCAACCGATTTCGAGAGATCTCTCTATACGTTTGCCGCTTCGATGCAGTGCGTGCCTGAAGGTGTTTCTCTTTGGAATTTCTTCACCGAGGATGAAATCCTCGCCCTTTGGGAGGTAGAAAACTATTATTTCTATATTGTAAGGGGTAACAATCAGGTGAATTATTATCGCAGTCCTGCCGCAACGGCGGATATGCTCGAGCATTTCATTACCAAGACTGACGAAGACCTCGCTTCGGGTAGTCAGGCCGCTTGTCTGCGTTTCGGCCACGACGGATGCATTATGTCTCTTCTTGCTTTTATGCACGTCCCTTGCTGGGGTGACACTGCTTCCGATCCTGAGGCCGTCAAGGATATCTGGCAGAATTATAATATTCCGATGGCTTCGAATATCCGTATGGTCTTCTACAGGAACAAGGCTGGCAAGGTCATCTTCAAGATGCTGCTCAATGAGAAGAATCTTGAACTGCCGTTGAATTCGGTCAGCGGTCCATATTACAGCTGGGATGATTTCAAGGCACATTATCTTCCGGAGATAGAGAAGGGCAAGGCTTTGATGGAGAAAGAACCCGTGATTCTGTCAGGCAAGGTGACCTGTGAAGGAAAGGGCGTTGCCGGTGTCCAGGTTTCCGATGGTGTGAACATCGTCAGGACGGACGAAAATGGTGAATATGGATTTTTCAGTCTCAAGCCTCAGGGTTTCGTCTTCATTTCTACTCCATCAGGCTATGTCGCCAAAATGAAAGATAGCTTGCAGCCATCATTCTATTTTTCTCTTGACGGAAATGTGACCGGTCCCGAGGCTCACGATTTCGAACTTGTGAAGGAAGACCAGAGCAAATACAGTGTCGCTTACTTCACGGATGCTCACCTTACGAATGATCCCAAGCGAAAGGATCTGAAATTCTTCCACGAAACCGCGGCTCCAGCCCTGAAGAACCGTCTGGCAGATCTTCGCAAGGAAGGTCCGGTCTATATTATGCAGCTTGGAGACCTCTCCCACGAGTTTTACTGGTACCAGTGTGAATACAATCTTGAAGATGCCTACAACACTCTTCTGAAGGAGGGCGTTGAAGGCCCTATGTACAGTGTCTCCGGCAATCACGACAACGACGGCGCCGTCAGGACGGACAACACCGACTTCGATGCCGAACATCTCTACCGCAAGGTCCTCGGACCGGAGTATTTCTCCGTGAACATCGGCGGTCAGCACTGGCTCTTTATGGACGACATCATTTACCGCAACGTCGTCAGCGACAGGATGAAGCCTTCAAAGGGAATCGTCGGCGACCGTTCCTACAATTATGGCTTCACCAAGGACCAGATGACCTGGCTCGAGAAGGACCTTTCCTTCCTCGCCGACACGGCCGACATCTATCTCTGCGTCCACGCCCCAATCGTCTTCGACAACAGGGCCGGCACCCTCTTCCGCAAGTCGCAGATGGATTCCCTCCACACGATGTTCCGCCGCTTCGGCAGGGTCCACATCCAGAACGGCCACTCCCACAGGATGCAGTTCATCGAAAACGTCGTCTATCCTGAATTCAGGCAGGTCATCCTTCCGGCCTTCTCAGGTATTATGTGGACGACGTCCCCTGACCGCTTAATAAGCAACGACGGTGAGGCTTCCGGCCTCTACACTACGACTTTCACGGGCAATCGCAAAAGGGAAAACCACTACTACTCCAGTCAGTTCGGAGAAAAGCATTTCCGCACGATTGATATGAATGAAATTGATTCTGAGCACAAGAATCAGGTCTATATCGAGTGGTGGATGGAAAGACCTGGACATATCCTAAGGGTTTACGAGGGCAAGAAGGAACTCAAGGTCACCAAGATTCACGAGCCTGACCCATACCTTCTTCTCAATACAAAGAGAAGGGCTGCCAAGTCAAGGCATCTTTTCAAGGTCACGGCCAGGTCTGCAGACAAGCCTCTCGTCGTCAGGGAGTTCAGGACCCGCGACGGAGCAATTACATACGAAGAGACTATGACCCGTCCTAAACCGATTACCAAAGAAATGGAATAACAATATAGAACTACAATGAACAACAAGACAAAAACAGCACTCCTCGCAGTGCCAGCGCTTGCGGCGCTCGGAGTTGGAGCAGAAGCGAAAAACAACAAGCCGAACATCGTCTTCCTGCTTTTCGATGACCTCGGATATGCGGATCTCGGATGCTACGGCCAGGAAAAGATCGAGACTCCTAATATGGACGCCCTCGCAGAGCACGGAATCCGCTTCACGGATATGTACTCCACGGCTCCACTCTCATCTCCTTCCCGCTGCGGCCTTCTTACGGGCTGCCATTCAGGTCACGCGCAGATCCGTGCGAATGATGAGCTCGAGTCCCGCGGCAATGTCTGGAACCACGCGGCAATGCTCGCCGATCCTTCCCTCGAGGGCCAGTATCCTCTCGAGGCCGGCACCCCTACCCTCGGCTCAGTCCTCAAGACGGCCGGCTACAAGACCGCTATGGTCGGAAAGTGGGGTGTAGGCTATCCTGGATCTGACGGTACGCCTAACAAGCTCGGCTTCGATTATTATTTCGGATACATCTGCCAGCGTCAGGCCCATACCTACTATCCGCCGTTCCTCTGGGAGAATGACCACAGAGTCTATCTTGACAACGAACTGCTTCCTCTCGGCACTCCGCTCGACGAGGGCGCAGACCCTATGGACATCCGAAGCTATGACAAATACACCCAGAAGGAATACAGCCCTGACGTATGCTTCGACAGGATGCTGAACTTCATTGACGAGAACGCCAAGAAGCCTTTCTTCGTGATGTGGACCACCACCGTTCCTCATAGCGCCGTCCAGGCTCCTGCGGATGAAGTGATGTATTATGTGAACAAACTCGGCGACGAGAAGCCTACGAAGGGCGAGGGTTATTTCCCTAACCGCTACCCGCACGCAACCTATGCCGCAATGGTCACTCACATCGACACCCAGGTCGGAAAGCTTGTTGAAGAGCTCAAGAGGCTCGGCGTATATGAGAATACCATCATCATCGTCACCTCTGACAACGGTCCTGCCTGCAACTCGAATTCTCCTATGGAGTACTTCGAGAGCGCAAAGCCTTTCAAGTGCAGCAAAGGCTGGGGCAAGTCGTCCCTCCACGAGGGCGGCGTACGTATGCCGTTCATCGTTTCCTGGGCAGGCCATCTCGAGAAAACCGTCTCAGACCGCATCGGTTCATTCACCGATGTGATGCCTACCCTTGCCGACGTGGCAGGCGTGAAGGCGAAGAAGGTGCCTCAGAACGACGGAATCTCGTTCAGCTCTATGCTCAAGGGCAAGACTGCCGAGGGCCACGAGTGGCTCTACTGGGAGTTCCCTGGTTCGAAGGGCTGGGTCGGCGTCCGTCTCGGCAACTGGAAGGGTCTTCTCAAGCAGGTAAAGAAGGGCAACGACAAGTTCGAGCTCTACGACCTCAGCACCGATCCTCGCGAATCGAAAAACGTGGCTGCCGAGCATCCTGAGATTATCGAACAGATGTGGAAGATTGCCTACGGCCAGCATACCATTCCTGCAAACCCTAAATTCAGACTTGACATCAAGTTCCCGGATTCCGTAAAGGAATAATCCGGGAACGGATATAAACGAAAAAGAGAGGCAAGTGAAACTTGTCTCTCTTTTTTTGTCGGGGTACTGTGACTCGAACACAGGACCCTCTGGTCCCAAACCAGATGCGCTAGCCAACTGCGCCACACCCCGAGTATTTCCCGAATGGGATTGCAAAGGTAAGCCCTTTTTCATAAAAAGCAAAAAAAATATGATAAATTTGTGATGTTATGATAAAGGCAAAAGGCATAGAGAAGAGTTTCGG
>JAILCZ010000023.1 GCA_024689985.1 Bacteroidales bacterium | reverse complement strand
CGCGAAGGAATACTGGAAGAGGGTTGAAGACTGCCCTTTCACCCTGGGTTCCGACTGCAATATGCTCTGCGGGGATTATTTCTACGGACTTGACCTGCCTCTTCTGGCTATGGAGGTGATGAACAACGGTTTTTCCGGAGTAGCCCTCTGGATGCTCGACGACGCGATGCATACGAACTGGGATTCGGGCAAGCCTGAAGACGTGAAGATCTGGGGACTCTGGAACATTCTCGGAGAAGAGATTTTCAATGATCCTGAGCTCGAGAAGGTGAAGACTCCTTACTATACCTGGTCTCTGATGTGCCGCTATTTCCCTCAGGGATGCGACATTCTCAAGACTGAGGCTCCTGACGACAAGTCGTTCCGCATCTGCGCTGCGACCAAGAACGGCAGGATGACTTTTTCCGCAGTCAACCTCTCAAAGGAAGACAAATTCTTCGAGGTGAATCTTCCTGATTGTTTTAAGGATGCAAAAATGTATCTTTATCAGGAGAATAACCTGAAATGGGACGGAGAAACCCCTGCACCCGTCCTGGAAGGCATTGAGGGACAAAGACTCACTGTCACGGTCCCTGCCGAAAGTTTCGTGCTGATAACCGATATGAAATAAACAAAATGAAAAAATCTTATAAATCCCTGGCGTTACTTTTCGCCGTCATCCCTATGTTGTTCTGCTGCTGCAGCAAAGACGACACAACTCCTGAAAAAGGAAATGAAGATAAGGAAGAGACGGTAACCCTCACTATGGTTGACCCCAACGCAACCGCCGAGACCAAGGCCCTGTATTCCAATCTCTGGGCCATTCAGAAAAGCGGCTTTATGTTCGGCCACCACGACGACCTTATGTACGGCCGTTACTGGTACGGCGAGGAAGGCGGCTCCGATACCAAGGCCGTCTGCGGCGACTACCCTGCCGTCTACAGCCTCGACCTTGCCCAGATGATGGACGACAGATATTCCACCGAGTCGGCTATGGCAGAGAATTCCCTGAAGTTCAAGCTTATGAAGCAGGCCTATGACAGAGGTATGGTCATAATCTGCTGCATCCATATCAACAACCCTCTTACCGGAGAGGACTCCTGGGACAATTCAGACAATACGGTAGTTTCATCCATCCTCGATGAGACCTCGGATACCCACAAAAAGTATGTCCAGTGGCTCAACCGTCTTGCAGATGTCTTCCAGAATCTGAAGGGCTCGGACGGCAAGCTCATCCCTATCATCTTCCGTCCTTATCACGAGCACACCCAGACCTGGTCCTGGTGGGGATCTTCCTGCACCACAAAGGAGGAATTCATCAGCCTCTGGCAGTTCACCGTCAAGTATCTCCGCGATACCAAGGGTGTCCACAACCTGATCTACGCCATCTCTCCTCAGATGGACTCTTCCAAGACCGAGGAGGATTTCTATTTCCGCTGGCCTGGTGACGATTTCGTGGATTTCGTCGGAATGGACTGTTACCAAGGCATAAACAACACGGTCTTCGTGAACAACCTCAAGATGATCACAAAGGTGTCCGAAAACAAAAAGAAACCTGTAGGCGTCACCGAGACTGGTGTCGAAGGCTTCAAGGCCACCGACTACTGGACTGTCAACATCCACGCTCCTCTCACCGGAAGACGCGTCAGCCTCGTGGTCACCTGGAGGAACAAGTATGTCTCTGACGAGAGTGACAAACATTATTTCTCCGTTTACCCTGGACATCCTTCCGAGAAAGATTTCGTGAAGATGTACAAGATGGACAATACCTTCTTCTGCAACGATCTTCCCCAGATGTACAAAATGGCTGACGGAGTAACTGTCAAATAAAATCAAACATATGAAACTTAGAGCTATAGCATTGGCAGTAGCTGTTATTTTAGGGGGCGGTTCCTGGACTCTGAATGCGGAGTCCAGGAACTTTCCGCAAGACAAGGGCTACAGAATTAAGGAGAACATCTCCTATGTAAGTGAAGACGAAAAGGACGAATACAAACTCGAAAGATGCAAACTCGACATCTACTACCCTGAGGATGTCAAAGATTTCGCCACCCTGGTCTGGTACCACGGCGGCGGACTCACCGGAGGGAACAAGCATCTTCTGGACGAGTTCCGCAATCAAGGTTACGCCGTAGTCTGCGTCAACTACCGTCTTTATCCTAGAGCCCTCTGCCCTTCCTACATCGAGGATTCTGCCGAGGCCCTCGCCTGGGTTTTCAAGCATATCGCAGAATACGGAGGGGATCCCGACAAGATTTTCATCTCAGGCCATTCTGCCGGCGGATACCTCGCCCTTATGCTGACGCTTGACAAGAAATACCTTCAGGCCTATGGAGTGGATGCCGACAGAATCGTAAAGTCCTACCCAATAAGCGGCCAGTGTATGACTCATTATACTATAAGAAGAGAGAGAAATCTCGATCCGGACATTCCGGTCATCGATGAATTCGCTCCGGTGAACCGTGCAAGAAAGGAAGGTGCTCCGATTATGCTCATTACCGGAGGCCGTGACCTTGAGATGCTCGCCAGATATGAAGAGAACCTCCACCTTCATTCTATCCTTAAATATCTCGGTCACCCTGTGGAACTGTTCGAGATGGAGGGTTTCACCCACGGTTCCGTCCTCGGACCGGCCTGCTACAAGATCAGGGAAGACATCAAAAAGACACTGAAAAAGATGAATTCCGAGGCAAAACAGAACTAAGTAAAAAATTTTAAAAATATTTTTTAACCCTAAAATTTAACCTACACGGCCCTACGGGGCCGTTTTTATTTTATTTAGAATAAATAACTGGGTACATTATTGAACACTATTAAAAAATTTTATTAACTTGCGGATGAAAGTTAGTAGCGAACAATATAGTTTTCAATCAATATGTCTATGTCTAAAGGATTGTACAGCCCGGCGAACGAGCACGATGCGTGCGGAGTCGGAATGGTCGTAAACATCCACGGTAACAAGAGTCACGAACTTGTTGAGAATGCTCTCCAGGTCCTGGAGAATATGAGACACCGTGGAGCCGAAGGCGCTGACGGAAAAACCGGTGACGGTGCGGGAATTATGATTCAGATTCCTCACGAGTTCATCCTCCTCCAGGGAATTCCAGTTCCTGAGAAGGGTCAGTACGGAACCGGTATGGTCTTCCTCCCCAAGGAAGCCGACAAGCAGGAAAGCCTTCTTAACATTATCAAGGAAGAGGTTGAAGCCGAAGGCTGCACCCTCTCTCACGTCCGTGAGGTTCCTACGAATTCGGAATGTCTCGGCGCTGCCTCGGCTGAGGTCGAGCCTGCCATAAAGCAGATCTTCGTCACCAGCAAGGAGTATCTCGAGGACCAGGCTTTCGACAGAAAGCTCTATGTAATCAGAAAGCATATTGAGAAGAGGAGCGATGACATCTACATATGCTCTCTCTCCAACAAGAATATAGTATACAAGGGTATGCTCACGAGCCAGCAGCTCCGCGAGTATTTCCCTGACCTCACCAGTCCTTGGCTGACCAGCGGACTTGCCCTCGTGCACTCCCGCTTCTCTACCAACACCTTCCCTAGATGGAGCCTGGCCCAGCCTTTCCGTCTCCTCTGCCACAACGGTGAGATCAACACCATACGCGGTAACCGCAACTGGATGAAAGCCCGTGAAAGCGTCCTCAATTCAGGTGCGCTCGGAGATATTTCAAGCATCTCCCCTATTCTCCAGAAGGATATGTCGGACTCTGCGAGCCTCGACAATGTCCTCGAGTTCTTCTTTATGAGCGGACTCAGCCTTCCTCAGGCTATGTCCATCCTCGTTCCTGAGAGCTTCAACAGCAAGAACCCGATTTCTGAAGACCTCCGCGCCTTCTACGAGTATCATTCAATCCTTATGGAGCCTTGGGACGGTCCTGCCGCCCTGCTTTTCAGCGACGGTCGCTTCGCCGGCGGTCTGCTCGACAGAAACGGTCTCCGTCCTGCCCGTTACGAGATTACCAAGAACGGTATGATGATCGTGGCTTCCGAGGTCGGAGTTCTCAACATCGAGCCGCAGATGATTGCCGAAAAGGGTCGTCTGGAGCCTGGTAAGATTCTTCTCATCGACACCCAGGAAGGCAAGATCTACTATGACGGCGAAATCAAGGAGCAGCTCGCTTCAGAGCATCCTTACCGCCACTGGCTTTCTACGAACCGTATCCAGCTCGAGAAGCTGCGCAGCGGCCGCCACGTGGACAATGCCGTCAAGGATATGTTCCGCAAGGAGACTATGTTCGGCTTCGGTGCCGAGGATGTGGACGGAACCATCATCCCTATGTGTGAGAAGAGCCTCGAGCCTACTTCCGCTATGGGTAATGATACTCCTCTCGCCGTCATCACCGAGAAGCCTCAGATTTTCTTCAATTATTTCAGACAGCAGTTCGCGCAGGTCACCAACCCTGCGATCGACTCAATCCGCGAGGAGAACGTTATGTCTCTCTTCGAATATATCGGACGTGTAGGTACCGGCATCCTTTCTCCTTCCGAGGAGAACTGCAAGATGATCCGCCTCCCTCATCCTATCCTCACCAACGCCCAGCTCGACATCCTCTGCAACATCCGTTACAAGGGTTTCAACACCGTAAAGCTTCCTATGCTCTTCGACGCTTCCGACAAGGGCGACCAGGCCGGCAAGAATCTCGAGCAGGCTCTTGACAATCTCTGCCAGCAGGCCGAGAAGTGCGTGGACGAAGGTGTCAACTACATCATCCTTTCCGACCGCGACGTTGACGAGTCTCACGCAGCCATTCCTTCGCTGCTCGCCGTCAGCGCTGTTCACCATTACCTGATCAGCGTCGGCAAGCGTGTCCAGACCGCCCTCATCGTCGAGAGCGGTGAGATCCGCGAGACTATGCACGCCGCCCTCCTCCTCGGCTACGGTGCTTCAGCCCTCAACCCTTATATGACTTTCGCCATCATCGACGAGGCCGTACGCAAGCGTGAGGTCCAGCTCAACTACGAGACTGCCGAAGCCAATTACATAAAGGCCGTCAAGAAGGGTCTTCTCAAGATTATGGCGAAGATGGGTATTTCCACCATCCGTTCTTACCGCGGCGCCAAGATTTTCGAGAGCATCGGCCTCGGCGAGGATGTGCTCAGGAAGTATTTCGGTACGGAGATCAGCACCGTCGGCGGTGTTGGCCTCAAGGAGATTGCCCGTGATGCCATCAGGCTTCACGACGCTGCCTACGCCAAGGATTTCAACAATGAGTTCCTTCCTAACGCAGGTCAGTTCCATTACCGCAAGGACGGTATCGCCCACGCCTGGAATCCGGAGACGATTTCTTCCCTCCAGATTGCCACAAGGCTCGGCAGCTACAAGAAGTTCAAGGAGTTTACCTCCGCAGTAGATAACAAGCAGGAGAAGATCTTCCTCCGCGATTACCTTGATTTCAAGCGCGGCAACGCCATTGACATCGACAAGGTGGAGCCGGTTGAGAGCATCGTCAAGCATTTCGTCGCTTCCGCTATGAGTTTCGGAGCCCTCTCCATCGAGGCTCACGAGGCCATCGCCCTTGCGATGAACAAGCTCGGCACCAGAAGCAACACCGGTGAAGGTGGCGAGGACAATGAGCGCTACCACAAGGAGGTTGACGGCATCAGCCTTTCCAGCAAGACCAAGCAGGTGGCTTCCGGCCGTTTCGGCGTCACCGCTGAATACCTCGTCAATGCCGAGGAAATCCAGATCAAGGTCGCCCAAGGTGCAAAACCTGGTGAGGGCGGACAGCTTCCTGGCTTCAAGGTCAACAAGATCATCGCCAAGACCCGTAATTCCATCCCTGGAATTTCCCTCATTTCTCCTCCGCCTCACCACGACATCTATTCGATCGAGGACCTTGCACAGCTGATCTTCGACCTCAAGAATGTCAATCCTAAGGCTGCCATCAGCGTCAAGCTCGTTGCAGAGAGCGGCGTCGGCACGATTGCCGCCGGAGTTGCCAAGGGCAAGGCTGACCTGATCGTTATTTCAGGTGCCGAGGGTGGTACGGGTGCCTCACCTGCATCGTCTATGCGTTTCGCCGGCATCAGCCCTGAAATCGGTCTTGCCGACGCTCAGCAGACTCTCGTCAAGAACGGCCTCCGCAGCTATGTCCGCCTTCAGGTGGACGGCCAGGTCAAGACCGGACGCGACGTCATCCTTATGGCTCTTCTCGGTGCCGAGGAGTTCGGTTTCGGTACCCTTCCTCTCATCGTTCTCGGTTGCGTAATGATGAGAAAGTGTAACCTCAACACCTGTCCTACCGGTGTCGCTACCCAGGATGAGGAGCTCCGCAAGCATTTCCGCGGCAAGTACGAGTATCTCGTCAATTATTTCACCTTCCTCGCACAGGAGGTCCGTGAATACCTCGCCGAGATGGGCGCTACAAGCCTCAACGATATCGTCGGCCACACTGAGCTCATTCTCAAGAAGGACATTCCTGAGAATACCAAGGCCGCTACCCTCGATTTCTCAAGGCTTCTCTTCAAGGAGGAGCACGAGGACACGACTCTATACTGCACCAAGGAGCAGCATCACGAGATCGATTCCGTCCGTGACATCGAGATCATCAAGGAGGCTCAACCTGCTATCGAGTGGCAGGATGAGATTACCCTTGACTATCCTATC
Source organism: Bacteroidales bacterium (assembly GCA_024689985.1). Lineage (GTDB taxonomy): Bacteria > Bacteroidota > Bacteroidia > Bacteroidales > UBA932 > Cryptobacteroides. Next base: position 22,923 of record JAILCZ010000023.1, on the reverse strand, counting down.
AAGAATACCGACCGCGCCGTCGGAGCTATGCTCTCCGGCAAGGTTGCAAGCAAATATGGTGAAGCAGGACTTCCTGACGGCACTATCAATGTCAAGTTCAAGGGTTCCGCAGGTCAGAGCTTCGGTGCCTTCCTCGAAAAGGGTATCGCATTCAGGCTCGAGGGTGAGACCAACGATTATTTCGGCAAGGGTCTCAGCGGCGGCCGCATAGCCATCCTCCCTCCTGCCCGCAGTTCATTCCCTGCCGAGGATAATATGATCGCAGGTAACACTGGTCTCTACGGTGCCACCTCCGGCCAGATTTTCGTCAACGGCCGTGTAGGCCAGCGATTCGCAGTCCGCAACTCCGGCGCCACAGCCGTAGTCGAGGGCGCAGGTGACCACTGCTGCGAGTATATGACCGGCGGACGCGTCGTCGTCCTCGGCAGCGTCGGCAGAAACTTCGCCGCAGGTATGTCCGGCGGTGTCGCCTATGTCTGGGACAAGGACCACGATTTCGACTTCTATTGTAATATGGATATGGTTGAGATCAACCTTGTCGATGACGCTTCCGACCGCAAGGAACTCCACGAGCTCATCCGCGAGCACTACCTCTACACTGGTTCCAAGCTCGCCAGGACTATGCTCGATGACTGGAACCGTTACATCGGAGACTTCATCCAGGTTATTCCTATCGAGTACAAGCGAGTCCTCCAGGAGGAGAGACTCCGTGCCCTTCAGGAGAAGGCCAGCAGCATAGAGCTGGACTATTAACAGTACCGTACAACGCAAAAAGCAAAGCAAAATGGGAAATCCTAAAGCATTTTTGACTATACCACGCCAGGAAGCCGGATACCGTCCGCTTCACGACCGCGTACTCGACTTCTCCGAGGTCGAGCAGACTCTGAATACAACCGAGCGCAGGGCACAGGCTTCACGCTGTATGGACTGCGGCGTTCCTTTCTGCAACTGGGCCTGCCCTCTTGGCAACAGACCTCCTGAGTGGAACGATGCGATCTACAAGGGCAAGTGGGAACTTGCCTACAAGCTCCTCACCGCTACCAATCCTTTCCCGGAGTTCACGGGCCGTATCTGCCCTGCCCTCTGTGAGAAGGCCTGCGTTCTCAACCTCACGACCCACGAGCCTACCACCAACCGCGAAGACGAGGCTGCCATTATGGAAATCGCCTTCAAGGAGGAATATGTCAAGGTCGCCACTCCTGAGCGCAACGGCAAGAAGGTTGCCGTCATCGGCGCAGGCCCTGCAGGTCTCGCCGCAGCATACAAGCTCAACAGAAAGGGCTACACCGTCACCGTTTTCGACAAGAACGAAGCTGCAGGAGGTCTCCTCCGCTACGGCATTCCTAACTTCAAGCTCAACAAGGCTGTCATCGACCGCCGCCTCAAGGTTCTCGAAGCTGAGGGCATAGAGTTCAAATACAACAAGGAGATCGACGTCACCAAGCTTCCTGCCGGTTTCGACGCCTATGTCATCTCCACAGGTACGCCTCAGGCCCGCGACCTCAACATCCCAGGCCGTGAGCTCAAGGGAGTCCACCTCGCACTGGAGCTTCTCAGCCAGCAGAACAGAATCCTCGTCGGCAAGGAGTTCAAGAAGGCCGACCTCGTCACCTGCAAGGGCAAGGATGTCCTCGTCATCGGTGGTGGAGACACTGGTTCCGACTGTATCGGTACGGCACACCGTCAGGGTTGCCTCAGCGTAACTCAGATTGAGATTATGCCTAAGCCTCCCGTAGGTCCAGAGGACCCAGCCAATCCTTGGCCTAACTGGCCTAGGACACTCAAGACTACTTCAAGTCACGAGGAGGGCTGCACCAGAAGATGGAATATCAATTCCCTCGAGTTCCTCGGCGAAGACGGCAAGCTCACCGGCGTCAGGGTCCAGCCTATCGACTGGAAGCCTAATCCGGACGGAGGCCGCCCGATTATGGTCCCTGCCGGCGATCCTGAGATCATCAAGGCCGAGATCGTCTTCCTCGCTATGGGCTTCCTCAAGCCTCAGCAGCCTGACTTCGCAGACAACGTATTCGTTGCGGGTGATGCTGCCAACGGTGCCTCCCTCGTCGTCCGTGCGATGGCCTCAGGCCTTCAGGCCGCAGCCAAGCTCGACGCCTGGATCAAGAAGCAGTAATCTGAAGGCAGAAAGCAGATAAAAGATTACAATGAGATAATCTGCTCATAGGCAAGCTTATATTCCTCGTCATAATCTTTCTTGTAATCAGAAATGAAAGACTGGTAGCATCGCCTGGCCTCCTCTTCCTTTCCAAGGATACGGAGTGACCTGACCTTGATGGCAAGGGCATCTTCATCAAGGATATCGATATCCCTGAGAATATCAGCGCAAGTAATGGCATTCTGATACTCCTTGAGTTCGAAGCGGCGATGCATCTCGGCTGCCATAATAGGAGAAACACGCCTCTCAACGTCCTCCTTCATCTTATCGAACATAGGATCCGTCTCCCCTTGCAGGAACTTACCCCTGGAAAGGAGACGGATCAAATTGTCCATATCAGGAGACTCTGAACGGATGAGGCGGAAGAACTCCAGATAATCACAATGGAAAGAATCTCCGGAGCTGAGGATGAAATGATTGTCCTCGAAGATAACCTTGACGTCACCGATTCTGTCAAGGGCCTTGCGGAGCTTATTCATCGTGACGCCGAGGATATTCTTAGCCTTGTCCTCTTCCTTGTCAGGCCAGAGAATAGCCCTGATCCTGCGGGAACTGATATTCTTCTCACCCTCGTAAAGGATGACATACAACAGCTGGCGGACCTTCTCTGTAAACGCGACGGAGATGTCATTGCCATCACTGTCAATGGCGGCAAAATGCCCGAACATCAGGATAGAGCCAGGCTTCGGAGACTCGGATACGAGGGCGGTGACAGGAATGGAAGCCCTGAGACGCCATCTCTTTTTTGCTCCACGGACAACGAAGAATACGACCGTACCCAGGACGGCAAGACAGAGAATCAATACGGCAATGAGCGAGAGCCTCTGCTTGGCGACAGTAGAAAGCCCCTGGATGGCAGGAGGGAAAGAAAGAGTATAAATATGGACTACAGAACTGATGTCATCCCGTGTTTCCTCGATAATGGCCACGAGTTGCCCGAGGACAGGGTCGAAATAAACATTGGCATTGGTGAGAATCTTGTCCGAATTGATAGGAATGGCATCTGCAAAAACCTCCTTGGAACCGTCCTCAATGGAAAAACGGATGAGCCTGAGTTCTGAATTAGTAAGGCTCTCAGGATAAAGAAGAGTATAGAAATAACCATCGCCAGGAAGAATCATACTCCTGACAGGAACCTCATTCATACCCTCCCAAGGAAGGCTCCAGAGCTTTTCGGCCTCCATCGTATCAGGATCCACCCTGAAGAAATCATAAAGATACTGACGGCCCACAATCTGGTCTCCGCTCTCATTGCCCATACCTCCGAAAAGATAAAGGTTTCCGGTCTTCTCATCCCGGCCCATAGAACAGAAATACCTTGGCCAAGGCTTGTCCCCACCGATGGAAACAGGGCCTGACCAGGAATTGTCATCAAGGGAGAAGGAATAGAAACTACCATTGTATAACCTGTTGCCGAAGCCTCCGTAAATCAGGAAACGATTGTTTTCAGAATCAAGGGACTGACCGTGATGATGCATCTGCATCGGAAGAGTCTGGGAAGACAACGGGGTCCACTGAAGACTGGTCTTATCCAGGAAGACAGCGGTAGGAGTGCCGTTGGACCTGTTATACTCCTCATTGCGTCCATAAAAGACCTCATAGCAATAATAGCCGTCAGACCTAGGAGAAACGAAACTGGTGCCAAGGAAAGTAGGCAGAGGGTTTGAGCCAGCAGTACGGAAAGAATGCACTCCACCCCTTCCCAGAGAAACGGTCCTGAGGGAATCACGTGAAATGAGATACACCTCGTGGGCAGCCTGGTCGTAACCAGTGGTAAGAAAGCCATAGGAAGAATAGGATGCGACCTTCTTCCAACGGAACCTATCCTGCATAAGCCACTCTGGATTATCCAGTTTACCCCTGATCTTGAAAGAAGAACTCCTTGCGAGAGAGCCGGAATCCTCATTGAGAGCGAAAGACACCTCCCTGCCATCAACCACCGTACGGAGATTCTTCATACTGAAAGAAGGCACGTCAATCCTGTATTCGCTCTTTCCGAAATAAATGCAAGGCCTTGTATAATCAAGATCAATGTCCCCCTTGGCTTCATAATTTCCCAGCTTGAGGTAAATGGCATCCTCATCAGGACAGACCCTGAAATTGACGTGGAGCCACTCTCCCTCCTTGATCTCAGACTTATGGATATCAGTATTGGTCAGAAAACGATGGCCCTCCCAGATAGTCCTGAAATTATAATAATCGGACATACTGTCGAAAAAGAGACAGAGACCGGATCCGTCATCCCCATTCTTTGAGCAGATTCTGAAAATATACCCCGTATCACTGTCCTTGTCGAAGCGGACATCAAAATCCAATTCAAGACAATCATTGATCCTGGAAGGAATCTTCACAAGAAAGCTGGTCCTCTCGTCAATCGGATAATCCATTCCGCGGAAATGCAGACCCTGAGCAGAGGCGCAAAAAGCATTCAAAACAAGAATAATTATACAAAATAGGGCTCTAAACCTGATAAATGGAGTTCTGGTAAGTTTCATAAGTGCTCTGTGGTATGAAACAAAATTACAGCAAAATCAATCGATTAACCAAAAAAAATTTTGGATTAAGGGTTAATTAACCGCCTTGTTAATCCCTTCACATTTAGTTTGCTTTCGAAACGCACGATTAAACCACATAATCACGTAATGAAAGCATTGTCACTAAAACTAATTTCAGCCCTGATTCTGGCTCTATTTATATCCTGCGACAAGGACGTGTCAGGATCTTCAGAAGCGGAGCAATTCTATATGCCTGAATTCCCCGTCACACCGGAATCATACTGGGTATGCACAAGGTACAACACCTCCGGCCCGGAATACCAGCTGCTGTGCGAATCCCTTGCGGGTCTGGTAAACGGAGCGCTTGCCGAAGGCAGGACAGACAAAGGACTCTGGATAGACACAGGGCAGGAATCCTATGAGAACTGCAAGGCTCATCTCGGAAGAAGAATAAAAAGCGACGACGCATATGCACTGCTCTCTGAGATCAAAGACGAAGAAAAGATCGTGAAGGGCTACATACTGACCGACATCGGATCAAATCCGGAGAGTGCAATTGCGACATCAGCGGCAGCACATATATCTCAGGGCGTGATAGTAGATGTAAAGGACGAAGAACGCGTGAGGAATATCGGCTGCACGCTGCTCTATGACGCAAGGGAAAAGACTACACAGGACGCGTGGGACGAATTCCACGACAGATGCAGGAACAATGCACTCGTGGTGATGCCGGTAGGTACGGCCCAGCTGCGTAACTTCTCAATATGCAATCATCTTTTTGTCATCAATATAAATAAGAAGAGAGGGACGACATCAGGCGGAATGAACAGCACACTGTTCAACGAAGTTCTGTCCTGGCTTTCTCCTGCCTCCCCTGTCCTGGGATGGGAAAGCGGAGAATTCGGAGAAGACGAATTTGTCGGAAAGGTATCCTCCTACGGCCATCTGATGCTGGCCGCGGACTGGAGTTACAACCACCCTCTCACATCAGCCAGATCAAGAAGCCGGCAGAGCACGGTCCAGGCCCCTTCAGAAGAGTTGAAGTCATTGGAAAAGGAGAAAGAGAATGATAATGAACATAAGATGAACTATATATCATTCTTCCTGTCCGACGGAGACAACTATCAATGGACAATGTCTGACGGATTCAAGAAAAACTTCTATCAGCAGCCTGAAAGCAGGGCCGTAAAGATGGGTTACGGCCTTGCCTGCCAGGCGATGGCGGAGCTGGCGCCTGCAAGATATGACGAGCTTCTGACAGCGGCCGGAAGCGAAAACACCATAATGGAGACATTCGGAGGCGGATACTTCTATGCGGATTCGTTCGGAGAAAAAACAGGACAGAGGAAAGAACTTCTCAAAACCATAGCAGGAAGAACGGCCGCACATATGCAGGCTCACGGAATAAAGGTCCTGCAGCTGACAGCCTGGGATGTACTGTCACAGGAAGCGAAGGAAGCATATCAGGCATTCGTGGATGCGAACCCTCGGCTGGAAGGAATCGTCGTAATACAATACTCCCCATACACGGGAGGAAACGGAAAGATACTATGGTGCAGGAACACCGAAGGAAAGGATATCCCGGTACTGACGGTCAAATATGACCTGTGGAAGGGTCAGACCAGAGAAGAGAACGGCGGAGACCCTCAGGAACTGGCAAGGCTGATCGAAGAAAAGGAGCAGAGCGGAGAAGAGACATACTCGGCAGTATGCGTCCACGCCTGGAGCGAATTCTCCGGAAAGAAATCAGCCGCAGCCGCAAAAGAATGCGCGGACCTGCTGCCGGAGAGATTCAAGGTCGTATCAATGCAGGAATTGCTATGGCGAATAACCAAATCACATATTTAATCAATTAATCAAAACTAATTCAACCAATTACAACAAAAGCATTTATGAAACAAATGAATTTGAAAAAGGCACTAGCCTTTGCTGTAATGTCACTGGGAACACTTGTTCTGATGAACTCGTGCGACAACTCCTCCGAAGGAGAAGATGTGACGGAAACAGGAACGGTCGCCGGAGTCGTAACTGACACCGGAGGCGACAGAGTGGCCGATGCGACCATATCCGTCAAGGGGACTGACCTGAAGACGACATCCGCGTCAGACGGAAGTTTCAGCCTCGAAGTACCGGTAAAGACAATAATGGTAAACTTCGAGAAGGCAGGATACGCTACAGTCGGAATGACAGTGCCGGCGAGCGCATTCGGAACGGCAGACGCAGCCGGAGCGAGGGTCGTAGAACTCAACCCTGTACTTGAAGTGGCTGATGCCATCATCACAGGTCGCGTCCTGAACTCACGTGACGCAAACTCACCTTATGAAGGAGTGACCGTATCAATCGGCTCGAAGACGGTGACTACCGGAGCCGACGGAATCTACACATTCACAGACCTCACGATCCAGGACTACACCCTTACGCTCCGCAAGACCGGAGCTATGACAATCACCCGTGAGCTCAGCAAGGACGACTTCGTGGACCATAAGATCGACCTCGGAGACATTTCCCTCGGCGGAAAAGAGCTCCTGCGTACCCTCACTCTTGACGACATCAAGCAGGGAGCGCCTTACCTCTACACCAACGAGATGAGAGGCGGATGGGGCCGCGGCGGCGGAGAAAGAGACTGGTCTTGCTCGTTCCTCTCGGCACAGTGGAAATACTTCGGAAACATTGAAGGCCAGGGCGAAGGAATCACCCTCAGAATCCGCAACGAGGCGGCCGACCAGGAAAACAACCCTGCAGACCAAAAGATGGCAGATACCTTCATCTATGGCATCAAGGACATCAACGAAGCCAACAAATACCTGACGATCTTCGCGAGAACGCACCAGGGCCCAGCCCACTTCGACGTGAAGGTGATCGATCTCAGCCTCGATGATCCGGAAGCAGTGCAGCTGCCTGAGACAAGCCTGAAGGAGTTCAGCGAAGGATTCACAAGCGGAGACTACATCAACTTCAACTATGACCTCAGCAACTGGGTCGGAAAGAGAATCGCCATCGCCATCGGAAACTACCGCTGGGCAGCAGGAGACTACTGGACTCAGCTCTGTCTCACGCACATCACATTCGCACCTTCATATGTCGACGGAGACTCATTCATCACCGGAACGGAAGTCAGCGGACTCGAAGGCTGGCATATGACAAGCGAGATGGTATCATCCCTTATGGTAAACGAGAACAAGCACTTCACGGCCTACACTCCGGACGGAGTACAGGTATGGGGCCGCGACAACTGGGGACCGATGTACAACGCCTGGCTCACCCAGTGCGAGAACCATATCGCCTCACAGTGGGGCTTCCAGTACGTGAACAAGGACACCGAAGCTCTTGTATCCGAAGGATTTACCATCAAGACAAGAAGCGACATAGACGCAAACTACAATACCCCTGAATCATACTGGTACTCAAAATTCAAGATTACGTCAGACAATGACAATCTCGCCCTCAGGGTACGTAACTTCTCATCTTCGGAACCGACCGTCCTGAAACTTACTGCAATACAGACAGACGGAACGGTGACGCACGTAGAGCCGACATCGAACACTGCGGTAAGCGCTGAGGCAGTCGAGAACGGAAACGGATGCTGGAAGTTCATAAACGAGGACGGAAATCTTTCTTCTCCGGAAAAATATGCTACCTTCAATTATGATTTGAGTGCATTCACGGACAAGGAAGTCGTGATCTGTATCGGAGTTTACAAGGGAGACACACGTGGAGGAGAACAGAAACTCGTATTCTACGATATAACACTCAATTAAATAATGATTAGACTAATGAAAAGAATTACTGGAATCATACTTTCAGTCACTTGTCTGGCAGCCTGTGGTATCTTTCCTTCCTGCGGGAAGGAAAATACCACTCCTGATACCCCTGAAAAGGGAAAGGAGGAGCCGACAGAAAACGTTGCTACATCTGAGAGAAACATTGAAAGAGCCATCAAGCTCACAGAAGCAGGAATCAAAAACTACTTCAACGAAGCAGACGGTTACGCAATGTACAGGTATTACAACCCATACAACGAAACTCATCAGGGCAACGAAATCGGAAGTGTCTGGATGTATACCAGTTCCATTGAAGCAGTGAATGCAATCCTGAAAGCCCTGGACAATGAAAAAGCCGGCGGTCAGACAAAACTGTATTCGGAATGGCACGACAGGTATGTCAGCCTCCTATCGAAACTCGTTGACGGCCTCAAATACTACAGAGGCACCTTTACCCTCACATCGTTCACCCAGACAAAGGAATGGACGGTTTACGGAGTGAACAGGTCAAAGACAGCCGACGGAGCGAGCGTAGCCGGAATCGACAACGTGTATGACGACCAGCAGTGGCTCATCCGCGAACTCATCGAATCCTACCACCTTACCGGAAACCAGAAATATCTTGACGAGGCGGAATACCTCACGGCCTACGTCCTCGACGGATGGGACTGCACGATCAAGAACGGCAAGGAGCGCGGCGGAATTCCTTGGGGACCTGGATACTATTCGAAGCATTCCTGCAGCAACGGCCCTATGGTAAGTCCTCTGGTATGGCTCGCCGAGATTTATTCAGGCAAGAGCGACAAGACAGAGTGGAGATACATCAGTTCCACGGACGGCACGACCAGGAAGACGGAACAGATGAACAAATCCGACTACTACCTGATGTTCGCCAAGAAAATCTACGACTACCAGAAAGCCAACCTGCTACTCGCCAGCGGAGTTTATACGGACAACCTCAACGGACCTGTCATCGGTGGAACCATCCAGTACGAAACAGTAAACGGAGTCAAATACCGCAAGCCGTCTGACCTTGCAGACAAGAACGGTCCTGCAATCTCATACAACAGCGGAACGATGCTCTCCGGTGCAGCAGACCTGTACCGCGTGACAACCGAGCAGACCTACCTCAAGGACCTTCAGGCCCTCAACCTCAACACATTCAGGTATTTTGCGAAGAAGAACCAGCAGAAGGCGGGATATTATTCCTATGACATCACCGGCTTCAACAACTGGTTCAACGGAGTCCTCCTCCGCGGATATGCAGACGCAGTCAACTACGACAGCACCGCAAAGGAGCATATGGACACCTTCCAGCAGAACCTGGACTACGCCTGGGACAATTACCTCTATTCAGACCTCCTTCCGTCAAGCCTTCTCGTAGGCTGGAACCAGGACAGGACGAAGAACAACCTCGAAGGAATGTTTGTTTTCGCCTTCGCGTCAGAATACGCGGTAATGTCCAGATATATCAGCAAGTAAAACTAAAACACAACCTAAAATATGTTTCACACCTTATTTTCCCGCCTTGCAAAGGGAGGCCTGACAGCCCTGCTGCTGGTGACGCCGCTTCTTGCATTTGCGCAGAAAACCATAACGGTAACAGGAACTGTAAGCGATGATACGAACGAGCCTGTAATCGGCGCAAACGTATTCATCAAAGGATCCACCGTCGGAGCATCAACAGACCTCGACGGAAAATACACGATCAAAGTACCTGAAAACTCCACCCTCGAATTCTCGGCACTGGGTCTCAAGACCTCGGTAGAGCAGGTGGCAGGACGCCAGATAATCAATGTGGTCCTCAGGACGGACAATACCTTCCTCGAAAGCGTTGTCGTAGTCGGCTACGGTACACAGAAGAGGGGCTCTATAACCGGAGCCATCGCCGGTATCGGCTCTGACGAACTCGTTAAGACAAAGACTGAGAACCCTCAGAATATGCTCACGGGCCGCGTACCTGGCCTAAGAGTATGGCAGAAGAGCTCAGAGCCTGGTACCTACTCATCCAACATCGACATCCGCGGATTCGGCAGCGTCCTTGTCGTCATCGACGGAGTGCCACGCTCAATTGACGACTTCAACAGACTCAACGCGTCCGACATCGAGAACGTGTCAGTCCTGAAGGATGCGGCAGCGGCCATCTACGGAGTCCGTGGTGGCGGCGGAGTCATCCTCGTCAGCACGAAGAAAGGTACCGAAGGCAAGGCAACCGTAAAATACAACGGCTCATTCACGATGCAGACCCCGTCTGGCCTCCCGACGCTCGCGAGCGCAACCGACGCAATGGTCATCTACAACGAAATGGCCTACAACAACATCAATGGAGGATCCGCGATCTTCTCAGATGAATTCATCCAGGAATATCTTGACGGCACCCGCACTGCGACCGACTGGAACGACCTCGTCATCCAGAACTTCGCACCACAGACACAGCACGACATCTCCATCTCCGGAGGAGACGACAAATACAAGTACTACGTGTCAATGGGCTACATCTACCAGGAAGGCTTCTTCAAGAGCGGCGACCTCAACTACGACAAATACAACGTCAGGGCTAACCTCGACGCAGCCATAGTGAACGGACTCAACCTCAACATCAACCTCGCGGCCAACGTTGACGAACAGAACAAGCCTCTCACCGAATCAGACTGGATTATCAGGAACTGGTGGCGCCAGGGCCTCCTCTACCCGGCATACGCAGACGCCGAGGGCAAGATGCTCAGCTACAAGGGAATGGACCTCGATGAAAACACAATTGCGGAAATGACGGCAGACGTATCCGGATTCCGTCAGTTCAGCAAGAAGCAGGTCCAGAGCTCCGCTACCCTCTCCTACGACTTCGGCAAAGCCTTCCCTGTCCTCGAGGGACTAAAGGGAAACGCGATGTACAGCTATGACTTCAGATACGACACCAACACCATCTTCCGCAAGGAATACAACCTCTACGAAGACGACGGAAACGGTGGCTACAATATGAAGGTGTATGGAGGAAGCACCCCTTCACAGCTCCAGAAGACCAACTTCCAGAGCACCCAGAACCTCTATCAGCTCACCCTCAGCTATGACCACGCATTCGGCAGGCACTCCGTGAGCGCCCTCGTCGGATACGAAGACCAGATCTACAACAGTGAGAGCACCAACGTACTCGGAAGCCTCCTCTTCAGCAATCCATACTTCAGCTCCATTTCAGGAGACAAGGAGTCATACGGAATCGGAGGCAACTACAGCGACGTGGAGCACAAGGCTGCATTCGGCCGACTCAACTACAACTACGACGAAAGATACCTTGTCGAAGGCCAGATCCGTCGTGACGGCTCATCATATTTCGCACCGGGACACCAGTGGGGCATCTTCCCTTCTGTCTCCGCAGGTTGGAGAATCTCCCAGGAGCCTTGGTTCAGGAACCTCGGAATCTTCAGCTTCGTGAACCAGCTCAAGGTCAGGGCAAGCTACGGTGTAATGGGTGACGACCGCGGACCGAGCGACTACGCCTGGATGACGGGATACACCTACCGCGGAGGAGAGACATCCACGAACGGCTGGTACAACGGCTACGTGCCAGGCTACCTCTTCGATGACAAATTCATCAGCACCATCGACCCTCAGCCGCTTCCGAACGTGAACTACACCTGGTACAAGACCAAGACGTTCAACATCGGAGGAGACTTCGAAGGCTGGGACGGACTCCTCGGAATCTCAGTTGACTACTTCAAGAGACACAGGACTGGCCTCCTCACCCAGGACACATCCAACCTCCCTACCGTCGTAGGAGCAAGCGCACCTGTGATCAACGGAGAATCAGACTACAACTTCGGACTCGAAGTGGAGATCAAACACCGAAACACAATCGGAGAAGTAGCATACAACGTAACCGGAATGGTCACGATCACCCGTCAGAAATACGGAGTGTCACTGCGCAACGGCAACTATGGCAACTCCTATGACAAGTGGCGTCACGACAACCTCAACAACCGCTACCAGGGCATCCAGTTCGGATACGAAGGCGCAGGCCGCTTCACATCCTGGGAAGACATCTGGGCATATGGCCAGAACATCTACACCGAGCGCACCACCCTTCCTGGAGACTACAAATACGAGGACTGGAACGGTGACGGCGAAATCAACGGACTCGACGAGCATCCATACGCCTACGACCAGACACCTTGGATGAACTACTCCCTCTCTCTCGACGCATCCTGGCGCAACCTCGACTTCAGCATCCTCTTCCAGGGATCAGCCCTCGGATCAATGGAATATGTCGAGCCTCTGCATCAGGTATGGGGCGTACAGCAGAGCGCAGGCGGAGTCCTCACCCAGTACCTCGACCGCTGGCATCCTGTCAACGACGGATGGACAGACCCATACGACCAGAGCCTCACCTGGACCTCAGGCTACTACGCCCTTCCTGGGCACTGGTCACTGAGCAACTCGTCATTCAACCGTGTAAGCACCGACTTCCTCCGTCTCAAGAGCGTAGAAATCGGATACACACTTCCGAAGATCGACGCACTCAGGACAATGTCCCTCAGAGTATATGCCAACGCATACAACCCGCTCACGCTCACCAAGCTCAAGTTTGTGGATCCTGAGCATCCTTCGGACTCATACGGCCGAATGTATCCTTTGAACAAGACCTACACCCTCGGTGTAAATCTCACCTTCTAAACTTGTCCGAATATGAGAAAGTCATTTATATACACAATAATCGGAATAGCATTGGCGACGGTTTCCTGCTCGGATATGTACCGTCCTACAAAAGACAAGGTCAGCGACGATGACATCTTTTCATCATCATCCGCAGCCCAGGTCTATATGGCCCGCCTGTACAGCACACTTCCAATAGAAGATTTCAAATACCAGGCATCCTGGGGAGTGACCTACAACTCCTGGCTCGGCTCATTCGGCCTTTCAGGCACCGGAGAAGCCGTAAGCCGTGAAGGTCTCTGTCACTCATTCACCGGCGAAGACAATATGTACTGGGGAGCCGGATACACCCTCATCCACGACGCCAACCACCTCATCGAGACGGCCCCGAACTACTCGGACGATCTCGGCGACGCCGTAGTTGACGAACTCGTGGGCCAGGGCTACTTCGTACGAGCATACACATTCTTCAAGCTCGCACAACGCTACGGAGGAATTCCTCTTACCACAAGCACGATAGAATACAGCACGGAAAAAGAAGAGATGGAAGTGCCACGCGCATCGGAGAAGGACACCTGGGACCAGATCCTCGCCGACTTCGATATGGCAGCACAATTCCTTCCGGAAAAAGCCAGCGCAAAAGGATACGCCACAAGATTCACGGCCCTCGCAGCAAAGGCTGACGCAATGCTCTACGCCGGATCGGTAGCAAAATACAACGACAATGTCCAGGGCCGCCTCACCGGAATCGGAGAGAAGACCGGCAACCGCGTCATCGGATTCGAGCAGAGCGAAGCCCCTGAGGTATCGAAGAAATACTTCGAAGAGGCATTCAAGGCAGGAATGGCAATCGTGAACAGCGGCAAATTCTCCCTCTACAGAAAGAATTCCGACAAATACCAGAATATGGTGGATATGTGGCGCGACGAAAGCAGCACCGAGAACATCTGGGTAAGATACTACTCATACCCTACCCTCACCCACGGCCTCGACGCATACTCATCACCTTGCCTCTGGCACAGCCCTCTCTCAGGAGGAACCTGTCCTACCCTCGACTTCGTGGAGCTCTTCGACGGTCTTCCACGCTATGATGACGGTCAGCTCAGGGTAACCGACGGCGACACCTACGGCGAAGGCAACTACATCCTCTACGACAGCCCGTACGACATCTTCGCAAATGCGGAGCCACGCCTCAGAGCCTATGTCATCCTTCCGAACGACTACTACAAGAACCGCCTCATCGAGGTTCGTCACGGCATCTACAAGGGCACCCAGACCAGCATCCAGCCTATCGCCAACTACGACTACGGCCACGCTGCCGAGTCCTACAGCTCACTCGGAATCGCCGACCTTTCAATCGGCAACTCACGTACCGAGAACGCCATCGATTCAGAGACGAACATGACGCTCAGCGGCAGCTGCGGACCATTCGCCCACGACTTCGAGGCAACGGTGACAGGCTTCCACCTCCGCAAGTACCTCAACCCTGATATGGCCGATTCAGAAATCCACGAAGGAAAGAGCGACCAGCCGTTCATCCTCTACCGCTATGCCGACGCCCTCCTCGCAGTGGCAGAAGCAGGTGTCGAGCTTGCCCTAGCAGGCGAAACCACGGTTGACGGAGAAGATGTCCTCGCCCAGGCGACGTCAGCCATCCGCGACATCAGGGACCGTGCCGGAGCAGATGCCCTCACGAGCGACCTTACAGCAACGGTTGAAAGCCGCAACATCGTCCGCAGGGAGCGCCGCAAGGAACTTGCCTTCGAGCACAAATCAAAGTGGGATATCCGCAGATGGAGAGTAATCGACGAAGACAACAGAGATGAATTCTGGGGTGAGACCAGGGATGCATCCCTCTTCTCAAACGGCACCAGATTCCGTTTCCGCGGCCTCTATCCGTTCTACTCGACATCCACCGGCAAATACTTCCTCGACGAGCACTTCCAGTGCCTCGCAGACAAAGAGTATGACTACCATCCTGTCGATTACTACTGGGCACTTCCTTCAGGTGAAGTATCCAAGAGCAAGTACATCGACCAGCAGCCAAACAGATAAAAAAGAAGATTATGAAAAGAATATTCAAGACAATACTCGTTGCGACCGCCGCAATCTCAATGGCTTCGTGCTCACTCTTCGAGATAGACAATTACGATGCCCCGGAGGAAACCCTCTTCGGCAAGGTCGTAGATGAAAACGGCAACCCTGTCCTCACCGACCAGGGCTCCGAAGGCATCCGCGTCCGCCTCATAGAGACATCCTGGGAAGGCAACGTCACCCCGCAGGACTTCTACTGCCGTCCGGACGGTTCATTCACAAACACGAAACTCTTCGAGGCAGATTACAACATCCGCGTTGACGGTCCGTTCATTCCTATCGTAAGGGAAGCCACCGACGGATCCCTCCTCGCAGACGAATCAGTAAACACCCACATCAAGGGCAAGACGGAGGTCAACTTCACCGTCCAACCATTCCTCAATGTGGAAATCACTGAGATTCCTCAGGCTTCTGGCGGAAAGATAAACGCAAAGGTCAAGGTGACTAGAAACGTCTCCGCTGATGACTTCAAGACCAAGATCGAGCCGATGGGCGACTACAGCGACGACTTCGTAAACGTAACCGACATCCAGCTCTTCGTAAGCTACTCAAGCTCAGTCGGCTACCGCGCACGCGACGACCGATGGTCCAACTCGCTGAACTACGAGGGCAATTCCTTCGAGCAGCTTCTCGGAACCGAAGTGCAGATTTCATCCAACGGAGCCATTCCATCCGGCCGCAAAGTCTATGTAAGGGCAGCAGCCCGCATCAACTACGCTACTGAAGGGACAAGACGCTGGAACTACTCTGAACCAATCGAAGTTTACATTCCTTAGTATAATTCATCAATAGATTTTATGTTGGAAAGGGAGGATGGCAGTATTCCTATCCTCCCTTTTATATGTTCAAACCTCGAATATTATGTTCATACATTCGTAGAAAATCCTTACATTAGCGAATCAGAAAACAATCCTAAATAATCAACGATGTCAAAAGCAAAAAGACAACTCAGAAACGCAGTTTTGGGAGTATGCCTGGCAGCTGCAATGTCAGCAGGCTGCACCCGAAACGAAATCGAAAGAAACACTCTCAGGGCGCCGGCCTACCCTCTTGTGACGATAGACCCGTTCACGAGCGCCTGGAGTATGGACGACAAACTCTTTGAATCTCCGGTAAAACACTGGACAGGTGCTGAATTTCCTCTTATCGGAGTCCTTAAGGTTGACGGAGAAGTTTACCGCTTCCTCGGAAAGGAAGAAATCGAATACACCAGAGTCGTACCAATGGCCGCTGAAGGCGGATGGACTGGAGAATACACTTTTACCAGGCCACAGGGAAAATGGTATGAGGAAGGATACAAGGCTGCAGGATGGAAAAAAGGACCAGGAGCCTTCGGAACGAAGAATTATCTCTCAAGCGGCACGGTATGGGACACTGAGGACATCTGGGTCAGAAGAGAATTCGACATTGAGGAAAATCTTGAAGGAAAAAAAGTATTCCTCAGCTACAGCAACGACGACATAGCAGTCATCTACGTAAACGGAACCGAAATTCTGAACACAGGCGCCAACTGTCATACGGCAGCACGTCTGGAACTCCCTGCCGGACTGCTCCGCAGAGGCCGCAACCTGATTGCGGCAACCTGCAAGGATACCGGCGGACTCGCCTACCTTGACTTTGGAATAACGAAACAGGTGGACAGCAAGCCTGTCCTTGAAAAGACGGCAGTACAGAACTATGCGGATGTCCAGGCTACCAGTACCATCTACGGATTCACCTGCGGACCAGTTGACCTGGAACTCACATTCACGGCTCCTCTTCTGCTTGAAGACCTTGATCTGGTCTCAAGACCCGTGAACTATATCTCATATTCAGCAAAAGCCAATGACGGCAGAAAGCACGATGTAGAGATCTACTTCGAGGCATCGCCTAAATGGAGCATCAACACCCCTGGCCAGCCTACAGAATCTGAAATCATCGAGAAGGACGGTATGACCTACCTCAAGGCAGGATCCAAGTCTCAGGCCATCCTCAGCCACTCCGGAGATGACGACAGAATCGACTGGGGCTATTTCTACCTCTGCACTCCTGAAGGCAATACGGGAATCGGCACAGGAGCCGACCTCCGCGAGGCCTTCGTATCGGGAGAAGCCTTCACCGGCAAGGCGGGAGCAGACCTCGCAGGAAGAATGGCAATCGCCCGCAGGGTCAACCTGGGCAAAGAAGACCACATCCTGATTGGTTACGATGACATCTGCTCAATCCAGTACTTCGGAGAGAACCTCCGCCCATACTGGAACAGGAACGCAGACAAATCCATCTTCGATATGTTCAACGAGGCTGAGGCAGACTACAAGGCTCTCTCTGCCCGTTGCAGGAAATTCGACAGGGAGATGTTCGCCGAGGCAAAGGCGGCCGGAGGACAGAAGTACGCTGAACTCTGCGCCCTCGCCTACCGCCAGGCCATCCACGCCCACAAACTGGTGCAGTCCCCGGACGGCGACATTCTCTGGCTCTCGAAGGAAAACAACTCCAACGGATCGATCGGAACCGTCGACGTGACCTACCCTTCAGCACCTCTCTTCCTCAGATACAACCCTGAACTTGCGAAGGGCCTGATGAACCACATCTACTATTACACCGAAAGCGGACGCTGGACAAAACCATTCCCGGCACACGACGTGGGAACCTACCCTCTTGCAAACGGCCAGACCTACGGCGGAGATATGCCTGTGGAGGAAGCCGGGAATATGCTCATCCTCACGGCTGCAGTATGCAAGTATGAAGGCAGCGCAGACTATGCCAGAAAGCATTGGGAGACACTCACGGCCTGGACGGACTACCTCCGCAGCTTCGGCCTGGACCCGGAAAATCAGCTCTGCACAGACGACTTCGCAGGCCACTTCGCACACAATACCAACCTGTCAGTCAAGGCAATTCTGGGAATTGCATCATACGGATATCTTGCGAATCTGCTAAGAAAACCCGAAATTGCAGCAGAATATACTCAGGCAGCCAGAGAGATGGCACAGAAATGGGTTGAGATGGCGGATGACGGTGACCACTACCGACTCACATTCGACAAACCGGGAACCTGGAGCCAGAAATACAACCTCGTGTGGGACAGACTCCTCGGCCTGAACATATTCGACAAGAATGTTGCAGAGAAAGAGACGGCCTGGTACCTCACAAGCCAGAATGAGTACGGCCTTCCTCTCGACAACAGGGAAACTTACACTAAAACTGACTGGATAATCTGGACTGCCACGCTTGCGTCCGACCGCGCCTCGTTTGAGGCCCTGGTCGCACCGGTATGGAAGTTTATGGATGAAACCGTTGACAGGGTGCCTATGTCTGACTGGGTATTCACGGACAAGCCTAACTACAGAGGTTTCAAAGCCAGGAGCGTCGTAGGTGGTTACTACATTAAACTACTTGAAAACAAATAGCATATGAGATTTCCAAGACTTCTTCAGTGCATCGCAGGAATTGCGGCCTTCGTATCCTGTGGTGCAACGACAAGCGAAACTGCCAGCCAGTTGGATTACGTGGAATACGTAAATCCGATGGTAGGAACGATGTCGACATACAACCTCTCGACAGGCAACACCTACCCGGCAATCGCAATTCCTTGGGGTATGAACTTCTGGACACCTCAGACAGGAAAGGACGGCGACGGATGGACATACAGATACGACGCCACCCACATCCGCGGTCTCAAGCAGACACACCAGCCATCTCCTTGGATCAACGACTACGGCTCATTCTCCATAATGCCTGTGACAACCGGCAAGGTATGGGACGAGGACGAGCGCGCAAGCTGGTTCTCACACAAAGCCGAAGTCGCAAAGCCATACTACTACAGCGTATATATGGCAGACCACGACGTAACGGCAGAGCTCACCCCGACATCCAGGGCGGCCAGATTCCGTCTCACATATCCTGAGATGGAAATGTCCTACCTCGTTGTGGACGCCTTCCCTGGAGAATCGTGGATCAAGGTAAGCGGCAACAAGATCGTAGGATACAACACCCACAACCACGGCGGAGTAAGCAAGAATTTCAAGAACTGGTTCGTGATCGTATCCGACACTCCATTCGAGACAGCCGAAGTGATCAAGAATGGCAAGCTCCAGAAAGGCGAAACCGAGGTCTCATCAAAACATACGATGGCAATCGTCGGCTTCCCTACCAAGAGGGGCCAGCAGGTCAACCTCAGGGTAGCATCCTCATTCATCTCCCTCGAGCAGGCCGAGCTCAACCTCCAGGAGCTTCCTCCGACCTTCGACGAGACAAAGAACCTCAACAAGGGATACTGGAACCAGATTCTCGGAAGAATCGAAATTGAAGACGACGACATAGACAACCTCAGGACATTCTACTCCTGCCTCTACAGGGCGCTTCTCTTTCCGAGAGACCTCTCAGAAATCGACGAAGGCGGAGAAAGGGTACATTACAGCCCTCACAACGGAAAGGTCGAAAAAGGATACTTCTTCACCGACACGGGAGTATGGGACACATTCAGAAGCCTCTTCCCTCTTATGAACCTCATCTACCCTGAGACATCAGCCAAGGTTCAGGAAGGCTTCGTGAACGATTACCTTGAAAGCGGATTCCTGCCTGAATGGGCATCCCCTGGCCACAGAGGATGTATGGTCGGAAACAACAGCGCCTCAGTAGTAGCTGACGCAGCCATCCTCGGAATGGACGGCTATGACAAGGAAAAGCTCTGGGAAGCTCTCGTCCACGATGCGCACAACGTCCATCCGAGCGTAAGCTCAAGCGGAAGGCTCGGACACGAATACTATGACAAGATCGGATACGTGCCTTGCAACGTAGGCATCAACGAGAACGCAGCCAGAACCCTCGAATATGCATACGACGACTGGTGCATCTGGCAGTTCGGAAAGGCCACCGGAAAGAGCGAGGAAGAACTCGCACCTTACAGGAAGGCAGCCCAGAACTACCGCAACCTCTATGACGCCGAGGTAGGCCTAATGAACGGAAGGCAGAAGGACGGAGATTTCAGAAGGCCGTTCAGTCCTCTCAAATGGGGCGGCGACTTCACCGAAGGCAACTCCCTCCACTACACCTGGAGCGTCTTCCACGACGTCCAGGGCCTCATCGACCTGATGGGCGGAAACGAGCAGTTCAACTCAAGGCTCGACACCGTGTTCATTATGCCTCCTAAGTACGACGATTCATACTACGGCTTCCCAATCCACGAAATCGTGGAGATGACAGTTATGGGAATGGGCAACTACGCCCACGGCAACCAGCCGATCCAGCATATGCTCTACCTCTACGACTGGAGCGCCCAGCCTTGGAAGGCACAGGCCAGGATCAGGGAAGTGATGAAGAAATTCTACACCCCTTGGGCCGACGGCTACTGCGGAGACGAAGACAACGGCCAGACATCTGCCTGGTACGTATTCTCAGCCCTCGGCTTCTACCCTGTCTGCCCAGCCAGCGGTGAATACGCCCTCGGAAGCCCTCTCTTCAAGAAGGCTACGGTACATCTGAAGGACGGTGACCTCGTCATCAACGCTCCTGAGAACGACGGATGCAACATATATGTCCAGGATCTCAAGCTTGACGGCAAGGAATGGACAAGGAACTACCTCAGATACGACGACATCAAGGACGGAGCCACCCTCGACTTCACGATGGGCGACACGCCTGAGACCACAAGAGGAACGGCAAAGGAAGACGCGCCTTACTCAATGTCAAACGAGAAATAGTTATTGGAAATGAAGAAAATATCTCTCATCATAGCGGCATCCCTTCTCGGAGCAGGATGTTTCGCACAGGAGTACAAGAGCCAGCGCCCTGCAGAGGGCGACAGGCTCTTTGTTTCCGAAGCAGTAGAGAACAAGATAGAAGAAGTCTGCGGAATGCTCACCAACCCGAGGCTCCGCTGGATGTTCAGCAACTGCTACCCTAACACGATCGACACGACCGTACACTTCGGAGAAGACGAAAACGGCAATCCGAGGACATTCGTATATACCGGAGACATCCACGCGATGTGGCTCCGCGACTCAGGCGCCCAGGTATGGCCTTACCTCACCCTCGCATCCAAGGATGAAAACCTCCGCAAGATGCTCGAGGGAGTCGTACGCTGCCAGCTGAGCCTCGTAAGCATCGACCCATACGCCAATGCGTTCAACGACGGTCCTACAGGCGGACCGTGGATGAGCGACGGCACCGATATGAATCCGAACGACCACGAGAGAAAATGGGAAGTTGACTCACCGTGCTATGTGATCCGCCTTGCCTACGGCTACTGGAAGGCAACAGGAGATGACAGTGTCTTCGACGCGAAGTGGCTCGAGGCAATGCACAAGATTTACGACACCTTCGTCGTACAGCAGAGAAAGAACGGCCAGGGCCCATACTCCTTCCTCAGAGTCACCGACCGTCAGCTCGACACCAAGAACTGCGTCGGCCTCGGCAACCCCGTGAAGCCAGTCGGGCTCATCGCTTCGGCCTTCCGTCCTTCAGACGACGCCACGACCTTCGAATTCCTCGTTCCATCGAATTTCTTCGCTGTCAGCTCGCTCAGAAAGGCAGCAGAGATTCTTGATACGGTCAACGGCGAAAAGGCTTTCGCTCAGCAGTGCCTCGCCCTCGCTGACGAAGTGGAGAAGGCCCTCAAGGAATACGCTGTTTACAAGCATCCGAAATACGGCAAGATCTACGCTTTCGAAGTGGACGGCTTCGGCAACCAGTACATAATGGACGACGCCAACGTACCGTCTCTTCTCGCCCTCTCCTACCTCGATCCTGAGATGGCGAAGGATAAGATATACAAGAACACCAGGAAATTCGTCTGGAGCCTTGACAACCCATATTTCTTCAAGGGAACGGCGGCCGAGGGAATCGGCGGACCTCATATAGGCTACGATATGGTCTGGCCTATGAGCATCCTGATGAAAGCCTTCACCTCAAATGATGACGAAGAAATCAGATGGTGCATCGAGACACTTATGAAGACAGATGCCGGCACCGGCTTTATGCACGAAAGTTTCAACAAGGACAACCCTGAGAATTTCACCCGAGAATGGTTCGCCTGGCAGAACACCCTCTTCGGTGAACTCATCCTCACCCTCATTGAGAAGGGAAAACTTGATCTTCTCAACTCAATTACAATCGAATAAATTATGAAGATACCTGCACTGACCCCGAGAATCGGGAAAGACACGTTGAGTGTCGGAAACAATGAGAAGTTAGTCGTAAACGAGCATTTCGGCAAACTACCCAAGGGGCCGGTGCAGAGTGTCAAATACGGAATATATTTCATCTGCACCTCAGGCCAGGCGGAGTTGGACTACGCCGGGCAGAGACTGGAAATACACAAGGGAGACCTTTTCCTGTACTGCGCCTACAACATAATGGACAACATCCAGACCTCCGCGGACTTTGACTGCCGCGAGATCTGGTTCACGCGCGAAGCGATGTGGGACATCAATATGCTGAGCAAGAAGAGTCTCTACGACATTGTCTCCCTCATCCGCTACCCGAAGGTAACTCTCTCCAAAGACGAAAAATCCCTGCTGGACGATTACTACAAACTGCTCTGCCACCGAATGCGTGATGATGCCAAGATGATGCAGGACGACATTGTCCAGACCATCTTCAGCGCATTGGCACTTGAGATTCTCTGCATTGTCCGCAGAGGATATGAAAAAATCATTCAGGCCCAGAATGAAGGAGATGGCAATACGCTATGCATCAATACCCTAAGAGGCAAGCAGCTGGCCGACCGATACATAAAGCTTGTGGAAGACAGCGACGGCCGTATCCGCCGGGT
>JAILCZ010000138.1 GCA_024689985.1 Bacteroidales bacterium | reverse complement strand
TCGCCTGTCCTTCTCGTCGTGCCTGCTATCGGGTCGATGAAGGCCTTGCCTCCCTCAATCCTGCAGTGGGTCTCAGGAGATGAACCGAAGATTCTGAATCCTCCGAAATCCATATAGAAGAGGTATGGAGAAGGGTTGATCTCCCTGAGAGCACGGTAGAGCATAATGTCGTCGCCCTGATATTTCTGGACGAACCTGCGTGAGAGGACGATCTGGAAGACGTCTCCTCTCTTGCAGTGTGCGATGCCCCTGCGGATGTTCTCCTTGTGCTGTTCGTCGGTAAGAGGAGATGTGACCTCGCCGACAGGCTTGAATGAAGAGCAGAGCGTGATCTGCTTCTGGAGAAGAGTCTCAACTCTTCTGATGTCGCTTTCTTCACCGTCGGCGACGATCTCGTGGATAGCCATCCTGTTCCTGAAGTGGTCGAACTCCACGACATATTTGAAGAGGGTATAGACCATATCCGGAGCGTCGTTCTTCTCGAGGGTCTCGTCCTTGACGTTGATGTCCTCGAAATACCTCACGGCGTTGAAGGCGGTGAATCCCCAGAGCTGGACCGTTGACGCATCCTCTCCGAAGGAGAATGAGCCGAGGAACTTGTTTATGATGGCGTCGCTCCTGTAATCCCTTGAGATTTCGTGCTGATAGACGCTGCTGTCAGGAAATTCGCATTTCCCGATTCCGTGGGAGATGCTTACCTGGGCTACCGGCTCCATAGCGATGAAGGACTTGGCGTTCCTTCCGGTGTGGTAGTCGGTGCTTTCCATAAGAATGGACTTCGTGGAGGCGTCGCGCAGTCTCAGATAGACTGAAACCGGGGTGTAGATGTCTCCGAGGAGGTTCTTGGTTATGACTTTATAGTTGTACATCGCTTATTTCCTGTAATAGTTGAGGTATGTTTCGATATCCTTGTCGCCTCGGCCTGAGACCGTGAGGACTACGACGTCGTCCGGCTTGAATTTCATCTTCGGGAGGGCTCCGATGGCGTGGGCGCTTTCCAGGGCCGGGATGATTCCTTCGAGCTTGGTGAGCTCGTAAGCCGCTGCGATGGCTTCGTCGTCATTGACCACGAGGACCTGAGCCCTCTTCTTTGCAGCCATATTGGCGTGCATAGGTCCGATTCCAGGGTAGTCGAGGCCGGCGCTGATCGAATACGGCTCCGTGATCTGACCGTTTTCGTCCTGGATGACATAGCTCTTCGATCCGTGGAGGATTCCCACCTTTCCGAGTGCGATTGTCGCCGCCGTCTTGCCCGTCGTGATTCCGAGTCCGCCGGCTTCCGCAAGCACGATCTTCACTCTCTCGTCGTCCATATAGTGGTAAACCGTTCCTCCGGCATTCGAACCTCCGCCGACGCAGGCCATCAGATAGTCAGGATAATCCCTTCCGATCTTTTCCTGGAGCTGCCATTTGATTTCCTCCGAAATCACGCTCTGCAGCCTTGCCACCATATCCGGGTATGGATGAGGCCCTACTGTCGATCCGATGATGTAGAAGGTGTTCTCCGGATGGCAGCACCAGTCGCGGATGGCCTCGTTCGTAGCGTCCTTGAGGGTCTTGTTTCCGCTTTCCACGGGCACTACCGTCGCACCGAGCATTTTCATCTTCTCCACGTTCACGTGCTGACGCTTCACGTCCGTCGCCCCCATATACACCACACACTCCATATTCATCAGGGCGCACACCGTCGCAGTGGCCACTCCGTGCTGGCCCGCACCGGTTTCGGCGATGATCCTGGTCTTGCCCATATGGCGGGCGATGAGGATCTGTCCTACCGTGTTGTTGATCTTGTGGGCACCGGTGTGGTTGAGGTCCTCTCTCTTGAGGTAGATCTTCGCACCGTACTTCTGGCTGAGCCTGTTCGCATAGTAAAGCGGGCTTGGTCTTCCGACATAGTCGGTCAGCAGGGCCCTGTATTCTTTCTGGAAAGACTCGCTTTCAATGACCTTCAGATATTCGTTCTGCAGGTCTGATACGCATTTGTGAAGAATCTCCGGGACATAAGCTCCTCCGAATTCTCCGAAATAACCTTCGTTGTCAACTTTGTAAGTCATCTTATATAGTTTTTATCTGATTTTATCTTTGGTTGTCGGGCAAAAGAAAAGAGCCCTGTCGCAAGTGCGGCAGGGCTCTTCTTATTTTTCTTGTTTGTACACACGAGCACTGGTCCTCTTACGACTTATGAAGTTGTAACAGGCGCCACCACCAATATGTGCAAGTATTAAACATTCTTTCGTTCTTTGAACTTCCACAAAAGTAGAAAGTCAGAATCAAATATGCAATAGAATTAGTAAAAAATTTTAGGATAACTTTTGCTAAGGATATTATTGCTAATTTTGTTTGATATGGAACCTATTGAAGTATTGAAGAAGTATTGGGGATATGACAGTTTCCGCCCTATGCAGGAGGAAATCGTCAGATCCGCCGTCGAGGGGAAGGATGTGCTTGCCATATTGCCTACGGGCGGAGGCAAGAGTGTGTGCTTTCAGGTCCCTTCTATGATGAAGGAGGGCATCGCCCTCGTCATAACCCCTTTGATCGCCCTGATGAAGGACCAGGTCCAGAATCTGCAGGCGAGGGGAATCAAAGCTCTGGCCGTTTATTCGGGAATGTCCCGCCACGAGGTGGACCTTGCCCTGAACAATGCGGCCTACGGGGATTTCAAATTCCTGTATATCTCACCGGAAAGACTCAGGACACAGCTCTTCCAGAGCTATGTGGACGTCCTGAATGTCAGCTATATAGTAGTTGACGAGGCCCACTGTATTTCGCAGTGGGGCTATGACTTCAGGCCTGACTATCTGGAAATCGGAAACATAAGGGACAGGATAGGAGCTCCTGTCATCGCCCTCACCGCCACGGCTACGCCGAAGGTGGCTCTGGACATTATGGAGAAGCTGGGCTTCAAGGAGAAGAACCTTCTCAAGAGCGGCTTCGAAAGACCGAATCTCTCCTATATCGTAAGAAATACCGATGACAAGATTGGGCAGATTCTCTCCGTCTGCAACGGAGTGCCTGGCACGGGCATAGTCTATGTCAGGAACCGCCGCAAATGCGAGGAACTCTCCGCCGTGCTCCAGGCCCAGGGCGTAAGCGCCTCCTTCTACCACGCCGGACTCGGTCCCAAGACCAGGGCCCAGAGGCAGGAAGACTGGAAGGCCGGCAGGACCAGGGTTATGGTCTGCACCAACGCCTTCGGAATGGGTATCGACAAGCCTGATGTCAGGTTCGTCGTGCATTACGACCTTCCGGAAAGTCCGGAGGCCTATTTCCAGGAAGCCGGCCGAGGCGGCAGGGACGGAAAGCGCTCCTATGCCGTATTGCTCTGGAACTCAATTGATATGAGGAGGATGAAGCAGCTGGAGGACGCTTCCTTCCCGCCTCTGGATTTCGTCGAGGATATCTACCAGAAGGTGCATATATTCTTCCAGATACCTTACGAGACCGGAATAGGACGCCAGCTCAAGTTCGATCTCGAAGAATTCTGCAAGCATTTCAAGCTCAACCGCTCTCCTGTGATGTATTCTATGAAGTACTTGGAGAGGGAAGACCACTGGACATACACTTCGGACGCCGAGGTGAAGACGAAGGTGCAGATCATCGTGGACCGCAACTCCCTCTATGACATAAGCCTGCCTGACCCGCAGATGGTCACCCTTCTGGAGGTGCTGATGAGAAACTATGCCGGCATCTTCTCCTTCCCGCTTCCGGTTGACGAGGAATTCATCGCCAGAAGCGTAGGTGGCTCAGTTCCTGCCCTCAGGCAACTGCTCTACAGACTTTCCCTGGAACACGTCATCAGGTATGTTCCGGCTGACACCGCCGATGTACTCTTCCTGCATCACGACAGGCTGATGCCCGGCAATGTCAGATTGTCACCTGACAGGTACGCCCAGCTGAAAACTTCCTGGAAGGAGAGAATGCAGGCTATGGCGGACTATGTCCAGGAGGAAGATACCTGCCGTTCGCAGTTCCTTCTGAATTATTTTGGACAGGAGGAAAGCGCCGAGTGCGGCACCTGCGACATCTGCCGCCGCAATGCTTCCGACATTAGGAAAAAGACGCGCAGACGCCTGTCAGACTTCGTTTCTTCCAAGAACGGCAGCTATACTATGGCTGAACTGAACGACTCTTTCCGCAATCCTGCGGCAGGAGTTTCGCCTGACTGGAAGGAGATTTTCAGGGATATGGTTGACAATGGGGAAATACCAACATATAAGGATGGGTTATAAGATGTTAAAAAATTTGAATAATTGCTGAAATCCATTATCTTTGTCGCCGGGAAAAAACGGCCTGATTTTTGAGGTATTTTTCCTCTTGAAAACAAGAGATAGTTTAACTTTAATACATAATTTTCTATGGCAAAAATGGATTTGACAAAGTATGGCATCAACGCCAGCGAAGTCCTCTACAATCCTTCTTACGAGGTTCTCTACAATGAGGAGACAAAGCCTGGTCTTACAGGCTACGATAAGGGCCAGGTTACTGAACTCGGCGCTATCAACGTAATGACAGGTGTTTACACCGGCCGTTCTCCTAAGGACAAGTACATCGTAATGGACGAGAACTCAAAGAACACCGTATGGTGGACTTCTGAGGAGTACAAGAACGACAACCACCCACTCTCACAGGAGAACTGGAAGATCCTCAAGGAGCTTGCTATCAAGCAGCTCGACGGAAAGCGCCTCTTCGTAGTAGATGGTTTCTGCGGTACTCACAAGGACACACGTATGAAGGTTCGCTTCATCGTTGAGGTTGCTTGGCAGGCACACTTTGTTACCAATATGTTCATCCGTCCTCAGAACCAGGCTGAGTTCGACCAGGAGCCTGACTTCGTAGTATTCTGCGCTGCCAAGGCAAAGGTTGACAACTACAAGGAAATGGGCCTCAACTCTGAGACTGCTGTAGCATTCAACGTAACATCAAAGGAGCAGGTTATCCTCAACACCTGGTACGGTGGTGAGATGAAGAAGGGTATGTTCTCTATGCAGAACTACTTCCTCCCTCTCAAGGGCATCGCTTCAATGCACTGCTCTGCAAATACAGATATGAACGGTGAGAACACCGCTATCTTCTTCGGTCTTTCCGGAACAGGTAAGACAACCCTTTCAACAGACCCTAAGCGTCTCCTCATCGGTGATGACGAGCACGGCTGGGATGACGAAGGAGTCTTCAACCTCGAGGGTGGCTGCTACGCAAAGGTCATCAACCTCGACAAGGAGTCTGAGCCAGACATCTACAACGCTATCCGTCGCGACGCTCTCCTCGAGAACGTAACAGTTGACGAGAACGGCAAGATCGATTTCGCTGACAAGAAGGTGACTGAGAACACACGTGTTTCTTACCCAATCTATCACATCAACAAGATCGTCCGTCCTTACTCACAGGGTCCAGCTGCAAAGCAGGTTATCTTCCTTTCAGCAGATGCATTCGGAGTACTTCCTCCAGTATCTATCCTCAACGCTGAGCAGACAAAGTACTACTTCCTCTCAGGCTTCACAGCTAAGCTCGCTGGTACTGAGCGTGGTATTACAGAGCCTACTCCAACATTCTCTGCTTGCTTCGGACAGGCATTCCTCGAGCTTCACCCAACGAAGTACGCTGAGGAGCTCGTCAAGAAGATGGAGAAGAGCGGTGCAAAGGCATACCTCGTAAACACAGGATGGAACGGAACCGGAAAGCGTATCTCAATCCGTGATACCCGTGGAATCATCGACGCAATCCTCGACGGTTCTATCGACAAGGCTCCTACAAAGCAGATCCCTTACTTCAACTTCACAGTTCCTACACAGCTTCCTGGCGTAGCTACTGAGATCCTCGATCCACGTGACACCTACGCACAGGCTTCACAGTGGGAGGAGAAGGCTAAGGACCTCGCTTCAAGATTCATCAAGAACTTCAAGAAGTACGAAGGCAACGAGGCTGGTAAGGCTCTCGTAGCAGCTGGTCCTCAGCTCTAGTCTTCAGACTTGCATAAATAAAAGTCCGCTCGGAATTCTCCGGGCGGATTTTTTTTGTTAAATTGGGAACGCTAAAACACTAATTGCAATAACCATCCCAATAACCATGAATAAAACTCTGTCTCTCATTATGGCTACAGTTCTTTGTGCAGCCCCGGTTTTTGCCAAGATAAACCCATCCCACGTGAAACGCGCGGAGGACCTTGTCAAGCAGATGACGCTTGAAGAGAAAGTTTCCCTCATAAGCGGATCGGTTGACGGCTTCCATACGGCCGCCATAGAAAGACTGGGCATTCCATCCATCAGAATGGCTGACGGCCCTCAGGGTGTCAGGAACAATACTCACAGCACCTATTATCCTTGCGGAATATCTCTTGCGGCATCCTGGAACCGCTCGGTTGCAGGCGGAGTCGGGAAGGGAATCGGACTCGACGCCAAGGCAAGGGGAGTGGGCATTATGCTCTGCCCTGGAGTGAACATCTACAGGACGGCTCTCTGCGGCAGAAACTTCGAGTATTACGGAGAGGATCCGTTCCTCGCTTCGGAGCAGGCAGTGGCCTATATCAGGGGAATCCAGGGACAGGGCATAATGGCTACCATCAAGCATTTCGCCCTCAACAACCAGGAATATGACCGTCACGGCACCAATTCGGTGGCTGACGAGAAGACGATGAACGTAATCTATCTGCCTACATTCCGCAAGGCCGTCCAGGAAGCTGGAGTGGCCTGCGTAATGACGAGTTACAATCCTGTGAACGGAGTGCACGCCGCGGAGAACAAGGAACTCCTCGGCCAGCTCAGGGGATGGGGCTTTGACGGCATCGTGATGTCCGACTGGACATCGACATATTCTACCGTCGGAGTCATCAGCGGAGGCCTTGACCTTGAGATGCCGAAGGATTATACGACAAACATTGAGATGGTGCGTCCTCTTCTGGAGAACGGGGTGATCACCGAGGATCAGATCGACCTCAAGTGTGTCCACATCCTTTCGAGTCTCATTTCCTACGGCTTCCTTGACAAGCCAGTCCAGGACAAGAGCATTCCTGAGGACTACGAACTTTCGAGGAATCTCGCATACAGGGCCGCAGTCGAAGGACCTGTCCTTCTCAAGAACGAAGGAGTCCTTCCTATAAAGGCAAGCAGGAAGAATGACATAGTCCTCCTGGGACCAAATGCCGACTACGTTTCATTCGGCGGCGGCAGCGGCAGGATGTCTCCTTTCGAGGAAAGGAACATAACCCTCTTCCAGGCTATGAAATCTCTGGAGAAGGGATACAAGACGACTCTTATGACAGGCGACATTGACGTGGCTGCCCTGAAGAAGGCTTCCGCAGTCATCGTTGCCGTCGGTTTCAACAAGGATACGGAAAAGGAAGGGGATGACAGGACCTACGGCCTTCCTGGCGGACAGGACCATCTCATTCTCACAGCCGCGGAGGCCAATCCTAACACGATCGTAATCGTGAACTCAGGAGGTGAGGTGGACATCACGGCCTGGAAGGACAAGGTAGCAGCCATCATCTTCGCCTGGTACGGCGGTCAGGAGGGAGGAAAGGCCCTCGCTGACATAATCACCGGAAAGGTTTCTCCTTCAGGCAAGCTCCCGTTCACGTTCTGGGGCAGCCTTGAAGCAAATCCGGCATACAAGTATTATCAGAAGACTATCCCTGCCGTAAGACAGGGCAGGAGCAACAGAGATTCCCAGCCTATAACCGAATATGGCGAGGGCGTGTATCTCGGATACAGGGGTGTGAAGCATTTTGGCGTTGAGCCTATGTATCCTTTCGGCTACGGTCTCACATATTCCAGCTTCGAATACGCCAATCTCGACCTCGTGGAGACCGAGGATGGCTGTGACGTGATCTTCGACCTTAAGAATACCGGAAAGGTGACTGCCAAGGAAGTTGTTCAGGTCTATATGAATGGTATCCTGAAGGGATACAAGAAGGTGGAGCTCAAGCCTGGCGAGACCAGGAGAGTGGTGATCTTTATGGGTACTGATGCCTTCAAGGAGTATTCTGTGGCTACTCATAAACTGGAATTCACCAACGGAGTCTTCGAAGTCGGAGTTGGATCGTCTTCGAAGGATATCAGACTTTCAAAAACGATATGGTAAAGAAAAAGATAGCAGTTTTGACTGGTGCCGGGGTCAGCGCGGAAAGCGGCCTCGGTACTTTCAGGGATAACGGCGGCCTCTGGGACAAGTATGATCCGCAGGAGGTAGCTTCGATTGACGGATATTACAGGAACAGGGCCCTCGTGCTGGAGTTCTACAACCTCAGGAGGAAGGAACTTTCCGGAGCCAGGCCGAATTCCGCCCACAGGGACATAGCCGCGATGGAAGAGAAGAACATCGTGACTGTGATCACGCAGAATGTGGACAACCTGCACGAAAAGGCTGGAAGCACTAATGTCATCCACCTGCACGGAGAACTGACGAAGGTCCGTCCCGAGGTGGGCGTGTATGACGACACCTTCTCCGAGAAGGAGGTCATCGACGTTCGCTACGATGAGGTGAACCTCGGGGACAAGGCTCCCAACGGCTCACAGCTCAGGCCTCATATCGTCTTTTTCGGTGAGGCCGTGCCGAAGATTGACAAAGCCATCGACGTGATAGGCGACTGCGACGTCCTGCTGATCGTAGGTACATCCCTGTCCGTCTATCCTGCGGCCGGACTCTACCGCTATGCCAAATCGGATACCCCTATCTATGTGATTGACCCCAAGGATATCCCTATCCGCGGAGGAAACATCCACCACATAAAGGCTACGGCCACTGAAGGAATGCAGGAATTCCTGAAAATCATCGAAACCCTTAATTAATAACCGCATATGAAATTTTACGCAGCTGCATTAGCTATCTTGGTGTCTGCCACCGCCCAGGCGCAGATTATCAAGCTCAATGTCGTCGAAATGAATGTGAACCAGCAGGTTGAACCTGTGGGTCTCTCTCTGACCGAGGCTCCGTCGCTTGGCTGGAAACTCGAATCCAGGAAAGGCAAGACTTATCAGGTCGCATATGACCTGCAGGTAAGCTGCGACAAGGATTCCTGGAGTTCAGGAAAGGTCAAGTCCGACCAGAGCGTCGGAATCAAGCCTGACATCAA
>JAILCZ010000115.1 GCA_024689985.1 Bacteroidales bacterium | reverse complement strand
AAGCGTGTCGGGGACGGCGATCACTCGCCTGTCCCCGCTCGCTGCAGCGTCCGAATCCGCATTTACAATGGCGTATGCCGCCCCGGCTTCGAGGGCCTTGAGGGCATATTGGTTTCCGTCAAAATTCTCACCCTTGAGGGCGATGAACAGTTCTCCGCCACTGATGGCGCGGCTGTCAGTCGTGAATTTCCTCCCGAGAGAGAGGAAAATCTCATAGATTTCTTCTGTTGTCATTTAGTTTATTTGCCTGTGCTGCCGAAGCCGCCTTCTCCTCTTTCGGTTTCATCGAGGACGCTGACTTCGTTCCACTCGGCCTTCTCGTACTTGGCAATGACCATCTGTGCGATGCGGTCGCCAGGTTTTACGAGGTAAGGCTCTTTTGAAAGATTTACAAGGATTACCTTGATCTCTCCCCTATAGTCGGCATCGATTGTGCCTGGCGTATTGAGGACCGTGATTCCGGACTTCGCTGCGAGCCCGCTTCTTGGGCGGATCTGGGCTTCTGTGCCTTCCGGAAGTGCAATGGAAAGACCAGTCGGGACAATAGCCCTCCCGAGAGGCATAATTGTAACTGGGGCGTCGATGTTTGCCTTGAGGTCCATACCAGCTGAATTCGCCGTAGCGTATTCAGGCAACCTGTGGTTGGACTTGTTTACGATTTTGACTTTCATTGCTTTGTGGTTTTAATGTTAGTGTTTTTTTATTTCGGTGCGCGTCTGTAAAGGAACGCGGCTATGAATGCGAACAGGATGTTTGGCACCCAGAGGGCTATCGAGGCCGGGAGGGTGTTGGTGAGCACGAACATTTCGCTGAACTTGAGGAAGAGGATGTAGGAGAAGCTCAAGGCTATGCCCACTCCTATGTTCAGTCCGATTCCTCCCCTCTTCTTCCTTGACGAGAGGGACACGCCCATTATCGTCAGGATGAAGGCAGAGAACGGAAGGGCGAACCTGGTGTGCAGTTCTATCTGGGAATACATCACCGAGGCGTCTCCCCTCATTTTCTGGATTCTGATGAGGTCGTTCAGATCCCGCTGGGACAGGGTCTGCACCGTTTTCTTGTTCATATAGAAATCCTTGATGGACAGGTCGATGACCGTGTCTTTCAGGGCTCCTTTTTCAATGTAGTTCTCAAGTCCGTCCGTATAGGTGCGGGTGAAGTAGTTCTTCAGTCTCCAAGCCTGCTTGGTGCTGTCCCACTGGGCGGTTTCCGCCGTGGTCTTGCTGACGAGCTTGTTGTCGACAACGTGTTCCAGGGTGAAGTCGTGGGCCGTCTTGTTCCATCTGTTGAAGTCCTGGACATAGACGAAGATGCCCGGGGCGATCTGGTAGTGGAGGTTGTCGATCTGCTTGTCGGATTTCTTTCCGTTCTTCAGGTATTCCCTCTCGAAGTTCACCCTTATTTCGTTCGATTTCGGGATGACATAGAGGTTGAGTCCCAGGGAGAGCATCGCGATCAGGGCCGCGGATGCAATATACGGCACCATCATCCTGTGGTAGCTGATGCCGCAGGACAGTATGGCCACGATTTCCGAATTCGCCGCCATCCTGGAGGTGAAGAAGATTACCGTTATGAATACGAACAGAGGGCTGAACATATTCACGTAGTAAGGGACGAAATTGAGGTAATAGTCGAAGACGATGAGTTTCAGCGGCGCGTTCTTCGCCACGAAGTCGTCGATCTTCTCACTGATGTCGAAGATGATTACTATGCCGATGATGAGCACGAGGGCCATGAAGAAGGTCAATATGAACTTCTTCATTATGTAGTAATCGAGTTTCTTCGGCCTTATATCAATCATACTAGAGTCTTTGTGTTACTTTCTTCACTGCTTCCTCCTTCCAGGCGGCGAAGTCGCCGGCCTCGATGTGCTTGCGCGCCTGGCGCACTACGTCGAGGTAGAAGGCAAGGTTGTGCTCGCTGGCGATCATACCGGCGAACATCTCCCCTGCGATGAAGAGATGGCGCAGATACGCCTTCGTGTACGTGTGGTCCACGAATGACGTGCCGAGAGGGTCGAGTTCACTGAAGTCCTCAGCCCACTTTGCGTTGCGCATATTCATTATACCGTTCCAGGTGAAGAGCATTCCGTTGCGGCCGTTTCTGGTCGGCATCACGCAGTCGAACATATCCACTCCGCGCGCAATGCCTTCGAGAAGGTTGGCAGGTGTGCCCACGCCCATAAGGTAGCGGGCCCTGTCCTTCGGGATTATCGGGTCGAGGACCTCGAGCATCTCGTACATCTTCTCCGTCGGTTCGCCTACCGCAAGTCCGCCAATGGCGATTCCCGCGTCGGCAAACTGGAGGGCGTGTTCAGCGGCTTCCTTTCTGAGGTCGGGATAGACGCAGCCCTGGATGATCGGGAAGAATGTCTGGTCGTAGCCGTAGAGTGGTTCGCTCTCGTGGAAGGCCTTGGCGTAGCGCTCGAGCCAGTTCTTGGTGAGCTTTAGGGATTTTGCCGCGTATTTGTAGTCGGCGTCTCCCGGGCAGCACTCGTCGAGGGCCATCATAATGTCGGCTCCGATCTTTCTCTGGGTTATGACGTTGTTTTCAGGAGTGAAGGTGTGGCGCGAGCCGTCGATGTGCGACTGGAACGTGCAGCCTTCTTCGGTGATTTTTCGTATCTGAGTAAGGGAGAATACCTGGAATCCGCCCGAGTCCGTGAGGATAGGCTTGTTCCAGTTTTCGAATTTGTGCAGTCCACCGGCCTTGTAGAGGACGTCGAGTCCAGGGCGGAGATAGAGGTGGTAGGTATTACCGAGGATTATCTCTGCCTTGATGTCGTCTGCAAGATCGTGGTGATAGACTCCCTTGACTGAGCCAACGGTACCGACCGGCATGAATATAGGAGTCCTGATCTCACCGTGGTCGGTGGTGAGGACTCCGCAACGCGCCGATGAGGCCGGATCCGATGCTGTCTGAGTAAATTTCATTAAGCTGTTTTCTTGTCAGGGTTCTTGAAAAGGATCCAGAAGAGAACTGCCACTACGAAGGCATAGCCCGCGAAGATGTACCAGGCCATCGGCCAGTTAGGTGCGGTCGCATTGTAAACGTAGTGGTTGACTACCATTCCGGCTGCCCAGGTTCCGATTGATGCGCCGAGACCGTTGGTCATAAGCATAAACAGACCCTGTGCGGAGCTGCGGATGCTCTTGTCGGTGTTCTCGTTGACATAGAGTGAACCTGAGATATTGAAGAAGTCGAAGGCTACACCGTAAACGATGCAGGAGAGGACGAAGAGCCATACGCCGCTGCCAGGGTTGCCGAGGCCGAAGAAGCCGAAGCGAAGAACCCAGGCGAACATCGCGATGAGCATCACGTGCTTGATTCCGAATTTCTTCATAAAGAATGGGATGAGGAGGATGCAGAGCGTCTCTGACATCTGTGAGAGGGATATCAGGGCGTTTGCGTTCTTTGCTCCCCAGGTATCTGCGAAGGCCGGCATATCAGCGAAGCTGGATATGAAGCCGTTTGCGTAGCTGTTCGTAATCTGGAGGGATGCTCCGAGGAGCATCGAGAAGATGAAGAAGATGGCGAAGCTTCTCTGCTTGAAGAGGGTGAAGGCTGAGAGGCCCGTAGCCTCCATAAAGCTGGCCGTCTTGCTTGCCTTTGGCTTCACCGGGCAGTTAGGAAGAGTGAGCGAGTACACTGCGAGGACGATGCTGAGCACGCCTGAGCAGATGAACTGCATATAGCTGTGCTGGTATGCCACTCCTGATGAGTCCTTCATAAAGTTCACGAAGAGCATCATACAGATGAAGCCGACCGTTCCGAACACGCGGATCGGAGGGAAGGCTTTCACGGTGTCCTTGCCTGCGAGCTCGAGGGCGTTGTAAGCCACTGAGTTGGCGATTGCGATCGTCGGCATAAAGAATGCGACGCTCACGAGATACATTGCGTAGAATGTGCCGAAGACGAGGGTCGAGCCGGCGTTCATAGCATAGATTCCGCAGCCTGCCATTGTGATACCTGCGATGAGGTGGCAGAGGGAGAGGACTTTCTGTGCCGGGATCCACTTGTCAGCCACGATTCCAACGAGGGCTGGCATAAAGATGGACACGAAGCCCTGAGTTGCGAAGAAAAGCCAGATTTCAGCGCCGAGGCCGTTCTTGGCAAGGAATCCGCCCATTGATGTGAGGTAAGCTCCCCAGACGGCGAACTCCAGGAAGTTCATGATAATCAGTCTGAGACCGATTGCTTTATTGTTCATAATGCGTTTTTACGTTATTATCGCTCAAATTTAACAAGATTACTTGATTATTCCTAACTTCCGCAGAAGTGCTTGAGGCTCAGGA
>JAILCZ010000103.1 GCA_024689985.1 Bacteroidales bacterium | reverse complement strand
GTGATTCCGTAGGGATTCGAACCCTAGACCCACAGATTAGAAATCTGTTGCTCTATCCAGCTGAGCTACGGAACCATCCTAAATTTGCAGTTTGCAAAATGGGACTGCAAATATAAGGCTTTTTTTAGTGTTTGCAATTATTTTTATTTCTTCTTGACGCTGAGAATCTGAAGAAGGACGACGGATACGACGCCGATGACCATCCAGATGATTGCACCAGGGATGTGGAGCGTGCTCATATCGGCCGTGCCTGCCTCTGCGATGGCCTCAAGATTGGCCCAAGGCCAGACCTTGATGAGGGAACCGATGACAAAGCCCACGAGGATGAGCATAGTCTGTCGCTCGTAGTGGGCGAGAGTCCAGTGAAGGAACTTGGAGAAGGCGAGGATGCCGATTACGCATCCGAGGCCGAAGGCTCCGAGGACTGGCCAGTTGAGGGAACTGACGGCTGTCATTATGTACTCGTATTTGCCGAGGATGAGCAGGACGAAACTGCCGGAAACGCCCGGGAGGATCATCGTGCAGATAGCAATGGCTCCGCAGATGAAGACGAAGAGGGCCGTGTCAGGAGTAGTGGTAGGGGAGAGCGTGCATACTCCGACGCCGAGGGCGATGCCTGCGACTGTCCAGATGATGTCGGAAACTCTCCAGCCCTTGATGTCGAGGAGCATTACCACGGCGGAGGCTGCGATCATACCGAAGAAGAAGCCCCAGGTGTGGATC
This sequence comes from Bacteroidales bacterium, assembly GCA_024689985.1. GTDB lineage: Bacteria > Bacteroidota > Bacteroidia > Bacteroidales > UBA932 > Cryptobacteroides. The sequence continues at coordinate 7,198 of JAILCZ010000103.1, read as the reverse complement.
GGGTAGTAGGCCAGCACGTACTCCATCACTTTGGCGAGGGAGAAGATGCTGAGGATGACTCCGATGAAGAGGGCTGCGAGGAAGGAGCCGTTGATGGCCTTCCAGAATTCTGCGAATTTGCCCTGGAAAAGTTTCTTGTATGTGTCAACGACCATCAGTGAGTTGATGGAATCGATGAGCTCCGAATAAATTCCTGTAAGAAGTGCGATTGTGCCTCCTGAGACTCCCGGAACGACATTCGCTGCGCCCATAAGGAAACCTTTGAGACCTGTGAAAATGTGTTTGATCATTTTTTCTAGACAACTTTTTCGAGAAGTTTTCTGATGGCGAGGAAGGCTTCGGCCTCGTTGAGGGTCTTTTCTGCCGGGTCATTCACGACCAGGTCGAAGACTTTGCCGAAGATTTGCTGGCGGCCAATCTTGAATTTGGCCTGCGAGCGGTTCGCCATATACTCGAGTGGGTAACTGTTTTCTTTTATGAGTGAAATGAATAGATCAGGCTCGGAGCCGAGCAGAAGGCGCACCTTCTCGTCCGAAGGTTTGCCGTACCAGTTGAGGTCCTTGCGGAGGACTGTGGTAGTGATGCTCGTAATGAGCCTTTCCTCTTTCGTTATCTTTCTGAAATCCAGGAAGAAGATGTCTCCCTTTATATTATGGTCGCGATAAAATGCCTGGAGATAAAGCTTGCAGGCATCGAAGGATGTATCTTCGACGTCGATGAAAGCGACTGCCGACTTTACCTTGCTGAGAGGAACGAATCCTGTGGCCTCCCTGCTGGCATCTTTCTTTAGGCTTCTGTTGCGTAAAAATGTTTTTATCGCTTCTATCATAGATTAGTGTATTAGCTATTCTTGGCTATGATCTCGCGGATCTCTTTCTTTGCGTCCTTCCATCTCGGGATGTCAATCTTGGATCCGATGACCTCTACGACCTTGGCCGCGATTACCGAGCCGATTTCTCCGCAGACTCTGAGTGGCATTCCAAGGCTGTGAGCATAGAGGAAACCTGCTGCATAGGTGTCCCCGGCACCTGTTGCGTCTATGGCCTTTGCCGGCCAGGCTTCTATTTCGTAGAATTCTTCTTTGTTGCGGACCATTGAACCGGTCTTGCCGGTCTTGACTACCGCGATGTCACAGATTTTCGCGATTTCATCGATGGCCTGACGAGGCTCCATCTTGGTGAAGGCCTTTGCCTCGGTCTCGTTTGCGAATACTATGTCCACATAGTTTTCCACGATGTCGTGAAGGAAGGCGTTGTTGCTCTCTACGACATTGTAGGAAGCCATATCGATGGAAATGGTGCAGCCTGCGGCCTTGGCCATTTCCACGGCTTTGCGGATAAGTGCCTGATTCTGTACGAGATATCCCTCGATGTGGAAGTAGTCGTATCCCTGGAAATTTTCTGGAGAAAGGTCCTCTGGACCGAGCTCGAGGGTGGCTCCCATATAGTTAGCGAAGGTGCGCTCCGCGTTGGAGCCCGTGATGAATACCATAGCTCGTCCGGAAACGTCCTTGCCCCTGAAGAGCATTGACTTGATGCCGCACTGGCTCTGGTCACTCTGGAAAAGGGCGCCGACTTCGTCATTTCCGATCTTGCCTATGAAACCTGAAGGCATACCGAAGATGGCGGTGTCAGCTATGGTGTTTGCCGCTGATCCGCCTGCGACGTATTGTACGCCCAGTGGTTTGAGCTCTTCGAAAATCTTGTCACAGGTTCCCTTGTCAACCCACTGCATGCTACCAATCGGAAGATGGTGTTTCTTTAAAAGTGTATCATCAGGAAGAACGGCCAGAATGTCGGTGAGGGCGTTTCCCATTCCGAGGATAGATTTCATAATCAGGTAATTTAACTTACAAATTTACTAAATTTGCGTTTATGAACGAAAAAGTATCCAAGTTTTTAAAATACATACTTTCGGTGGCAGTTGCGGCCGTACTCCTCTGGTTTTCATTCAGGGAAGTAGAGTGGAAAGAGTTCTGGAACGCCCTGTCCAGATGCCGTTGGGAATTCGTTCTGATGTCGATGGCCTTCGGACTCTGCTCCTTCTTCATAAGAGCTCTGAGGTGGAGGCTCATACTTCTTCCGATAGATCCGAAAACAAAGAGAATCACCTGTTTCAATGCGGTGAATATCAGCTATGTCGCCAATATGGTCCTGCCGAGGGTAGGGGAACTTGTCCGCTGCGGATACATCACCGCGGATTCATCCAAGAATGAAAAGGGAGAGAAGCTCGCATCCTATGACAAGGTGCTGGGAACAGTGGTGGTGGACAGGAGCAGTGACGTGCTGATGATGCTTTTGCTGTTCATCCCGTTCAGCATCATAGGCTGGAGCCGTTTCGGGTCCTTCTTTATGGAGAAGATCGTTACGCCGGTGGCTGCTGGATTCAATTTCTGGTATCTGCTCGCCATCGTGGCCCTGATCGCGGCTGCCGTGTTTGCCGTGAAGAAGGTCAAGTTCTTCGGAGGCGTATGGAATGGATTCAAGGCCTGCTTCCATATGGATCAGGTCTGGCTTTTCATTTTCTATTCCTTCCTTCTCTGGACTCTGTACTGGCTGATGAGTATGTCAATTCTCTGGGCCGTGCAGGGAATCAGTCCTGAACTTCTCGGAGGAATAGACGGTCTGGACATCTTCTTTCTGATGATTGTCGGCTCACTCTCGTCCCTCGTGCCTGTGCCGGGCGGATTCGGTGCCTTCCATTATTTGCTGTGCCTTGCGCTGACGACGGTCTATGGAATTCCTCCTCATATCGCAATAGTATTTGCGACCCTTTCCCACGAGTCTCAGGTGGTGATACAGGCTATTGCCGGTTTCGTCTCATACGTCTGGGAATCAGTGCGCTCCAGAAAGCCGGAGGCTGGATTTGAGGAGTTGCGATAAATGATTAAATTTGCTGGATTTTTAGTTTAAGACAATAATGAGAAACGTTTTTCTTACAAATACTCTCTCCCACCAGAAGGAGCTTTTCAAGCCAATCAATCCGGGTCACGTAGGAATGTATGTCTGCGGGCCTACCGTTTACGGTGACGCTCATCTCGGCCACGCAAGGCCGGGAGTGACATATGATGTGCTCGTGAAGCTGTTCCGTCATCTCGGATACAAGGTCCGCTACGTCAGGAACATCACCGACGTTGGCCATCTTGAGCACGATGCCGACGAGGGAGAGGACAAGATTGCAAAGAAGGCGCGTCTCGAGCAGCTCGAGCCGATGGAGGTGGTTCAGACCTACACCGAGCGCTATCACGAGGCTATGCGTATGCTCAACAGCGCAGCCCCGTCAATCGAGCCTCGTGCATCCGGACACATCATCGAGCAGATTGAGACCGTGAAGAAGATTCTCGATGCCGGATACGCATACATCAGCAATGGCAGCGTCTATTTTGATGTGGCAAAATACAATAAGGACCATAACTACGGCATCCTTTCGGGAAGATCCCTTGACGATACCCTCGAAGGTACCCGCAACCTTGACGGCCAGGACGACAAGCGCGCTCCATACGACTTCGCCCTCTGGAAGAAGGCTGATCCGAGCCACATAATGCACTGGCCATCACCTTGGAGCGAAGGCTTCCCTGGATGGCACCTCGAGTGCTCAGTGATGGGCGAGAAGTATCTCGGCCACGATTTCGACATCCACGGCGGCGGAATGGACCTTATGTTCCCTCACCACGAATGCGAGATCGCCCAGAACGTGGCTTCACGCGGAACCCGCGGAGTGCACTACTGGGTACACAACAATATGATCACCATCAACGGCCAGAAGATGGGCAAGTCCCTCGGCAACTTCATCACTCTCCCTGAACTCTTCAGCGGAAATCATCCGAAGCTTGACCAGGCATACAGCCCTATGACCGTGCGCTTCTTCATTCTCCAGGCACATTACCGCGGAACCCTCGACTTCAGCAACGAAGCTCTTCAGGCTGCGGAAAAGGGCTACAAGAGAGTTATGCAGGCTGCCAAGGACCTCCGCGCCCTCGCCGCTGCGGAAGGAGTGGTTTCACCAGTCGTTGGAACCGAAGGCCACAAGGCCAGCGAGATGATCTACGGCGAGTTCGTGACGGATGTCGCTCCTGATACCTGCCCTGCAACTACTGCGGAGGTCAAGGCCGTGTTCGACGGAGTCTACGATGCTCTCTGCGATGATCTCAACACTCCTATCGCTCTTTCACAGATTTTTGAGGCCGTGCGTCTCATAAACACTGCGAAGGACAAGAAGATCAAGCTCAGCAAGGGCGATTACGAGACCCTCGTACGCCTCTTCGACGATGTTCTCTACGGAGTTCTCGGACTCAAGGACGAGGAAGGTGAAGGCGGCAAGATGGGCAAGACCGTCGCAGGCCTTATGGATATGGTGCTCGAAGAGAGGGCAAAGGCCAAGGCAGCAAAGGACTGGACAACTTCCGACCACATCCGCGACGAGCTCAAGAAGCTCGGCATCTCCGTCAAGGACGGAAAGGATGGAGCCGAATGGACCATTGAATAATTATATATATATGAAATTCATTTCCTGGAATGTCAACGGCCTCAGGGCCGTGGTCGGCAAGGGCTTCAGTGAGGCCTTCGCTTCCCTGGACGCAGACTTCTTCTGCCTTCAGGAAACCAAGATGCAGGAAGGTCAGCTCGACCTTCAGTTCCCTGGCTATCAGTCATATTGGAACTATGCCGACAAGAAAGGCTATTCAGGAACTGCTATATATACCAAGCATACCCCTCTCTCCGTTTCTTACGGTATGGGCATTGACGAGCACGACCACGAGGGCCGCGTCATCACCCTGGAGATGGAGGACTTCTATCTGGTATGCGTATATACACCTAATTCTCAGGACGGGCTCCGTCGCCTGGACTACAGGATGAAGTGGGAGGACGACTTCCGCTCTTACCTGCTTGCGCTCGCCCGGAAGAAGGGCGTAATTGTCTGCGGCGACCTCAATGTCGCCCACAAGGAGATCGACATCAAGAACCCGACCAGCAACAGGCGCAATGCCGGATTCACCGACGAAGAAAGGGACAAGATGACGACCCTGCTCGGCAGCGGTTTCACTGATTCCTGGAGAAGCCTCCATCCGGACGAGGTGAAGTACTCCTGGTGGTCGTACCGCTTCCACGCCCGTGAGAACAATGCGGGTTGGCGCATCGACTACTTCCTGGTCTCAGACTCCATCGCCGGCCGCATCAAGGGCGCAGAAATCCACAACGAAATCTTCGGCTCCGACCACTGTCCCGTTGAACTGGACCTTGCCTGAAAGGCTCTGTTTGGGGATTATTAAATTTTTTAAAAAATTCTTTGAAATCCTTTTGCCCTCCGCTCGGAATTTAGTACCTTTGCGCTCGTTGGAACTAAACTCTATCACTGGATGAAAGTCGCAATTATCATGGGCTCCACCAGCGACCTCGATGTAATGAGGCCCGCAATGGAAACTCTCGATCTCTTTGGGGTCGAATATGAAAAGAAAGTCATCAGCGCTCATCGTACACCTGATCTGATGTGCGAGTATGCAAAGAGCGCAAAGAGTCGTGGAATAGGCGCCATCATAGCAGGCGCGGGCGGTGCGGCACACGTTGCCGGGGTAGTCGCAGGAATGACTACCGTGCCTGTGATCGGAGTGCCGATCCAGACCAAGGCCCTGGGCGGTATGGACTCGCTCCTATCCATAGTGCAGATGCCTGGCGGAATTCCAGTTGCAACGATGGCGATAAACGGGTCGAAAAATGCGGCCCTGCTCGCGGTGGAAATCTTCGCGCTAAACGACGAGGGGCTCTCCGAGAAACTCTCGAAGTACAGGCAGGAACAGACGCAGAAAGTACTCGATACAGAAATATAAGAAACTAAGAAGGTGTCTTGCGGACAGGGGTCTGCGAGTCACCTTCGCCAGTTATAAATACACAGAACACAGATGAATTACAGGGTATTCGTTGAAAAGTATCCGGAGTTTCAGGTTGAGGCAAGCAGCCTCAAGGCTGAACTCAATGAGAATCTCCAGCTCAATCTTAAGTCACTCAGACTCCTCAATGTCTATGATCTCTTCGGCTTCACACCGGAGCTCCTCGAGAAGAGCCGCTATACGGTCTTCGGAGAAATCGTGACCGACAAGGTGTCAGATGAGTGCAACCTCGAAGGCACGAAGTATATCGCCGTGGAATATCTCCCGGGCCAGTTCGACCAGAGGGCGGCTTCTGCAGTTGACTGCGTCCGCCTCATCGATCCGTCAGCCCAAGTGAACATCAAGAGCTCGAAGCTCATCATCCTCGACGGTGACGTCACCGAGGATGTCCTCGCAAAGATCCGTCACTATTACATCAACGCCGTGGAATCACGTCCGAAGGATCTTTCCAAGCTCTCAGATACTGAGCACGCACCTGTAAAGCCTGTTCCTGTGCTCGAGGGATTCACCTCGATGAAGGAAGAGGAATTCGCTCCGTTCTGCAAGAAGATGGGCCTCGCTATGAACAGCGACGACCTCCGCGAAGTGGTTAACTACTTCAAGGCAGAGGGACGCGAGCCTAACGAAACTGAACTCCGCATCCTTGATACATACTGGAGCGACCACTGCCGTCACACTACCTTCACCACCGAACTCCAGGAAATCGGAGTCGAGGAGTCATTTATGAAGGAGGAGATCGACGGAACCCTCAACCTCTATCTCAAGATGAGGAAGGAGCTCGGCCGCGAGAACAAGGGCCTCAACCTTATGGATATGGCTACTATCGGTGCAAGATACCTCCGCAAGGAAGGCTATCTCGACGATATGGAGGTCAGCGAAGAAAACAACGCCTGCAGCGTATATGTGGACGTCGACAACGATGGCGTCATCGAGAAGTGGCTCCTGATGTTCAAGAACGAAACCCACAATCATCCTACGGAGATCGAACCGTTCGGAGGAGCTGCCACCTGTCTCGGCGGTGCAATCCGTGACCCATTGTCAGGCCGTGCCTATGTATATCAGGCAATGCGCGTCACCGGTGCCGGTGACATCTACAAGCCTGTTGCCGACACTATAGTCGGCAAGCTGCCTCAGAGGGTGATCACCCACAAGGCTGCCGCAGGATATTCAAGCTACGGAAACCAGATCGGACTTGCTACGACGCACGTCCGCGAAATATATCACGAGGGCTACACGGCAAAGAGACTTGAGGTCGGTGCCGTAGTAGGAGCCGTAAAGGCCGAGAACGTCAGAAGAGAGTCTCCGGCCCCTGGC
>JAILCZ010000064.1 GCA_024689985.1 Bacteroidales bacterium | reverse complement strand
GCAGAGATGATTTTTTCTCCCTTCATCACATACCTGGCGCTTATCTGGATGTCAGACAGGGCGAACATCTTCTTCAGAGTCATATCCAGGAACCATTCCTTGAGCTGCTGAAGTCCTCCTGCCGCATAGACTCCTCCTACGAGGGAACCCATCGAACATCCGGCGACTGCATCGATGATGTAGCCGGATTTTTCCAGTTCTTCAATCACACCGATGTGCGCCAGTCCGCGTGATCCTCCGCTCGAGAGGACTAGGGTTACGTGCTGTCTCATATTTTCATTTTTGGATAGTGTATCGTGAAGCAGGCTCCCTGAAGGGTGTAAGAGCGGCTGTACTGGATGTCACCTCCGCATTTGTCGATGATGTTGCGGCAGATGGCAAGGCCCAGGCCTGAACCGCTGCTCTTCGTGGTGAACTCAGGTACGAAGAGATTGCCGAGATTCTCCTCTGCCACGCCAGGGCCGTTGTCCTCGATGGAAATGTCGTAGAATCCGTCCTGCTGGGACAGTCTGAGGCTGATGAAGATCTGGCCGTCAGGCCTTCCTTCTCCGTCGTTCATTCCTTCGATGGCCTGGATGGCGTTCGTTATGAGGTTGACGAATACTCGGGTGAGCTGAGGTTTAGGGCCCATAATATGGGCTCCGTCAATTCCGATATAGGTTATCTTTATGTTGTCCCTGTTGTCGAACATCGTGACCTGATCCTGGATGAGGCGGTCGATGTCGATCTCGGCAGGCTCTTCCGTATAGAGTTTCGCGAATGTCGAGAATTCATTGGCCGTGTCCGTGAGGATGTCGATCTGGTCTAGGAAGATCTTCGCCGCCTCGTCGAATCTCTCTACCCAGAGAGGGTTGTTCCTGGACTTGAGGCTTATGATGCGCTGAAGCTGCATCTTCATAGGGGTCAGAGGGTTCTTGATCTCGTGGGCCACGTTCCTTGCCATATTGCTCCAGGCCTTGTCACGCTCGGCCTGGGCCAGTTTCTTCGTACTGTCGGAAAGGTCGTGAACCATCACGTTGTAGGCCTTTACGAGGGCGGAAATCTCGTCATCCCTGTCATATTCGATGTATTCAGGATTGCTGATGTCCGTCTTGTTCATCTTCCTTCCCATTTCGGAGAGAGGCTTGAACATCATATCCACGACGGCCGTGATGATTATCCTCGCGAGGATGAGCAGGACGACGAAGACCGTGAATATGGACACTGTATGGATGATGGCCGCCGTTTCGAAGTCGTAGTTGTTGTCGTTGTTGTAAGGGGCGCTGACTATGCCCATCATCTCACCGGCTGAGTTGATGATAGGAGCGTATATCATATAGTATGAGCGCTTGCCGGCCTTCTGCTTCTTGGCGAAGTAGAGCCAGTGCTTGTTCACGATGTTGTTGTAGGCTTCCTCGTCCACCCTGGATCCGAAGATCATCCTGTAGAAGATTTCCACGTTCGTCGATGACGCAACCTTTCCGCTCCTGTCGTAGAGGGTGATGTCCGTCCTGGTCGATGTGCCGATTTCTTCGATCAGTGCATCGATTTCCTGCTGGCGGAGGTCGCCGAGGTTGCCGAAATGGCGGATTCTGCTTTCGATGAGTCCCTTGATGGAACTGATCTGCTCGGACATCATATTCCTGTTGCTGGCTATGTTTCGGTTATAGACGAAGATCGTGCTGATCGATGCCAGGGTAAGGAGGGTGACGATGAGGGATACGTACAGAACAAGGCCGATTCTGGTCTTGTAGTAATTCTTCTGCCTTTCCTTGCGTTTCCTGCCGTGGTTCGGGAAGATGAGGGTGGAGATAATTATGAAGATGACGACTCCGATGAAGAAGGTGGCGATGAAATACTCGAAGGTGTCGGTCTTCTGCCTTGAGAGGATGATTACCTCGTTGTCAGCGACCTGTCTTGCGATGTGGGAGTAGCCTCTTTCGATGTAGTGGCCCAGCTTGTTGCCTGTCCTTGCTGTCGGGTAAGGGTATGAACCCGTGTAGGAGGCGAGCCTGCCGTCGATGAACTTCGCGTAGGAGTAGGTCGGCGGGATGAGGACTTTTCCAGGGCTCTGCAGGCCCAGGATGGCATCGTAGCCCCTGCCTTCCCTGTAGGACTTCGGCTCCACTCCGAGCATCATCCTGCTGATTCCGAGATTCTCGTCGAAGTAGAGGAAGATTCCGGTGTAGCGGGCCCTGCCGCTGGCATCGCTGGAATAGAGGAACCTCGATCCGTCGGCAATGGGCTCTCCGGAACGGATCCTGTCGTTGAAATAGGCCACGGCCTTCGGGTCCGGATCGTTGTCCCTCAGGATGAGGAGGGAAAGGTCGTAGTCCTGAGATACTGACCTGAGATTCTGCTCTGAAATTCTGTTCAGGATGATGGCGTCCGTTCCGTCAGCCATCGTGAGGGATGCGATCAGAGGGTCGTTCGCTATCGTGTTCTCCTCAGTCCTCAGCTTGATTTCCAGGCTGATGTCCCTGTCCATCGAGAGCCTGTTGGCCCAGACGTCCACCCTGTCCGCCTCTTTGCGGAAGCCGAGGGACGCCGTGGTAAGCACGAGCAGTACGGCTGCGACTGCGGAGAAGATGAACCTCAGACCTCTTTCCACCAGGACGTTGCGGCGGAAAATGGCCTCCAGGACTATTCCAAGCAGCATAAGCGTGGACACTATCAGACCTATGACGGTCACATATACAATGCCGGTATAGACGGAGAGCTCGTTGATCTTGTAAAGCTCGAGCCTGATATTGGAATTAGCCGTTACACTGCTGAGTATGAAGTAGATGTAGGCCGGAAGGATGAGCACTCCCAGGCGGCAGAGCACGACAGCCCAGCGTTTTCTGATGAAGAGGGCCCTTGCCAGATAGACGATGGCAAGGAGGATGATTATGATGACGTTTGCCGTCAGCATCACTCCGAGTGAAGGGAAAAAGGTGCTGTCGGAATACAAGGTTGGGGAGAAGAGGGCGTTGCCGTGAGTCCTTCCCCTTATCGTGTCCGTCGTAATCTTGAATACAGGCTTGTCGCCCGCGTATATTGCTGTTCCGCCGGTAACGGAAAGCGGCTGGATTGAGAAGCCTTCCTTCAGGCGGTAGATTTCGTCGCTGATCTCAAGGCCTCCGATGATTCTGGTGTCGCCTTCCACGATTGCCTTCACGAGATACCACTTTGGTCCGTAGTTCACGAAAGAGGCTTCTTTGGTGATGTCGGAAAGGGATGCGTTGCCCCTGAGGTTCGACAGGCTAGGTACCAGGACCCTGCTCTTGATGTCATCGTTCAGGACTGAGAACTGGTTTACCCAGCTCTGGAGGGTGTCTGATTCAAATCTGTAGAGAATCATATCGTCCGGCACCCCGTACATATTGAGCCAGGCCGTGTGGTCTCCCTCCAGGGCGTCTTTCATCTGGGTGTCCAGAAGGGCAATCTTCTCGCCCAGGATCTTTTCGACGCGGCTTGCCATCTTCGGCTCGCTCGTGACTCCGAAAGTAACCAGGAACGGAAGCGCCAGGATTGCGATGAGGACCGCCAGCAGTATGAATGCCGTCGCCTTCTTCCATTTTGTCCTTCTTTCCGACATTTTATTCGTGATGATATGGTTCTCCTTTTATGATTGTGAACGCCCTGTAGAGCTGTTCGGTGAAAATCGTTCTTACCATCTGGTGTGAAAAAGTCATCTTCGAAAGGGAAATCAGGCCGTTTGAGCGGTCATAGACTTCCTTCGAAAATCCGTACGCACCTCCGATCACGAACACAATATCCTTGCCACTTCTGGTCATCTTGTCCTCCAGGAAACGGGAGAAGTCGATGGAAGTGAACTGCTTGCCGTGCTCGTCGAGCAGGATCACGTCATCAGATGACTTTATGTTCTTCATTATTAGACCACCTTCCTTTTCCTTAATCTGGTCCTTGGTAAGGGCGGATACATTTTTCAGTTCCGGAATCTCGCACAGACTGAACTGTACATAGTGGCTCAGCCTGGAGATATAGAGGTCCAAGCCTTCGCGCACCCAGCGGACGTCGGTCTTGCCGACAGTAAGTAGAGTAATTTTCAAACCAATACAAATATAATCGGATGGCTCGGTATTTGCAAAGAGTATTTGCGTATGAAGTTTTTCCTGAAAATATTTGCTGCCGTTTCGGCTATGCTGCTTGCCTACAACGCGAATGCGTCGGAGCAGGGTGACGGGTATGATGTATTCGTGCCTATCGGCAAGTATATTGCTCAGGGGGATGTGGAATGCCTCTCTGCCTGGTTTGCGGACAATCTTGAGGTGTCCATCCTTTCAAATCAGAACAATTCCAGCAGGAATCAGGCGAAACAGATTCTCAAGGCTTTCTACGAGCAGTATTCTCCGAGAGAGTTCAAGATACTGCACCAATGCAGCCGCGCCACGATGAAGAACGCTATGGGCGAACTCTACGCGGGAGGCGAAAAGTTTATGGTCACCATCTTCGTGATCTTCAAGAAGAAAGCCAATTCTTACAAGATTCAGCAGCTGAAGATCGAACGGATCCAGTAGATTATTTCTGACGGAGGAAGATCTGTACCGGACAGCCGTGGAGATTGAAGTGCGAGCGCAACTTGTTCTCAAGGAAGCGCTTGTACGGCTCTTTCACGTACTGAGGAAGGTTGCAGAAGAAGGCGAATGAAGGGAACTTCGTCGGAAGCTGGGTGATGTACTTGATCTTCACATATTTGCCCTTCCAGGCAGGTGGAGGGTAGTTCTCGATTTCCGGAAGCAGGGCCTCGTTGAGTCTTGCCGTTGGAATCTTCTGCTTGTAGTTCTCTGCGACCTCGGCCACCTTGTTCAGCACGTCCATAATTCTCTGCTTCTTCACTACGGATGTGAAGATCACAGGAACGTCGTCGAACGGTGCGATCCTGGCACGAAGGGCGTCTGTGTATTCTCTGAGGGTGTTGTTGTCCTTGATGAAGAGGTCCCACTTGTTGACCACGATGACGCAGGCCTTCCTGTTCCTCTGGATGAGGTTGAAGATGGCCATATCCTGGGCTTCCATTCCCTGGGTGGCGTCGATCATCAGGACGCAGACATCCGAATTCTCGATGGCCCTGATGGAGCGCATCACGGAGTAGAATTCGAGGTCTTCGCTGACCTTGCCCTTCTTTCGCATACCGGCCGTGTCCACGATCATAAATTCGTGTCCGAACTTGTTGTAGTATGTGGAAACGGCATCTCTGGTCGTTCCCGCAACCGGTGTCACGATATTTCTGTCCTCGCCGAGAAGGGCGTTGGTGAGGGATGACTTGCCGACATTAGGCTTGCCCACGATTGCGATGTGCGGCAGCTCAGGTCTTTCGTCATCTTTCTCTGCCGCATCTTCCGGGAGCTTGCTGCAGATTTCGTCAAGCAGGTCGCCCGTTCCGCTGCCGTTGGCTGCGGAGATGCTCCAGAGTTCGCCGAGTCCGAGGGAATAGAACTGATATGTATCGAAGATCTTTTCTCCGGAATCGACCTTGTTTACGCAGAGCACCACCGGCTTTTTCGAGCGGCGGAGCATATCTGCGATTTCTGCGTCATAGTCCGTGATTCCGGTAGAGGCCTCGACCATAAAGAGAACGAGGTCTGATTCGTCCACTGCGATTGTGACCTGCTTGCGGATCTCGCCTTCGAAGACGTCGTCCGAGTTTGTCGTCCAACCACCGGTGTCGACAACGGAGAATTCCCTGCCGCACCATTCACACTTGCCATAATGCCTGTCACGGGTCACGCCGGCAGTCTCATCTACGATGGCCTGGCGCATACCTACAAGGCGATTGAAAAGAGTGGATTTACCTACGTTAGGCCTTCCCACGATTGCTACAAGACTCATAAACTATTCATTTTTATAGAAACTGCAGCTGGCGCAGTCAGCGCCAGCTGGTTCCTTGCAAATACCACCGTTTTTTGAAGCGGCGTCTCTTCTGCTGTCCTCTTCTTCCTCGTGCATACATTTGATGCCGAGTTTCTTCATATTCTTGTTCTTGCTGACCTCCGTTTCAGGGAACTCGCCGTTCTTTCGGAACAAGATGTTGAAACTCATACCGATTACGCCGATGCCGATGAAGATGAGGGCTGCAAGGAATACTTTCATTGGACAGTAATTATCTGATGAACTCCGTGCTGATTGGCTCGAAGTTGTAAATCTTCTTGATGATGCGTGCGAAAACGCCCGCAAGTGAAACTACGTGGAACTTGGAGAGGTCGGTTCCCTCAGGTGCCCTGAGAGGAATGCTGTCGGTCACGAATACTTCCTCGAGTACGGATGCGTTGATCCTGTTGTAGGCTTCACCTGAGAGGACTCCGTGAGTTGCGCAGGCGCGTACTGACCTTGCACCCTTGTCCTTGAGGACCTGAGCGGCCTTGCAGAGAGTACCTGCGGTGTCGATCATATCGTCGATGATGATCACGTCCCTGTCTTCAACGTCACCGATGGCAGTCATCGTACCGACGACATTTGCCTTCTCGCGGGTCTTGTGGCAGATGATCATAGGACATCCGAGTTCCTTTGCGTATGAGTTTGCTCTCTTTGCGCTTCCCATATCAGGAGATGCGATTGAGAGGTTCTCGAGGTTGAGGCTCTTGATGAGAGGGAGGAATACCTTGCTGGCGTAAAGGTGGTCAACAGGTACGTTGAAGAATCCCTGCTCCTGGTCTGCGTGAAGGTCGCAGGTGATGAGGCGGCTGATACCGGCTACGCTCATCATATCAGCTACGAGCTTCGCTCCGATTGAAGTTCTTGGCTTGTCCTTGCGGTCCTGTCTTGCCCATCCGAAGTAAGGTACGACTGCCGCGATCTGGTTGGCAGAAGCCCTCTTCGCTGCGTCAACCGTAAGGAGGAGTTCCATAAGGTTGTCTGTAGGAGGGAATGTTGACTGGATGATGAAGACTGTCGCACCGCGGACAGAATCATAGAAGTAAGGCTGGAATTCACCGTCACTGAACTGAGGAACCTCAAGGCTTCCAAGTTCAACGCGATCTTCAGGATCGCTTATTGCGTTGTACTCTTCAATGACTTTTTGCGCGAAATCCTTTGATGCTCTACAAGAAAAGATTTTAAGTTTGTGTTCTCTAAACATACTAACTATACTGGATTCAGAATCATTTCGATATAATCGAGGATAGAGTCTTTGCCAAGGCCCGTGGCTGCTGAACTGACCAGGAGCATCGGCAGCTCCGTCCATCTCTCGAGAAGCTGACGCTTGATTTTTTCAATCTGGGTCTCACGCGCTACCGGACCCATCTTGTCTCCCTTGGTGAAGATTATTGCGAAAGGGAGGCCACTTCTGTACACTTCTTCAAGGAACTCTTCATCTGTTCCCGTAAGGTCGTGGCGGCAGTCAATCAGGACGAAAAGCAGTTTCAGCTCCTCGGAATTGCTCAGATAGTCACTCACGATCTCTGCCAGTTTCTTCCTTTCTGGGGCAGGAAGTTTGGCATATCCATAACCCGGAAGGTCCACAATGTACCAGCTGCCGTTTATCTGAAAGTGATTGACCAGCTTCGTCTTACCTGGCGTTGAAGATGTCATTGCCAGTTTCTTGTTGCCGACGAGCATATTGATCAGGGAGGACTTTCCTACATTCGAGCGACCGATGAATGCAATTTCAGGAAGTCGTACGGCTGGGCGGCCCGATATTCTCGTGCTGCTTCCGGCGAATTTCGCTTCTGAAATTTTCATTGTTCTGATCCTATCCGTTTAGGCTGCAAATATAGTAAAATTGAATGAAATTATATAGATTTGTATAATTGCGTATAGCCGATGAAGAAACACAGAATCTACGACACTGACCCGTATCTCCTGCCATATAAGGAGGTTATAGACCACAGGACTGAGAGAATCTCGACTCTTAGGGATTATCTCAGCCGCGACGGCAGCCTCTCCAAAGGGATGAACAATCATCTTTATTACGGTCTGCACAGGACTGAAAATGGTGGTTGGGTTTTTCGTGAGTGGGCTCCTAACGCAACCCGAATGTATCTTGTCGGAGATTTCAACAATTGGCAGAAGTCGCCAGCCTATGCCCTCCATCCAGTCGGATCCGGCAACTGGGAGATAACCCTTGACGAGTTTTTCGTCCGTCACGGGGACCTCTACAAACTCTTCGTGGAATGGCCGGGAGGAGGTGGAGAAAGAATCCCCGCCTATGTGACCAGGGCTGTCCAGGATCCTGACACCAAGGTGTTTTCCGCCCAGGTCTGGGATCCTCAGAAGCCTTATGTCTGGAAGAAGAAGACGCCGAAGCCCGCAAAGAATCCCCTCATCTACGAATGCCATATCGGAATGAGCTCGGAGAGGGAAGAAGTGGCTTCCTTCGATTCTTTCCGCAAGGAGGTGCTTCCGAGGGTGAAGAAGCTGGGGTACAACACGTTGCAGATAATGGCCCTTCAGGAGCATCCGTATTACGGCTCCTTCGGCTATCAGGTCTCGAACTTCTATGCCCTGAGTTCGCGTTTCGGCACCCCGGAGCAGTTCAAGGCTCTCGTGGATGCGGCTCACGGCCTGGGCATCAGCGTGGTGATGGATATCGTCCACTCCCATTCGGTCAGCAATGAGCTGGAGGGACTGGGCAAATTCGACGGCCACGAAGATCTGTACTTCTATCCGGGAGAAAGAGGCCGTCATCCGGCCTGGGGCTCCCGCTGTTTTGACTATGGCAAGGATGAGGTACGCAATTTCCTTCTTTCCAACCTGAAATTCTGGCTTGAGGAATATCATCTCGACGGCTTCCGTTTCGACGGGGTCACGAGTATGCTCTACTGGGACCACGGCCTTGGCCGTGATTTCGTGGGCTACGAACCGTATTTCGACGGAGGCGTTGACGAGAATGCCATTGATTACCTGGCTCTTGCCAATATGCTCATCCGTGAGCTCCGTCCTGACGCCATAACGATTGCCGAGGATGTGTCCGGCCTCGCCGGCCTTGCGGCTCCGTTCGAAGAAGGCGGAATCGGCTTCGGTTTCCGTATGGCTATGGGCATCGCTGACCACTGGATAAAGTGGATCAAGGAAAAGTCCGACTGGGACTGGAGCCCGGGAGAAATGTGGTACGAGCTGACGAACAAGCGCGCCGACGAAAGGACGGTGAGCTATGCCGAATGTCACGACCAGGCCCTCGTGGGCGACAAGACTTTGATTTTCCGTCTGATAGACAAGGAAATGTACACGGCGATGAACTGCGGTTCACGGAACGATGTCGTCAACAGGGGAGTGGCCCTGCATAAGATGATCAGGCTTGCCACTGCCGCAACCTGCGGAGGAGGCTACCTGAATTTTATGGGCAACGAATTCGGACATCCTGAATGGATAGATTTCCCGCGTGAGGGAAATTCCTGGTCGTTCAAGTATGCCCGCAGGCAATGGAGCCTGGCTGACAGCCCATTCCTCCGTTACAGCAAATTGAATGCGTTTGACGGGGAGATGATCCGCCTCCTGAAAAAAACGGACGTCCTGACCGAAACTCCCGAATGTCTGATGGCCGATGAATCCAAAAAAGTGTTGATTTTCAAGCGGAAAAACCATATTTTTGCATTCAATTTCCATCCGACGGAATCCTTTTTCGGTTATGGGTTCGAGTGTCCGGATGGTGTTTGGGGAGAAATTTTCAATACCGACCGCGTAGAATTTGACGGCTTCGGTAGATATGAACCGGGAGAGACTCATTGCACGCTCCTGGAAAAACGTGGAAACGATAAGTCAGTAAGCAGGCTCTATTTGTATCTGCCTTGCCGCACTGCTATTGTACTCGAGAAACTGAAAAAATAAATTACACTGACTGCGTATGGCCTTTCTAAAATTCAACAAACAAGAACTGGTCAACCTGAATTATTCCTTGAAGAGAGAAATAATTGCCGCGAACAAGTCAGGCGCCTATTGCAATACGACCATTGTAGGATGCAACACCCGACGCTATCACGGCCTTCTCTGCGTTCCCGTGGATAATTTCGGCGGACAGGAACATCTTCTCCTGTCTTCTGTGGACGAAACTCTTGTTGAGGATGGAATGAGGTTCAACCTCGGAATCCATCGCTACGGGGACCTGTACGATCCCCGCGGCCACAAGTACATCATTGATTACGAACAGGATCCTATTCCTGCCATCACTTACAAAGTCGGAGAAGTCATCATAAAGAAGGAACTCCTCCTGATGCACGACAAGGAGCAGCTCCTCATCAGGTACACCCTCGTCGAGGCTCCTTCCAAGGTGAACCTTCTGCTCCGTCCGTTCCTGGCGTTCAGGAACATCCATTCCCTGACGTCGGAAAATCCTCAGGCGAGGACGACCGGCACCGAGGTGGCTTCCGGTATGGCTTACCGTATGTATGACGGATTCCCGACCCTGTATCTTCAGATGAACACTACCAAGGCTACCTATACCGAGGAGCCTTGCTGGTATAAGAATATCACTTATTCTGACGAGCGCCGCCGCGGCTTCCCTTGCACCGAGGACCTTATGGCTCCGGGCTGGTTCTCAGTCGAACTGCGCAAGGACAAGCCTGTGATTCTTTCGGCTTCCACCGAGGAAATCAAGCCGGCCGGCCTCACACAGAAATATGAGAAGACGGCCGCTTCGGCTCCAAAGACCGAGAACCCTAGGGAGGTGCTCGAGGTCTGGGCCGACGTTTTCAAGCGCTACCGCAACGGGCGCAAGCAGATTACGGCCGGATTCTCCTGGCTCTACACGGGCCTTCTCAGGGAGACTCTCTTCTGCCTCCCGAGCCTTACCCTGCATTCAGGAAATGACAAGTCGGAATTCGAGGAAATCCTCGACAACCTCATCGAGGACAACGAGGAGAGACTTTACAGGAGGACAACCCAGATAGAGGCTCCTCTTAACCTCGTCAGCTGCCTCCAGGCTTATATCACAGTCGGAGCTGATCCGAAGAAGGTGTGGGCGAAATATGGCAGCGTCGTAAAGGGAATCCTGGAGAGCTATCTTCCGGAGCACAGGAAGGAGGCGTCAGTCCAGCCTAACGGACTCATCTGGGCCCAGGCTCAGGATACCTGCCTTACCTGGATGAACGCCTACATCGACGGCAAGCCTGTGAACGAAAGACCTGGCTTCCAGGTGGAAGTCAATGGTTACTGGTACAACTCTATCTGCTTCGCTCTCGAGTGCGAGAAGAGAAGGGGAGCGGTCAGGAGCGCATTCTATAAGGAGTTTACCCGTATCAAGGGCCTCATTGAGGAGAATTTCGAGAAGACATTCTGGAATCCTAGAATCAACTGCCTTGCAGACTATGTTGGAGTTTTCGGCCAGAGCGATTCGGTCCGTCCGAACCAGCTTCTCGCCATCGCTCTTCCAAATACTCCTGTCAGCGACGAGACCATCCACGCCGTAATGAATGTCGTGGACAAGGAACTCGTCACGAGGCGCGGAATCCGTACCCTCTCACCGAGGGACGAGAGATACAAATCAGTCTATGAAGGAACCCAGACAGAAAGAGACCTTGCCTATCACAGGGGAAGCGCTTATCTCTGGCTCCTGCTGCCGTATGTGGGAATGGGCTTCAAGATGATGGGCTCTTCATTTATGAACAAGGCCGAGTGGCTCATCAAGGGCTGCAACGAAGACCTGAACAAGCACGGAGTCGGAGCTTATTCCGAACTCTATGACGGAGACCCTCCTCACGAGCCTCACGGCGCGATCTCATCTGCGATGAGCGTCGCTGCCATTCTTGCAATCTATGATCTTATGGACAGGTATAGGGAGGACGCGAAATGAGAGTACTGATGTTTGGATGGGAGTTCCCGCCGCACATTGCCGGCGGACTCGGTACTGCCTGCTACGGAATAGTAAAGGGCCTTGCATATAACGGGGTCGAATCGATCTTCGTGATGCCGTCGGCATCAGGAGATGAGGACCAGAGCGCCGCCCGCATCATCAATGCCAGCGACGTCGCCGTGGACATCGTCAGCAATTCAGTGGACGATTTCCTCGGAAAGGTCAAATTCGTCAGAGTCGGCTCAAACCTCATCCCTTATGCCAATCCGGATGAGTTCTACAATATAATCGAAGCCCAGAAGCACTTCCAGACCACGGGCGTCGAGATTCAGTATGGCCAGAAGTACAAGTTCTCCGGCAAGTACGGCTCCAATCTTATGGAAGAGGTTGCCCGCTATGCTATGGTCGGTGGAACGATAGCTATGCAGCACAAGGATGAATTCGATGTCATCCACGCTCACGACTGGCTCACCTACCTTGCCGGAATAGCCGCCAAGGAGCTTACGGGAAAACCTCTCGTAGTACACGTCCACGCCACTTCCTATGACCGTGGCGACGAGAACCATATCGATACCAGGGTGCTCGACATCGAGACCCGTGGTATGATGGCCGCCGACCGTGTGGTGACCGTCAGCGACCTTACCAAGAATATCGTCATAAACAGGTATCACATCGATCCTGCGAAGGTGGTGACAGTCCACAACGCCGTCGACTTCAGCGGCAGGGATGACATCACCGTTGAGAGGGGTATCAAGGACAAGGTGGTTACCTTCCTTGGACGAATCACCTTCCAGAAGGGCCCTGAATATTTCGTCGAGGCTGCCGCAAAGGTACTCAAGAGAACATCGGGAGTCCGTTTCGTGATGGCCGGCAGCGGAGATATGATGAACCGTTGCATCAGCCACGTGGCAAGGCTCGGCATTGCGGACAAGTTCCATTTTACCGGCTTCCTCCGCGGCGCCGACGTGCAGAAGATGTTCGCCCTTTCCGATGTCTACATTATGCCGAGCGTTTCGGAACCGTTCGGAATCTCTCCTCTGGAGGCGATGAGATGCGGAGTTCCTTCCATCATCTCTTACCAGAGCGGTGCGGCCGAGGTTCTCAAATATGCCTTCAAGGTGGACTTCTGGGATGTGGACGCAATGGCGGATGACATCTATGCCCTCCTGAAATATCCTGCCCTGGCGAAGTTCGCTGCGGAAAAGGGTTATGACGAAGTCAACACTCTCAAGTGGAATGTTGCGACGGCCAAGCTCAAGGCCGTGTATGAAAGTGTTTTGAATAAGTAAAAGATTTAGATATGGCAAAGAAAAGTATTAGCCTTTTTTTCGAGGTTCATCAGCCGCTCCGTCTGAGGACATACAAGTTCTTCGACATTGGCAAGGATTCTCATTATTTCGATGATTTCGCGTGCAGGACAATCATCAAGAAGGCTGCGCAGGAGAGTTATCTTCCTATGAATGCTCTCTTGCTCGACATAATCAGGAAGAACAAGAAGTTCAAGGTCAGCTTCTCCATCGCAGGAGAGCTCCTCGAGCAGCTCGACCGTTATGCTCC
>JAILCZ010000054.1 GCA_024689985.1 Bacteroidales bacterium | reverse complement strand
TACATACGAATCAAGCAATACAAGCGTTGCAACAGTTGACGCAAGCGGAAACGTAACTCCTATTGCCGAAGGAACTGCGACTATTACTGCATCTGTTGCCGCAACCGGAAAGTATCTTGCCGGAAGCGCAACCTGCACCGTTACTGTTGAATCAGCAACCTCTACCAAGGTTACATATACTCTCACTCCTACTGGATTTACTGAAAGTGAAACTACAGGAAAGACTGTGACGGATTCTGATAATGTTCTTACATTCACAGCATATAAGGGTGGAGCTGGTACTGCCCCTGGATTTTACAGTAACTGTATAAGGCTATATCAGGGATCATCTACAACACCTGGCGGATATCTGACTATTACGGCAAAAGATGGCTATAAGATTCTGTCTGTCACCGTTACCTCTGGTTCGACTTATGCTTCAACAACGGTAAAGACATCGGTTGACGGTGGATCGACGCTTTCAGACGCAAGCACTCTTGCCAAGGATTCTTCAATTACTCTTGAGAATCTTTCTACAAGCTCATATTCTATTTACTGCTGTGGAACAACCTCCAAGACTCGTCTTGACATTGCTTCCATCAAGGTAACCTATGATGTTCAGTAAGAAGTGGTAAATATCTGAACGGTACCGGATAAGTATCGGGCGAGATATTAATTAACATACATTAAAAATTAAGGGTCTCCGTGATGAACGGAGGCCCTTGGTTTTTTTCTTGGTATAATTATTTATATTTGTATAAAATAGGGCATTATGCCCTATGGGGGATCGTGCCCTGAAACTAAGGTCAAACTAGATAACCAGAGATATGAAACTTAGACATCTTCTGATGACCGCCATTGGCGCGTGCTTGATGTTCGCATCGTGTACGGAAAATGAAAATGAAGCCAGCGGCTATCCTACAATCAGGATTTCAGAAAAGACTATTGACATTGAAACCAGCGAAGGCTATACCAAGGAGATAACAATCCTTGCTACGCGCCCTTGGAGTGCAGCTGCTGTAGATTCAACCCAGAAATGGCTGATCGTGGAGCCTCTCTCTGGAGAGGCGTCTGATGATCCTCAGACGGTGACTCTCACCGTCCTGCCTAATACGGGCTATGACAGAAGCGCAGCCTACAGATTCAACATCGGATTTGATACGAAGACCGTGACCGTTTCCCAGAAGGGATCGGCTGGATCTGCGGAGGATGCAATCCTGTACGCGAACGACTTCGACAAACTCAGCACCAGCGACTACTACAACAGCAAGAAGTCCTGGCCTTCAATCGATTCGCTCCGTTACTGGACGAACGAGACAGGTAAGGGCATAAGTGAGATGTACTATACTCACAAGGGAATCACTGTGCGTGCCAACTCAAATTCGAACGGAAACTACTCTGACTATGCAGAGACGGCATCTGGTGTGAACAACCTCCTCTTCGGTACGGATAACTATCTTACAATCAAGAATATCAAGTTGAACGGAACGACGAACCTGATCCTCAAGTTCGGCTCGGAGAAGTACGATTCCAACAACAAGGACGCCCTCTTCAGCCAGACTGAATTCCCGATCTTCCTTACGGTTGACGGAACGAAGTGGATTACGGTGACCGACTACCAGTTTGCCGGAACCACGGCCGGAAGGTGGAATATCGCCACGCTTGAATTCGCAGTGCCTGCAGGTACTGATTCACTCGGTATCGGATTCTCTACGAGCACGTCGGGATCATATCGTATGGATGACCTCTCTCTGTCTGCTTCTACTGATGAATACACGGCCCTCGACTTCACGGCTGCCGTGGAAAAGGATTTCGGTAGCAAGGATGACGGCAATGATGACGGAGGCGATGATGCCAAGTTTGTTTACAAGAAGGCTACGAAGATCACGGCCGGCAAGAAGTATGTGATGGTCGCCGACAATATGTGCGCAAAGAACGTATCGTCAGAGAAATCATACGGATACCTCTATGGAACCGAGGTTACGGACAAGGGAGACAGCATAAGCCTGTCAGTCGAGACGAACAACTTCATCTTTGAGGAGACCACGACTGCCGGCCAGTACAAGATCAAGGACTCTTATGGCAGATATATGTATATGAAGGGTACATACAGCAGTTTCAACTTCGCGACGGATCCTACCGAAGGAGGTGAAATCTGGACGGTATCAGTCGATGACAAGGGAGTGTTCACTATCAAGAACGTGGACAAGGCTGCCTGGATCCAGTGGTCTTCATCATACACGTCATTCGGCGCATACACGACTCAGACCGGAACCTCGCCATATCTCTATCAGTATGATGACGGAACTCTCGACGATGATGAGGATGACGATCAGACGGAATACAACGATGAAACGCCGGCTGATGCGAAGACGGTCACCCTTGAATTCTCGACAATGTCATTTGCGAATGCTGAGGACATTTCCGGCAAGGATCTCTCCACGAATTCTGACGTAAGCTTCATTTTTGCAACAGGAAGCGGCTCTAATGCTCCTAAGTATTACAATACCGGAACTGCGGCCAGAATGTATTCCGGCAACACTGCTACGATCGCCGGCGGAAAGAACATCCGCAAGGTCGTATTCACCTTCGCGTCAAACAATGCACCGGTTGACGGCGGATTCAAGACGAACAAGGGCAAGCTCTGGCTCGACCACGAGTACACCTGGCTCGGAAACACGACATCCCTCGTGCTTACCAATACGGCAAGCTCCGGTACCTGGAGACTGCAGAAGGTTGTCATTTACTATACTGAATAATTAAAGTCGTGAAAAGATTCAGACATATATTTGCAGTTCTAGCAGCTGCAGTCCTGCTCGCCCCTATGACGGCGTGCAGCGACGATGATGAACCAGAGGTAGCAGATACACTTGCGATGTCGTTCCGTGAAGGAGCGAAGGTGGCAAGCTCTGCCGGATCGATGTTCATCATCGTGGAATCAAACCAGTCCTGGACCCTGGGTATCGACTTCGATGACCTCGAGCCTTGGGCTGAGCTTGGCCAGACATCCGGAACAGGCAACAAATACCTGTCCCTGATGTGGGATAAGAATACAGGAACCATAGACAGGAACCTTACCGTGGTGCTTTCAAACGTACCGGAGGATGAGACAACCCTGCCAGATACCGTGAAGCTTGTCTTCACCCAGACCTCTGCTGAAAATGACCCGATAGAAGGCGGAGATATCGTCAACACCGACGTGCCGGGCTGGATGGAAATTCCGGAGGTATCTTCATCGGAGCAGTATATTGCACATAGCTTCAACCTCAACGGCTCCGTCCTCAGGAACTTCTCAATGGGATGGAACCAGAGCGCTCTCGTCGCCAACTGGGTGGCATATCCGCTTAGCAAGATCTACACTTCAGGCTCAGTCGGAAGAACGGATCAGTGGGCATATGACCCTTATCTCGGAGCGGAGAAGTCACCGGCACCGTTC
>JAILCZ010000049.1 GCA_024689985.1 Bacteroidales bacterium | reverse complement strand
AGGGTGACGAGGGCCGGGCTCTCACGCTGCTGCTCCAGACGGACTGAAGATCCGTCAGCAAGCAGGAAGAGGACAGGCTCGTCAAGAGCCACTGAAAGCTCGTCCGAAAGATACAGATGGAGCTCGTAATCCTCGATGTTCGTCTGCTTGTAATAAAGATAGACCATCATCACCTTGACGGAAAGTCTGTCTCCGTCCGCCCCTTCAGGTCTCGTGATGACAGTGAGGCTGTTCTTGTTGTTGGAATACTGGGCGATATGGTCTCCGAGTTCCTCGGACGGCACATCAGCGGCCCTGACCGTTTCAAGCTGGTTCCTTACGACGGCTGAGAACTCGTCCTTCTCGAATGAATAAGCATAGAATTCGTCCGGATTCCATCCATACCTGACCTCAAGTCCCTTGACTCCGGAGCTGAGCTTTTCGATCTGTTCCGGGGTGAGAAGATACTTGGCCACATTGTAATAGAAGCGGTTCTTTCCATCTTCCGAACGGAATACATTCTTGTCAGAAGCAGAGAAGAACTGAGAATAATCATCCCTGACTCCGGTCTTGGAGATCGCAGTCATCTTGACATTCTTAGGGAAGATGACATTCTCAGCTTTTTCATAGTCAAGCTCAAGGATGTAGCCTTCGCTACCGTCCTTGAAAATCACCTTTTCCACGCTTACGTAGAAAGGGTCCTTTGCCGTAGAGACATAGGTGCGCGGAGACTCTATGTGGACGATGCCGTTCACCTTGTACGCGCAGCGCGGCTGGGCAAAGCAGAAGGCGGCAGAGAGAAGCCCTGCTGCCGCAAGAATAATTTTTCTCATTAGAATTTATATTTGACAGACAAGGTAGGAATGAATCCCATCATACCGGCGCGGTAAAAATGGTCGTCACCGGCGTGGTAACCTATCACAGGACGGAGGTCACCCGCAACTGCAAGATGGCCTACGGTATATTCGCAACCGACCTGGACGGCAAGACCGATCATAAAACCGGGATTGTTGCCCTTGGTTCCGCAGTTAACATTTCCGACAGATACTCCCGGGCCTGCATACCAAGTCCAGACTCCGTTCCAAGGTCCGCCCCAGGCCGGGTTGAACAACTCCCAGTTGTATGTGGCCGTAGCCTTTATTCCGTTGTCTCCGGCAGCATCGACTCCGGTTGTGACATCCAGGAAAGACTCCCATCCGAACCAGTGCTGGTACTGAGCTTCATAGCCATAGCCGAACCTGATGCCGACTGCCCTTGGCTGAGCAGAAGCAACTGCCGTAAAGGCAAGGGCTGCGATAATTACGAGTATTGTTTTTTTCATATCCTCAAGATTTTAAATAGCTCTGTTCACAAATTTAATTCAAGGTCTGATAAAATCAAAGATACAAGTTATTTGGTTATATTTGCAAGTTATGAATCTGTTTCCAGACTTAGAGAAAATCTACACTCAGGAGCACCTGAGTGCAAGAGAAGCCCAGAGGCTAGCCCAATACATAGCCTTCGGTCCCGTGGTCTTCGAAGCCTCCAGGATGATGATCCGTTTCGGAATCCTGCAGCTGCTCCGTGACAACGACGAAGGTCTCGGCATAGAAGATATTGCAACAAAGTGCAATATAAGCAATTATGCCGCGAAAGTATTGCTCGAGGCAAGCCTTTCTATAGGCACGGTTCTCGTCGAACCGAAGACCGAGAAATACCGCATTTCAAAGACCGGCTGGTTCCTCCTTACGAACGAGAGCACCAGGGTCAATATGGACTTCAACCACGACGTCAATTACGAAGGCTTCTTCAAGCTGGAAGAATCCCTTAAGGAAGGCCGCCCGGCTGGACTCGAACATTTCGGTTCCTGGCCTACGATCTACGAAGGCCTTTCGTCCCTGCCGAAGCAGGTCCTCGACAGCTGGATGAATTTCGACCACTTCTATTCCGACGGTTCCTTCGACCAGGCCCTGCCGATAGTCTTCGGCTCCAAGCCTAAAAGGCTTCTGGACGTAGGAGGAAACACAGGAAGATGGGCTATGAAGTGCGTCGGCTACGACAAGGACATCATCGTCACGATTGCCGACCTGCCGCAGCAGCTGGAAATGATGAGACAGCAGACTGCAGGCCTGGAAGGTTCGGACAGGATCGAAGCCTATCCGGTGAATCTGCTGGAGGAAAAAAATGGTTTCCCTGAGGACAGACATTTCGATGTCATCTGGATGAGCCAGTTCCTGGACTGCTTCTCGGAAAACGAGATTCAGAGCATCCTCGAAAGGGCTTCCCGCATAATGGATGAGAATACCAGACTCTTCATAATGGAGACATTCTGGGACAGACAGAAATATGAGACTGCCGCTTTTTGCCTTACGATGACCAGTCTTTACTTCACGGCTATGGCGAACGGCAACAGCAAGATGTATCATTCCGCAGATATGCAGAGAATCGTGGAAAAAGCCGGTCTTGAAGTCGAGACCGTCCACGACTACCTCGGACAGGGTCACAGCATAATGGTCTGCAAAAAGAAATAGACTATGGATTTAAGCGAAATACAGGAAAAGATCAAGACCTTCCTCGTGGAAGAGTTTGAAGTTGAAGAAAACAAGGTCAAGCCGGCCGCCGACCTCAAGAAGGATCTGGGAATAGACAGTCTTGAAGTCGTTGACGTCGTAGTCGAGGTGGACAGGGTGTTCGGAGTGAAGCTCAAGTCCGAGGACTTCAAGGTCGTCAGGACATTCGGAGACCTCTGTGAATTCATTGAAAGGAACATAAACGACTAGGTTTGGCTGAAAATCTGGAACATAAGGATTGGAAAGGAACGACTGACGGCACGAAATGGATGCTCGAAGCCCTGATATGGCTGTACAGGAGACTGCCTCTCTGGGTTCTCTACCTCGTGATGGCCACCTGGATCCCATTCTATGTGATTTTCGGGGTCAGAGGCACTAAGGCTTCCTTCAGTTTCGCCAGGAAACGCCTGAAGAAGGGCGTGGTTTCCTCCGTCCTCTTCGTCTTTGCCAACGAATACAAATTCGGCCAGATCATCCTGGACCGCTTTGCGATGTACGCAGGCAAGGAATTCGACATCAAGGCCGAGAACTACAAGCTGTACCAGGAATTGTCCGAAGGTAAAAAAGGCTTCCTGATGCTGGGCTCCCATACCGGCAACTACGAACTCGCCGGCTACTCTTTCCCGGAAAAGAACAAGAGGATTTTCGCAGTCGTCTTCTCGGGCGAGAAGGAAACGGTGATGAAAGGACGCGAGAATCTTTTCAGGGATACCCACATAACGATGGTCCCGATGCGTGAGGATATGTCCCACATCTTCGAGCTGAATGCCCAGCTTGCCGAGGGAAACATCGTCAGTATGCCTGGAGACAGGGTCTTCGGATCCACGAAATCCATTTCGAGCACATTCTTCGGGGAAAAGGCAAGTTTTCCGGCTGGACCTTTCGCTCTTTGCGTAGGCAGGGGCGTGCCGGCCGTGATGATATTCGTGATGAAGACCGGCCTCAGGAAATATGAGACTATCATACGCAGGATAGACGTGCCGGAGGAAGGCAAAAAAAGTGAAAAGATGCAGATGATGGCTGACGCATACGCCAGAGGCCTGGAAGAGGCCGTAAGGCAGTATCCTCTGCAATGGTTCAACTTCTATGATTTCTGGAAATGATGACGGATTTTGAATCATTGGACATCTGCGGAATACTCCCCCAGAGACCACCCTTCGTCTTCGTCTCGAAGATAAAATGGTTCGAAGGAACGGACATCACCACTGAATACACGGTGAAAGAGGACTGCCCTCTTCTGGAGGACGGGATTCTCTGTCCCGAGGCACTGATGGAGGTGATGGCCCAGAGCAATGCAGCCCGCATCGGCTACATCGCCAAATACATCCTCCACAAGCCAGTTGACATAGGCTACATAGGAGATGTAAGGGGTTACAGGGTCGTGCGCTGCCCGAAAGTCGGGGAAATCCTGACCACGGATGTGAAGCTGCTCGGAGAAATCGGAGGGCTTGCCAAGATTTACGCCGAAATCAAGGATGCAGAAGGTGAGAAAATCGCCTGCGCAACTATGAAGACGGCACTCAAACAAGAGAAAGATGACGAAAGTATATAGGAAATCGGATGAAGTTCTTACTCCTCTCGGAATGGGTACGGAGGAGAATTTCCGCGCCGTGCTTGAAGGAAGGAGCCAGCTGCGTCTTCACGAGGGCACATTCGGCGTGAAAGAGCCGTTTTTCGCATCGCTATTTGACAGGGATGCCATTATGGCGGAAGCATTGAAGAAAGGAATAGAGGGTTATTCCTTCTTCGAAACAATAATGATTCTCACTGCGGACAGTGCAATCAGCAAGGCTGGCATTTCCGCATCAAGTCCCGATACCGTCTTCGTATTCAGCACGATAAAAGGAAATGTGGACGCCCTGGAGAAGGGTTCTGAAGATGTGCTTCTTTCAAGCTCGGCAGAAAGAGTTTCCAGATATTTCGGAAACCCCAACAGCCCCATAACCGTTTCCAATGCTTGCATCTCCGGTCTTGCTGCCCTTATTCAGGGCCAGAGAATACTTCGCGGCTCAAGGGCCAGGAATGTGGTCGTAGTAGGAGCGGAGGTCCAGTCAAAATTCATCGTGACCGGATTCCAGAGCCTCAAGGCCCTCTCTCCTGAGCAGTGCAAGCCCTTCGACGCTGGCCGTCAGGGCCTCAACCTCGGAGAAGCTGCGGCGGCAATGGTCCTGAGTACGGATCCGTCCGACTGGGAACTAGTCGAAGGTGCTGTCAGAAATGACGCGAACCATATTTCCGGACCGTCAAGAACGGGAGAAGGCAGCTACAACTGCCTCAGGGCCGTGGTTCAGGACAAGGAAGAGCTTGCATTCATCAGCGCTCACGGCACGTCCACGGCATATAACGACGAGATGGAAAGCATAGCCATCGAAAGAGCCGGCCTGCTGGACATACCGGTAGGCGCCCTCAAAGGATACTATGGTCATACGATGGGTGCTGCGGGCATCCTCGAGACGGCAATCTCGATGAAGGCCGTGGAGAACGGAACAGTGATTGCGACAAGGGGCTTCACGGGAAATCTCGGAGTAAGCCGCCCGGTGAAGGTGAGCAATGAGAATGGAAAGACGACCAGACAGGCCTTCGTGAAACTGCTTTCTGGATTCGGAGGAGTGAACGCGGCCCTGCTTTGCAGAAGAGGAGGCGGAAGATGAAGGAAGTAAAGATATACAGCGACGGAAGAGTCGTCATAGACGGGACTGAGACCATATATGAGCAGAAGGGAATGGCCCTTCTGGAGCATCTCTACAGGACAGAAGTCAGGGACTATCCGAAGTTCTTCAAGATGGACGCCCTTTGCAAGCTGGGATTTCTGGCCGTGGAGCTGCTGGTCAGGGACGAAAAAGACAGGTTCACCCCGAGGGAAGACCGTGCGGTCATCCTCTTCGGGAAAAGCGGACCTCTTTGCAACGACAGGAATTATCAGGCGACGGTGGCCGACTTCCCAAGCCCTTCGCTCTTCGTTTATACGCTTGCGAACATCGTGACCGGTGAAATCGCAATCAGAAACAAATACAAGGGAGAGTCATCTTTCTTCGTGATGTCGGAAAAAGATGAGAAAACAATGAAGAATACCCTCGAGGAAGCCTTCCAGGACCCGATGACCGCAGAAGCTGTCACGGGATGGATAAACTGTATGGAAGAAAACGACTTCGAGGCTGAAATAAAAATTATCGTCAAGTAAATATGGAACTTACAGAAACACTCAAGGCCCAGATCATAGAGGCCCTCAATCTCGACGGAATGACGCCTGAGGACATCGACTCTTCTGCTCCCCTCTTCGGGGACGAAGGTCTCGGCCTGGATTCTATAGATGCCCTGGAGCTCATTCTCCTTATGGAGAAGAACTACGGCATAAAGCTCAAGAATCCTGCTGAAGGCAAGGAAATCTTCAAGTCTGTGGAGACAATGGCCTCCTACATTGAGAAGAACAGGACAAAATAAACCTGATGAACCCGAGAATCGTAATAACTGGTTTCGGAGTGATCTCCGCCATCGGCAGGACGAAGGACGAGACCCTCGAGGCCCTGAAGAAGGGCAGGAGCGGCATCGCCCCGGTGCAGTATCTTGAGACGGACCTCAAGGACTTCCCTGTCGGCGAGGTCAAGGCCACTGACGCCCAGCTGAAGGAAATGGCCAGCGTCGGAAAGGACGAGCTCGTGCCACGCACCGCCCTGATGGGAATCGTTGCCCTGAAGGAGGCGATAAGAGAGGCCGGACTGAGCCAGGATGACCTTAGAAGGCGCACCACACTCATAAACGGTACGACGGTTGGAGGAATGGACGTCAGCGAGAAATGCTATCTGGATATGATAGCTGGCAAGGGAGAGAGCGCTAATGCCATCCGCGTCCACGACTGCGGAGCCTCTACCGGCCAGATTGCCGATGCCGTAGGAGGAGTTGCGGCTATGACCACACCTTCAACGGCCTGCTCATCCGCTGCGAATTCGATGATTCTCGGAGCGAACCTCATCAGAAGCGGCCAGGCTGAAATCGTGGCTGCAGGAGGAAGTGAATGTCTCTCTTCCTTCCACCTTCACGGTTTCAATTCCCTGATGATACTGGATACGAAGCAGTGCCGTCCCTTCGATGCGACAAGGGAAGGCCTCAACCTCGGCGAAGGTGCCGGCTTCGTCATCCTCGAAACACTGGAAAGCGCAGAAAGAAGGGGCGCGGAACCTCTTGCCGAGCTTCTCGGTTATGGCAACGCCTGCGACGCCTTCCATCAGACGGCCTCTTCTCCTGACGGAGAGGGAGCCTTCCTGGCAATGACGGAGGCCCTGGAAAAGGGAAATGTCAAGCCTGAGGAAATAGACTATATCAACGCCCACGGAACCGGAACGCCGAACAACGACGCATCCGAAAGCGCGGCCCTCAAAAGAGTCTTCGGAGACAGACTTCCAAAAATCTCTTCCACGAAATCCTTCACGGGACACACGACGAGCGCATCGGGAGCCATAGAGGCAGGATTCTGCCTGCTTACCCTGAGGACAGGCTTCATTCCGGGCAACATAGGCTGGGAAAATGAGGATCCGTCCTGCATTATTCCGACGGCAGGAGGCCAGAGCGAAGGGCCTGTCAGAAAAATACTTTGCAACGCATTCGGATTCGGAGGCAACGATTCGTCCCTGCTTCTGGGAAGTTTTGAGAAGAGATGAAGGCAGTTTACGTAAATTCAGCCATATCAATAGAGGCTGATCCTGATTACAGGAAGTACTTCTCTCCCATCGAAGCCCGGAGGATGGGAAGCATAATGAAGAAAGCCGTCGCGGCAAGCGCCCAGGCCCTTGAGGCATCAGGCTTTGACAAGACGGACGCAATAATTACGGGAACGGGGCTCGGAAGCGTGGAATGCACCGAACAGTTCCTTCTCGGAATGTGCGGGGTTGAAGGCTACGATATGAAGCCGACGCACTTTATGCAGTCCACGCACAACACCATCGGTTCCCTGATAGCGATCAGGACAAAGAACCACGGATACAACTGTACCTATGCCCAGAGAGGCACATCCTTCGAGAGCGCCCTTCTGGACGGATACACCAGGATCCTGCTCGGAGACTCATCCAGCGCTATGGTAGGATGCTACGAACAGCTGACCGAGAAATACGGAAAGATACTGAGCCTGATCGGAGAGGAAGGCAGGGCCTTCCAGGACAGCGCAGTTTCCTGCGTCATTTCCGACAGGGAGGAAGGTGCTGTCTGCAGGCTTGCCTCGGTGAAGCTGCTCTACAGACCGGAGAAGATGGACATTCCGGAAGATGCCGTCATAATGGACTGCAGCGGAAGGGCTTCGGCGAAGGTATTCTGCGAGGCAGTGAAGAAGATGGAAGAGGGAGAGAAGAAAATCGCCCTTGTAAACAAGGCTCCGACAGGTGAAGTCGGAATAACGATACTTGAGAAATGATACTGTCACTCATCATAACAATTCTTGCCGCCATCAGCGGACCT
Organism: Bacteroidales bacterium; assembly: GCA_024689985.1. Lineage (GTDB taxonomy): Bacteria > Bacteroidota > Bacteroidia > Bacteroidales > UBA932 > Cryptobacteroides. Next base: position 17 of record JAILCZ010000049.1, on the reverse strand, counting down.
GACTGGACCCTTCTGAG
>JAILCZ010000012.1 GCA_024689985.1 Bacteroidales bacterium | reverse complement strand
TCTTTTAAATTATATTATTTTTTCTTACTTTAGACATTCAAATAGAAAAACAACAACACAGCCCTATGCAAAGAAGAGATTTTCTCAAAACTGCCGGAGTAGCAGCCCTCGGAACAGGACTTGTCTCAACCGGACTCGTATCCTGCGGATCACCCAAGATTGACAAAGGACCCCATCCTTACAATATCAATACTGGGGGCGACCATCCGAAGATGAAGCTCACATTCTTCCCTTACGAGCTTCGTCTCGCTCATACGTTCACCGTTTCAAGCTACACCCGTACGACAACTCCTGACGTCCAGGTTGAAATCGAATACGACGGCTTCACGGGCTATGGAGAGGCATCAATGCCTCCATATCTTGGACACACAGTCGAAAGCGTATGCAACTTCCTTGCGAAAGTGGATCTCGAGCAGTTCGCAGACCCATTCTGCATCGAGGACATCCTCGCCTATGTTGACAGCCTCTCAGAAGGAGACGCACCTGCAAAGGCAGCTATCGACATCGCACTCCACGACCTCGTAGGAAAGCTCATCGGACTTCCTCTTTATAAGATCTGGGGATACAACAAGGACCTCACCCCGAACACCACCTTCACGATCGGAATCGATACTCCTGAAGTCGTACGCGAAAAGACCAAGGAATGTGCTGACAGATTCAAGATCCTCAAGGTGAAGGTAGGTCTCGACAATGACGAGCAGATGATCAACACGATCCGCGAAGTCACCGACCTCCCTCTCGCAGTAGATGCAAACCAGGGATGGAAGGACAAGTTCAAGGCCCTCGACGAAATCAACTGGCTCGCATCAAAGGGCATCGTGATGGTTGAGCAGCCTATGCCTCACGCCCAGCTCGACGACATTGCCTGGCTCACCGAGCGCAGCCCTGTTCCAATCTTCGCTGACGAATCAATCCAGAGACTCCGCGACATTCCTTCAATCAAGGGAGCGTTCTCAGGTATCAATATCAAGCTTATGAAGTGTACCGGTCTTCTCGAGGCACGAAAGATGATCACATACGGCCGTGCAGAAGGAATGAAGATTATGGTCGGCTGTATGACGGAGACATCCTGCGCCACTACGGCGGCAGCCCACTTCTCCCCTGCGGTTGACTTCTGCGACCTTGACGGAAACCTCCTCATCGCAAAAGACGCAGACCGCTTCAAGGGTATGACGGTCGTTGACGGAAAGGTTACCCTTCCTGACGGACCTGGTCTCGGACTCATCAAACTTTAGATATGAGCAGAAAGACAGAAATGATAATTTTCAGTATTGTCGCGATACTTTTCGCGGCAATATTGCTTTTACAGCGTCAGTACACCAAGTATTCCTGGGATAAAGACCTCGAAGAAAGACTTGCCTACGATTTCAGCAGGACAAGGGATGAAGTCAAGGAGATCATCTCCAAGACAATTCCTGACGTGACCGACGAGCAGCTCGACGCCTGGACGGCCAACGAGCGCAAGCTAGAGTCTATGGTGATTGACGGTGAAAGGAAGTATTTCAGAAGGACTGCCAGCAACCTCTTCCTCGTTGACGACGAGTGCAAGGCCGTCTATGATTCTCTCCATCCGTCAGTCTGGCCAGAAGGACACACGATTGACGACTATGCGGCAGACACACTCATTTACCAGGACGTTATGGCAACCGGGAAGAACATCGCCCAGCCAAGGACGATGAGGGTCAAGTACACGATTACCGTTGACCCGGGATATGTACCTTCCGGAAAGATGATCAAGTGCTGGATGCCTTATCCTCGCACTGACGTGGCAAGACAGACAAGGGTGAAATTCATCAGCGCAGGAGTGAACGGCAACGAGATTACTGATTCCACCGACACGAGACTCGTATTCTCCGGAAACGAAAGCAAGCACAGCACTCTCTTTATGAAGGGACCTGCAAAGAAAGGCCAGCCTACCGTATTCCACGAAGAATTCGAATACACCGTATCAGGAGAATGGCACGACCTCGACTCCACCAAGGTGAAGCCTTATGACAAGAGCACGGAACTCTACAAGGAATTCACAGCCGAGAGAGAAGCCCACATAATCTTCACGCCTGAGCTCAAGGCTCTCGCCGAGGAGATCACAGCAGGCATAGAGAATCCTTACAACCAGGTAAAAGCTATCTACGACTATGTGGATGCCTATCCTTGGGCCGGAGCAAGAGAGTATTCAACCATTCCGAACATCCCGGAATATGTCTATAACATCAAGCACGGAGACTGCGGACAGCAGAGCCTGCTGCTCATCACCCTCTGCCGCATAAAGGGCATTCCAGCCCATTTCCAGAGCGGCTTTATGATGCACCCGCAGGAGTGGAACCTCCACGATTGGAGCGAAGTTTACTTCGAAGGAATCGGCTGGGTACCGGTTGACATCAGCTTCGGCAAGCAGAAGTTCCAGCCGGAATACTTCTATCTTGGCGGAATCGATCCTTGGAGAATGATAGTGAACCAGGACTTCGGAAAGGAACTCATCCCGGCGAAGAAATACCCTCGAAGCGAAACGGTTGACTTCCAGAGAGGAGAAGTCGAATGGGCCGGCGGCAACATCTACTTCAACCACTGGCACTACGATATGGAAATAGAATACCTCTAGTAAAAACCTCCATAACACGAAACAGGCTTCCCGTTTGGGAAGCCTGTTTTATTCTGCTTGATAAGACGGGAACGGAATTATTCCACGACGACAGGGCGGATTGATGAAGCCCTGAACTTTCTGGTAGCCTGAGGATCTCCGCCGGCTTCAGAATCGGTAAGATAAATATCTCCGGTGCTGTCGAAATAAAGAAGCCAGGCCTTGCTGGCAAGAACGCTGAGGCCAGTCATATAATAGCCGGCTGTTCCGGAGTTGACTACATCTCCACCTCTCTGGCTGTATCCGCAGGCAGGAAGAGTGATTGAATTGCCGGTCGCATCCTCGGTAATCTTCATTCCATCTGAAGTCCAGGTGGAAGTAATGCCCTCTACACCCTGGTTAACGGACGCAGCAGTAGGTGCGACTGAATACCAGTCATTGTAAGAAGGCATACGGTACTTGCCCTTCGTCGCCCAGTAAACTACATCACCATACTCACTTCTATGATAGCTGACGAGTTTGGTGCTTGCAGCAGAATCCGAGAAAAGGCCTCCCTGAATCTGTGTAGCCGATGGTGCGGCCGCATAAGCTTCCGTATCAGTCACTGCATCACCGACAACACCCCAGTTGAAGAGAGTCTGTGAATCGAGGGAGAAATTCTCGCTGCTCCACTTGACGCCGCCTACGGTAACATATGAAGAAGAAGACACCTCGTCAAGCTCGACTGTCTGCTCCTTGAGGGTGCCGACGCTTGGTGAGACAGTTGCACTGCCCTCATAAAGTTTGCCGTCAGCCGTAACATAGAATGTAGCTGAATATGATCCTGCGAAGAGGCCTGCATAGGCTCCGTCGTCGAATTTACCATAGAAGTCCATAAAGCCGGTCTCGAAATAACCGAGGTCGAGAGTCGCATCTTCAGGAGAATAGGTTACGTCGATTTCTCCTGCAGTAGGAATATCGGAGATGCAGACGCGGGTGACATTGTCAAGGGCTGAGCCTCCGTTTGTGAAGCTGAACTTGATGGCGCCCATCAATGAGACAGGCTCGCTGTCAAAATAAGCCGTAGCCACGCCGTCAGATGCACTGGTGACTGTTGCCCAACCATATTTATACCATACATTGCCGAGAGTCTTCACAGTTCCGTCCTGATTTGCAAGGTCGAACATCAGCAGGCCGTCAGTGCCGAGGGTATCGGTTCCGTTGCTGAGATTCGGATAGACCACTGCGATTTTGTCGCCCTTGTTGGCATAAGCCGTTCCGGTGAAAGCTGCATCGTCTCCGTCCTTGTCTGCCTTGATGGAATAGGTGATGCACTTGTCCTGGGTCATATTATAGAGATAGACCAGGTCTCCGGCCTTCCATTTCATATAGGCCTCGCCATCCTCGGCGTACATATAAGACTTGGTGGATGCCGGATAAATTGTCAGGGTCTTGGTTGAAGAACTGTCGTCATCGCTGCAAGATGAAAGCAGCATTGAAGCCGCAAACGTGGCGGCGAGTCCGATGTATGATAAAAAAGATTTCTTCATATAATTTTTAAAATGACATCGTCTATCATATCAATTTTCCCGCCAAACTTGGCCATAAAGACGATAATCAGACAAAAATACAAATTTTTGTCTGATTATCTTTACACAATATGTATGGATGTATTTGAGAACTCTGATTGAATTCTATTTTTTGCTGTTGACGTAAGCGTCGATGGAGGCGATCACGGCCACATTGACCACTTCCCTGACATTGCAGTCGAAATCCACGAAATGAATAGGCTTGTTGAGACCCATCTGGATAGGTCCGATGATCTCCGAATCTCCGTCCAGGCTCTGGAAAATCTTATATGAAGAACGGGCACTGGTGAGGTTCGGGAATACAAGGGTATTCACATCATAGCCATAGAGACGTGAGAAAGGCCATTTTTCGTCGCGGGCCTCCTTGTTGAGAGCGTAACTGCTCTGCATTTCTCCGTCAACAATCATAGAAGGGCACTCGTGATGGAGCTTTGCGACGGCACCGTGCACCTTATTGCTTTCAGGAGAATTGACGCTGCCGAAGTCAGAATAGCTGATCATCGCGATATGAGGCTCCTCATTGAAGAAACGGACGGTCTTGTCAGCAAGTTTCGCAAGCTCAACGAGCTGGTCTTCGTCAGGCTCTCCGTTGATGAGGGTGTCGGCCATATAAATATGGCCCTTCTTACTGTTGATGATGTGCATCGTGCCGAAGGTTGAGAATCCAGGCTGGGTTCCGATGACCTCCTTGGCTGCCTTCACGGTATCCGAATATCTGGTATAGAGTCCGGTAATGAAGGCATCGGCCTCACCGGCCTCGACCATCATCATACCGAAATAGTTGCGTTCGAACATCTTGTCATTTGCCTCCTGGAAGGTATAGCCCTCTCTCCTGCGCTTTTCGGCGAGGATGGCGGCAAAACGTTCGCGCCTTGAGGCCTCACGGTCGTGACGGAGATTGATGATCTCCACTCCGTCTAGACTGAGCTCGAGCTTTGCTGCGAGCTTGGCGATCATCTCGTCATTTCCGAGAAGGATAGGCTTGCAGAGGCCCTGTTCTGCAGCTGAGACTGCAGCCTTGAGCATAGTAGGATGGATTCCTTCTGCAAATACCACCCTCTGAGGATGACGCCTTGCAGTATCATAGAGTTTCTGCGTAAGCTTGGTCTCCTGACCTATGAGCTGACGGAGATGCTTCTTGTAAGCGTCCCAGTCTTCGATAGGACTGCGGGCCACTCCGCTGTCCATAGCAGCCTTGGCGACGGCGGCGCTGACCTCGGTGATGAGGCGCGGATCCACCGGCTTAGGAATGAAATAATCGCGGCCGAATGTAAGGTTGTTCACCTTATAAACATCGTTGACGACATCAGGAACAGGCATCTTGGCAAGGTCGGCAATGGCCTTGGCAGCTGCCAGCTTCATCTCCTCGTTGATCTTCGTAGCGTGCACGTCAAGAGCTCCACGGAAGATGTAAGGGAATCCGATGACATTGTTGATCTGGTTCGGATAATCTGAACGGCCTGTTGACATCAGCACGTCAGGACGGCTGGCCATCGCATCCTCATAGCTGATTTCCGGAACAGGGTTGGCAAGGGCGAAGACAATCGGATCCTTGGCCATTGAGCGGACCATATCCTGGGAGAGGACATTACCCTTGGACAGGCCGAGGAAGACGTCAGCGTCCTTTATGGCCTCCGCAAGGGTATGGATGTCGGTACGGTCGGTCGCAAATTCCTGCTTCATCTTGTTCAGGTCCTTGCGTTCTTTTGAAATGACGCCCTTTGAGTCCAACATCACAATGTTCTCTCTCTTGACTCCAAGGGCGACATATAATTTGGAGCAGCTGATTGCAGCGGCACCTGCTCCGTTGACAACGACCTTGACCTCGCCGATCTTTTTGCCGGCTACTTCGAGGGCGTTGACAAGACCTGCACCCGAGATGATGGCGGTTCCATGCTGATCGTCGTGCATCACCGGAATGTCGAGGGTCTTTTTAAGTCTGTCTTCTATATAAAAACACTCAGGGGCCTTGATGTCCTCAAGGTTGATTCCACCGAATGTCGGCGCTATTCTCTCGACCGTCTCGCAGAACTTCTCAGGATCCTTTTCAGCCACCTCGATATCGAAGACGTCGATACCTCCGTAGATCTTGAAGAGGAGACCCTTGCCTTCCATCACCGGCTTGCCGCTGAGGGCTCCGATGTCACCGAGTCCGAGCACTGCCGTACCATTGCTGATGACGGCCACGAGATTGCCCTTGTCAGTATACTTGTACGCATCAATCGGTTTATCCTGTATTTCCAGACAAGGATAAGCGACACCCGGAGAGTATGCGAGAGAAAGGTCTGTCTGAGTTCTGTAGTCCTTGGTAGGTTTGACCTCAATCTTACCAGGACGGTTGCCCTTATGATACTCAAGGGCGGCTTCCTTTGTAATAACTGCCATATAGATAAAATACGTTTACTAAACCAACACTACAATATAAGCATTATTTGGACAATTATTATAATTTTTGTAATATTTTTTCATAAAATCATCAGTTATTCGGATTTTATGCAGAAAATATTCAAAGAACAGGCAGGATACAAAAATTCCGGAAACCTGTCTGACCAGAGCTTCCGGATGAAAAAAAAGTTTAAATCATAAAGAGTACCATCATCTGGGCAGCAAGCACTCTCAAGAACATTGCGAGAGGATAGACCGTAGCATAGCCAACGGCAGCGTCGTCGCTGTTCTTGTCCTGTTCACTTGCAAAAGCAAGGGCAGGAGGATTGGTGCAGGAACCTGAAATAAGTCCGATGAGAGTACAGTAGCGGATTTTGAGAAGTTTTCCTACGATTCCGGCGATAAGTACTGGGACTACCGTGATGAGGGCACCATAGCCGACCCACAGATATCCGCCTTTGTTGACGATAGTATCGACGAAACCATTTCCAGCTTCAAGACCTACGCATGCAAGGAAAAGGGATATACCGATTTCACGGATCATAAGATTTGCACTTGTAGTAGTATAGGTAACGACCTTGAAACGCGGACCGAAATAGCTGATCAGGATTGAAACGATCAGAGGACCGCCGGCAAGGCCGAGTTTCACCGGCTGAGGCATTCCAGGGAAATGAATCGGAATGCTTCCAAGAGCACATCCGAGTGCAATTCCTGCGAAGATGGCGACCAGATTAGGCTGGTCGAGTTTCTTGAATGAATTACCAAGAACTTTTTCTACGGCATTTACTGATTCTTCAGGTCCTGTTACGGTAACCACGTCTCCCAACTGAAGAATAGTGTCGGTCCTAGGCATAATTCCGATTCCTGCGCGGCGGATGTTGGTCACATCTGCACCGAGGTATCTTCCGAACTGGAGAGAACCGAGGGTCTTGCCGTTAAGTTTGCGCTGAGATACAATGAACTTGCGCTGAATATATTTACCTGTTGCGACTGCTCCGTTCTTTTCTGAAATAGCCTCAGGACTCTTTGCAAGAGGCTTTTCATTTTTGAAGAGAAGGGCCTTCATAACAATGAATGAAAGGATACAGCCAACAACGCCGAGAGGGTATGCAACTGCGTAACCGAGGGCGATTGATGGATTCGAAGAGCCCGTCACATCGGCATAAGCCGTCTGCGCGGCACCAAGGCCAGGGGTATTGGTAACGGCACCTGACATTACACCAACCATCGTAGCAGGATCCATACCGGTAAGCTTTATAATAGCATAAGTAACACCAACGCCACACAAAACCACGAGTGCGGCAACACCATTAAGCTTTATTCCGCCGGCACGGAAAGAAGAGAAAAAGCTGGGTCCCACAGCCATACCAATCGAGTAAACAAAGAGTATGAGACCGAATTCCTTCATAAAGTGAAGGACCGTAGGATCAAGATTGTATCCGAAATGAGAAAATATGATACCTACGAAAAGAATCCAGGTGACTCCTAGAGAGACACCGAACAGCTTCATCCTTCCAAGGATTTTTCCGAGAGCGATTACCGCTGCAAGTACGATGAATGATAATGAAAGTGTCATTTTAACCAGTTGTTAGCCCTCACCATAACGGCGTTGGACTGTCCAAGTATTCTAAGAAATTCGTCAGCGGCACGCTTGCGGTATGCTTTGCGAAGCGTATGGACACAGCCCTCCATCTGAATAGGAGGATTGTCGAGAGGAATGGCCACGAGGGCATCATTCTGGTAAAGAGCCGCTTCCGAAAGAATTGTAATCATTTTGGTCTCACGCACGAGGTCGAGGATGACATTCACGGAATTGATCTCCACCTGGATGTGCATCTTGTCGTCAATTCCTGGATAGGTCCTGTCGAAGGCCTGCCTTGCCTGGGTGTCCTTTGAAGGAAGAGCCATATTCTGGTCAAGCAGGTCCACGATAGTAAGGGACTTGCGCTTTGCGAGAGGATGGTCCTTGCTCATTATGGCGCTGAGGTTCTCGTCGAAGAGAGGATGTGATTCCAGGTCTTCGTCAAGATAGTCAGGCTTGTAACAGAGGACGAAATCAAGGTCACGGCGACGGAGCATATCGAGGACTACCTCCATATTGCGGCAGACGATGTTCAGCTTGACTCCGGGGTAAAGGTTGGTGAACGTCTTGACCGTTTCCGAAAGAATCGGAACGAATGAATACGTGATACCAATGTTAAGTGTACCCGACAGAGCCTTCTTCAAGTCGCTGATCTGCGTAAGACAGTTCTCGGCATCCTGAAGAGTAGCCTTCGCGCAAGGGAGCAGATGCTCTCCGCTTTCCGTAAGGCGCACGCTGTGACTGTCTCTCTGGAAGAGGGCGACATCAAGCTCCTCTTCCAGCTGACGAATCTGCTGGGAGAGGGTGCTTTGTGTCACGAACAAAAGTCGTGCGGCCTCTGAAAAGTTAAGTGTCTCTGCTGTTTTGACGAAATACTTAAGCTGTCGGAGTTCCATATATATATTTAATAATAGAGCCTCTTATGGTTTATATTAGTCCATCAGATCCTTATAGTGCTCAAGGCCTTCCTTGACAGATACTGGGTCTGAAAGATCCATTCTTGCGATATCCTTTGACTTGGCATTTGACTTTGCGCCTACGCTTCTGATTGGTCTGCGTGAAGAAATGAGTTCGATACCTCTGAGAACGAGTGCAAGAACGAGACAACCTGCGATGATAAGAATTGCTTTCATAATAATAGTACTTTTAAATTTAAACTTCTTTTTTCATTGTCGTCTGCGGAGACCCGGGTTCCGGGTTATTTGCTTTGTCAGAATCTTATGTTCATCGCCCGGGCCAACCGTTTTCGACAATGCAAAAGTAGAAAGCGAAACCTATGTTGCAAGGCTTTGGTTCGTGTTTGTTTCAATACCGGCTATCGCTCAATTCAATTGCAAATGCTAGTGTAAATCGTTTTTCTCTATCGCAAATATAAACAAAATAATGATTACAGCAATACTTTGCTATCGTTTTTACTAATCGCAAGGGGATATTCCGGTCTAGAGACCGATTGTAAATGATGCTCCGAATTTCACCCAAATGCCTGGCTGTGGGACATCTCCGTGATCGAAGTAGGTTTTGTCGAGGATATTGTTCGCCTCGGCGAAGAGATTACAATTATTGATAGCATAGTTCAGACGGGCATCGAGAAGGCTGTAAGAAGAGTAGCCTCCCTTCCTGTCCATCCAGGAATATGACACATTCAGGGCAAGTCCGTGCCAGAGCTGGAAATCAGCCTGAGCCACCGCTTTATTCTTAAGATACTCAAGAGCATAGCGTGACTGAACATTAGCAGGGATGTCCTTGTCCTGGTCAATATGACTGAATCCGAAGTTGAGCTTTGAAAGGAAGAATGAAGACTCCCCTATCAGGGCTGGAATGTCAAAACGGAGGGAGAACTCTTCTCCGAGCGTGTTGATCTTGGTGTAATTCACTGATGTCCAGAGGGCATCGTCACCGAGAGAAGTATCCCTGATCCAGTCGATCATATCAGTTCCGTGATGATAATAAACGGTTGCGATTGCGCGTACGCCAGGACGGAGGTATTTGATTCCGCCTTCCACCGACTGCATCTTCTCAGGCTTGAGGTATCTGTCGGCCTTGTGACCGCCAACTGAATAGTAGAGCTCTGTAAAAGTAGGCTGACGGAGGGAAGAGTTATACGAAGCATAGACCTTCCAGTTGTCTGATACCCTGAGGGATGCGTCGAATCCCGGATAAAGGCCGAATCCAGCCTCGTTGCCGGTATTCTTGACGGCAATCACGCCTCCTGAAAGGGTAAGTCGGGAGAGAACCACATTGTGCTCGAGATAGGCTGAGATATTGGTCCTGCAGAGGCCCACCTTATAATAAGAGTCATATCCAGGAACCTTCACCTGGGTATCGAGAGAATCTCCGAGATTGGTGGAAATGATGTCCTCCACCCTCATCTCAGCACCGAAGGCAGTCTTGCCGAGGAAGGACTCGAACCAGGAGCCGAGATTCATTCCGAACACATTGGTCCTGTGATGATTGAAAGCGACCCTGGATGCATCGTCCCTGAAGAGTTCGAACCTGTCCTTGGAGAAATTCCAGTAGATTGAAGGCTTGAAATGGAAGAAGCCTCCCTTTGTCTCTGCCTGGATTGCGGAGAAAGTCTTGAGCGTCTGCTCATACTGGTCGTCATACTTCGAAGAATAGAAAGTATTTGAACCGAAACCCTTGGCAGTCATTCCGATATGCCAGCTGATATCGACTCCCGGAAGAGATGATCCGCCCTGATAGAAAGCCTTGTAAGCATTGAAGTCGCTGTTGAGTCCGCCTTCCGAGTTACGGAGATAGCCGTCAGCCCTTGAATAATTGAAGCTCAGCTGATTGGAAACAGACTTTCCGGAAAGGCTAAGGCGTGCACCGCCGTTTGCATAGCCATAGGAGCCTCCCTCAAGATGAAGGGAAACGGCATCCTCCTTCTCCTTCTTGGTCACTATATTGATGGCTCCGACAAGGGATGATGTTCCGTAAACGCGGGCTGCAGGGCCTTCCAGAACCTCGATTCTGTCAATCTCACTCTTGTCCACCGGAAGGTCAACCACATTGTGTCCAGTCTGAGGATCACAAATGTTGATTCCGTTTAAAAGTACGGCGATTTGGTCGGACGTACCTCCACGCATACTGATATCTGTCTGCATTCCTTCGACGCCCCTCTGGCGCACATCCACGCCTACGGCATATTTGAGAACGTCATTCACCGTCTGTGCAGGCATTGACGCTATGGCCACGCTGTCAAGCACCGTGACCATCCTGGCGCTCTGTCCAAGCTGGAGAGGCACACGGCTTCCTGTCACTGCCACGGCTTCGAGATTATATACAATTGAAGAATCGTCCTGAGCGATAGCAACTGAGGTAAAAATACCGAGAGCCGCCATTGATAAAAAAAGTTTTCTCATAATATTTTATGTTTTCAGTGCCGCAAAGATACTTTCAGAAACGAAAAATCGGCGTCCTTTTACCACACGGACGCCGATTTCGCAGTCTTTTTACCCTTATCAAAAGAGCAAAATATGTTTTCCCAATTATTTCGCCCCAAGATAAGAGGCGACGGCCTCTTCAATGGCAGTACCACGGAGATTGCGCTTGAGCACGGTTCCGTCAGGTCCGAAGAGGATGATATGAGGAATTCCGCTGATACCATAGGCCTCGGTTCCTGCGCTCTGGACATTGAGCATCTGAGGATAGGTGATTCCAAGTTCCTTCACAGCCTTGATCGTGTCATCAGGCTTGTCCCAGGATGCGATTCCAAGAACCTCGAAGTCATCTCCCTTGTACTTGTCATAAACGGCGAGGATATTAGGAATTTCCTGCCTGCAAGGGCCACACCAAGATGCCCAGAAATCCACGAGGACATACTTTCCCTTTCCAACATAGTCAGAAAGTTTCTCCGTCTTTCCGTTATATTCTGCAGAGAAATCCTTGAACATCTCGCCTTCCTTTACGGAACCGGCCATCTTGTCGTAGTATTTCTTGCCTGACTTGACGACATCGTTCTCCTTATTCTCATCGCTGAGGGCATCATATACCTCATAGAAATCCTCGACCGAGAAATCACAGGCCATAATTCCCCATACTGCGCCTGGATCGTCCTTGTGAGCAAGACAGAATTCCTTGCACTTTGCATTTGCTGCTTCGGTATCAGTAATGGTAAGGATCGAGTCGATAAACGCATATACGGCATCATTGCAAGCTCCTCCCTTGATGCGGAGACCGATTTCAGGATCCATCACCGCCTTCAGTTCTCCTGGCTCAAGAATCATAAACGGTCTGATGACACGGGATCCGAGGGCTGTCTGCTGCTTTACGCAGAGGCGGGCGAATACAGGCTTTTCAACTTCACCCTTGAGGGTGACAGTAGAGTCTGTAACGGCATATTTCACGATTGCCTCAGGATTCTGCTCGAGAGCGGGTGTTGAAACCCATACTGAATCGCTTGAAGTGGCACCCTCTACGATGAGGCTCTGCACATCTACCGTAAGGGTATAACTCTTATCCGGGCCACAAGATATGGCGCACACTGCCGCAACGGCGGCAGGAATGATCATTGTCAAAACTTTTTTCATATTCTGGTTTGGTATTATTTGCAAGTCTATAAAGTTAAAAAATATAAATATCTTTATGGAACATTATACATCTACTTATGAAAATCCACATTTTGACACTGGCAGCTGCCATCCTTGCATCTGCACTGACCCTCAACGCAAAAACTCACGAACTCAAATCTCCTGACGGAAAGACCGTAGTCAAAATACAGGATGACGGTGGTCTGAAATACAGCGTCAC
>JAILCZ010000146.1 GCA_024689985.1 Bacteroidales bacterium | reverse complement strand
CGGTGGACAGCCTGATTGTCTTCGGCTTTACGAAATCCCTCCTGGGCATTCCTCTCCGTGCTTTCAATCAGTGGTATGAGGTCTTTTCCGCAAGTCCGGAAGCGGCTTCCGTACATAGTCGTTTCTTTACTACTATGGCTCCTCAGAAAAGAAGCACTGGAGGTTATCTCGGACCGTATGACGCTCTCATAAAGAAATATGCCGCCCAGATCGGATGGGACTGGAGACTTTTCGCCGCCCTGATCTATCAGGAATCACATTTCAGAATAGATGTGACTTCCTATAGGGGAGCCAAGGGTCTGCTGCAGATGATGCCATCGACGGCCAGACGCTTCGGAGCCGACGACCTTTTCAATCCGGAGGAGAGCATCAGCGCCGGAGCGAAATATCTGGACAATCTCCAGAGGATGTTCGCTAAAGTTGCGGCCAGCGACATTGAACGCGAAAAAATCACCCTTGCGGCCTACAATGCTGGCGAGGGACGCATTCTCGACTGCATCAACTATGCAAGGTTCAAAGGCGTGGACCCTTCCACCTGGGATGCCATCGTAGGCGTAATCCCGGAGATGAGGGATGAGTCCATCCTTCAGGTTGATACCGTCAAATTGGGAATGTTCCAGGGCTATGAGACCATAGCCTACATCGACAGCGTGATGGACATCTACAGGCATTTCTGCCGTCTCTGTCCTTAGGCTGCCTCTTTTTCAGCCTTCTTGCGGGCCCTGTAGAGCTCGTATGAATTCACCAGATTGTGCCAGATGCTGTAGAATCCTCCTGCGACTGAGGTCTCAGGCGTGAGGAAGGTGTAGCCAAGCCATATCATAAACATCGTGTTCTTCTGGCCGCAGGCCTGTCCTGCAGTGACGCTTTCGCTGTGTCCGTATGGTCTGCCTACCCTTCTGCCGATCCAGAACTGGAAGGCGCAGGTCGCGAATGAGGCAAGTCCGATTGCGACGGCATCTACCAGCGTCATATTCCTGCGTATGAACTGCCTGGTCGTCACGATGAGGGCGAGCATCAGGCCGACGCTCCAGAAGTAGAAGGCCATATCGGCATATCTCATAAAGAAAATCTGGACTTTGCGGAAGCCGTATCTGATGATCCAGGCGGTGATGCAAGGCATTATCAGAAGAGGAAATACCTTTTTGAGGATGAGCCAGAAGCTCTGGATGAAGGTGAAATGGGCGTTGCTCTCCACGAGAGGAACTATTGCCGGGATAAGAAGGGAAACCGCGCAGTTGATGAGCACCACATAGCTCATAGTGTGGGCTACGCTGCCACCGAGCTTGCCTGTGACCACTCCTGCCGCCGTAGCCGTAGGACATATCATACAGAGCATAGCACATTCTACTATGATCTTCGCAAAACCCATTTCCATCATCGCGGCCACGAGGGCCAGGGCGACGAAGGCTACGCACTGGACGAGCATCAGGATGATGTGCCACCAGGTGATTTTCAGGTCGTGAGGAGATACCCGGTTGAACTGCAGGAAGAGCATCATAAAGATAAGTACCGGCTGGGCCTTCGTGACGAAGGTGTATCCGGTCGCTCCGAAAGGATGGAGGGCTGGGGTTACATAATATATGATGTAAATCAGGATTCCTGTCAGCATTGAGATTGGCAGGGTCCAGTTCTTCACGAAAGTGAGTACCTTATTGACCATAGCTTCTTGTAAAACGGCGGCAAAGTTCGTAAAAATTCTTAATTTCGCAATGTAAATGAACGCATCCGGATTCATAGCGGGACGACTGAGGTTCCAGGGAAGGATGGCTATGGGAACCATAGCCCTTTCTTTCGTTGTTATGATCATTGCCATCGCAATTTCATCCGGTTTTCGGAAGGAGATCCGCGAAGGCGTGTCCAATGTGTCCGGCGACGTCCAGATGGTGCCTCCGGGACAGAACTGGCTGGGAAACGGCGAGGGAATCAGCCTGGAACAGTCCTATGTCGGGAAGATCAGAAATTACGAGGCTGTGGACAAGGTGACTCCCGTCGTTTATCACGCCGGTATGATAAAGTCCGGTGAAACTATTCAGGGAGTCGTCTTCAAGGGTGTGCCTGAGTACTCGGGACTGGAGGTTGCGATTCCGTCAAGACTCGCTTCTATCCTGGATATCGGGGTAGGCGACAAACTTACGTCCTATTTCGTGGGGGAGAGGCTCAAGGTCCGCCGTTTCACTGTGAAGGAAATCTACACGGGCATCCTCGAGGCTGACGACAAGATGGTCGTATATGCCGGCCTTTCCGATATGCAGCGTCTCGAAGGTTTCGATTCCACCAAGGTCTCCGGACTGGAAATTACCCTCAATCCTTCCTGGAAGAGTTACGGCAGGATGCAGGAGGCAAGGGACAACATAGGCTACATCGCCCTTGCGGATATGTCGGATGAGGACGACACCCTCATCGCCACTTCGGCCGCCGACAGATATCCCCAGCTTTTCAGCTGGCTGGACCTCATTGATTTCAATGTCATCTTCATCATCATCCTGATGATACTTGTGGCCGGATTCAATATGATTTCAGGCCTTCTGATAATGCTGTTCAGAAATATCAGCACAATCGGCACCCTCAAGACCCTCGGAATGACCGACAGGCAGATTTCCGCAGTATTCCTCAAGGCGGCCTTCGTACTCGTGGCAAAGGGAATGGTTGCGGGAAACCTCATCGCCTTCCTCTTCTGCTTCATCCAGGATAGGACGCACTGGCTGACACTCAATCCTGAGAACTATTTCATCTCCTTCGTTCCGGTTAGCCTGAACGTAGGGGCAGTCCTCGCGGCTGATGTCTTAGCCGTTATTCTGATAATGCTTCTGCTTCTGATTCCGACCCTCTTCATCGCGAAGGTCGATCCTGCACAGACTGTCAGGACAAATTAATTTTCAGCAATCTTCAGAAAGTTCGCACGGAGGAACCGCACGGCTCCGTCGCGGTCGAATTTCACCTCGTAAGTCGTGTTTTCCTTGTTGGAACTGAGTATGGTGCCTGTTCCGAAGATATGGTGCACCACCTTCGTGCCTTCCTTGAAAGGATTGAAGTATTCCTCCCTCTCTTCGTCAAAGTCTCCGGTCTTGAATCCTGCCTCGGCCGGTCCGTAGCTCTCCTCGTCCAGAACGTGGAGGAGGTTGCGGGTGCCTCTCCATAGCTCCTCCGGCATAAATCCTTCGGTGACGAACATATTGCGCTTTATCTCCGCCAGGAACCTTGACGGGTATTTGTTCATCTTCGTGGAGACGTTGAATCCTTCCGACTCTGTCAGGAAGAGGGCTTTCTCGGCCCTTGTTATCGCCACGTACATAAGCCTTCTCTCTTCTTCCTCTCCGTTCTTCTTGTACTCCCTTATCGTCCTCATACTCGGGAAGATACCTTCGCTGAGGCCGACCACGAAGACATACGGGAATTCCAGACCCTTGGCCTGGTGGATCGTCATAAGCTTAATGGTAGGGGAGTCCTTCTGGTAGTCCTGGTTCGTATAGAGTGCTATGTCCTGGAGGTAGTCGGTGAGGGTATAGCCGTCCTCGGCGTGGGTCTCTTCGTAGAAACGCACGGATGAAACGAGTTCGTCGATGTTCTCCAGACGGTCCTCGTCCTGGTCTTCCCTGAGGGCTTTCTTCAGTCCGCTGAAATCCAGCACCCTGTTGAGCAGGTCGGAAATCGACGCCGTGGCCCCGAAACTGATGCAGTCTTCGATAAGGTCAACGAAAGGCTTGGCCTTGCTGAGTTCAGGAGCCTCTATGTTCGCTCTCAGGGTGTTGTAGAGCGACATCATATTCGCATCTGCAATGGCTTTGAGATTCTCCATAAAGACTTTGCCCAGCTTTCTTGAAGGCACGTTTATTATGCGCTCGAAGGCTATGTCGTCATTGTTGTTGGCAATGAGCTTCAGGTAGCTGATGGCATCCTTGATCTCCTTCCTTTCAAAGAAACGGGTTCCGCCCCAGATGGTATAGGTGAGCTTCTTCGCAAGAAGCTGCTGCTCGATTGCCCTTGAGAGATAAGATGAACGGTACAGGATGGCAAAATCCGAAAGCCGGGCTCCGGAATTGTCAATCAGGTTCTTTATCTGGTTAGTTATCCATTCCACTTCTTCCTGTTCGGTCTTTCCGTGGAAGTGTATTACTGCCTTGCCCTCGTCCTTGCGGGTGAAGAGGTCCTTCGGAATCCTGTTCTTGTTGCCGGAAATCACGCAGTTTGCCACGTCCAGAATCTTCGGGGTTGAACGGTA
The DNA here is from genome assembly GCA_024689985.1 of Bacteroidales bacterium. Taxonomy (GTDB): domain Bacteria; phylum Bacteroidota; class Bacteroidia; order Bacteroidales; family UBA932; genus Cryptobacteroides. The sequence goes on along the minus strand of JAILCZ010000146.1, from coordinate 54 downwards.
GTTCTCGTCCAGGATCACGTCCTTGTCGGAAGCGAAGTCCACGAAACGGGCAGG
>JAILCZ010000140.1 GCA_024689985.1 Bacteroidales bacterium | reverse complement strand
ACCACGAACACCATATCGTTGTAGTCATAGTCGGTATAGTCCTCGAATGACATAAATTTGTAGCCGTCTTCCTCCCAGTAAACATAGTGGCTTACGCCGTCACCATTGAGGGAACCCTCCGTATAGAATGTATAGGTATTCGTATCCACATCACCCCATCCGATATAGTTTGATACATAATAACCATACTTCGTATTTGCAGGAAGCGTGATTGATATACCCTTTGCACGGCGGTTCTGTCCGTAATAAATTCCTGTCTTGTTGGCTGTCTGCCAGTTGTTCGGATCCCAGATTGAGCTGTACTGGATGAAATTGTCAGCGACATAATTGCCGTCATAATCATTCACGAAGAAAGGCACCTTGACGATATTGCCGGAAGCATCGTAATAGTAGATTCCGAAAGTATCATCGCCACTCGTCTGGAAATGAATAGGATAGAGGGTAATCTCACCATTTGCGGTAAACAATTCATCGGTAGCGTCGCTCTGGCCGTGAGATTCAGATGCGAGTTCATCGATGTTGAGGAAGGTCGCATAATCAGAAATCTTCTTTACGGTCACGTCCGAAGTAGTGGTTGCGACCACAGACTTCGTAGCATAGCCTGATGTACTCTCTGAAGGGAATGACACCGTTCCGCCGAGTTCGACTGACTGGATGTCATTGTTTGTCATATCTGCCACAATGACACTCTCCACGCCCTCGACGACGTCGAAAGTGAGAGTCTTCGTTCCGGTGACACCTGAATAACTAGCGGCAAGCTTCATAGCGCTGCCGTCTCCAGCATAAATATTTACGTCAGTAGCAGATGAGGTTGTTACGGTTACTGATGCGGAAGTGGCCAGATTCCAGGTCTGCTCGCTGTCAATCGAGCCTACGCTGTTAATAAAGTTCTGGTCCTGCTGACCGCTCACATAGGATAGATTGTCACAAGATGACAAAATCCACGAAATAGACGCAACAATCACTGCTGCTCTTAAAATCATCTTCATAAAATTGGTTGTATTAAAGTTTCCACTAGCAAATAGTTACTGCAAAAATCGCACCACTCCATATTCAGAGCAGAGGATAAAGTTTTAAGTGCAATGCATTGCAATTTATTCAAACAATTGTTAACTTCAAAACGTTTTAATAAAAAACACACTAAAAACTAACCAATAAATAATATCACAGTATGAAGACTTACCAAACATCCGCGATCCGCAACGTCGTGCTTCTAGGAAGTACACGTTGCGGTAAGACGACTCTTGCCGACGCAATGCTTTATGAAGGTAAAGTTGTTGACAGAAAGGGTACGCTTGACGAAGGTCAGACTATTTCCGCCACACCTTACTACACGGAGTTCATGGACACGAAGTTCAACATCATTGATACCCCGGGTTCAGATGACTTCGTAGGAGGTGCTGTTGCAGCATTCAAGGTAAGTGAAACGGGAATTCTCGTAGTCAATGCCGCCCAGGGCGTCGAAGTCGGCACAGAAATTTACGAGCGTTATGCAGTTGATTACAAAGTGCCGCTCATACTCGGCATTAATCAGCTTGACTCGGAGAAGGCAGACTGGGAGGAGACTCTCGCCGGCCTCAAGAAGGCTTTTGGAAACAAGCCTATCGTCGTTCAGTTCCCTGTAAATCCTGGAACGGGATTCGACGGATTCGTTGACGTGCTCAAGATGAAGTATTACCACTTCGTGGATGACCTCGGAAAACGCGAAGACCTCGAAATTCCTGAAAACCTCAGGCAGGTAGCGGAAGACCTCCGCCAGGAACTCATCGAAAGGGCAGCAGAGAACGATGACACCCTTATGGAGACATTCTTCGACAAGGGAGAACTCGACGAGGACGAAATCCGAAAGGGTCTCGGAATCGGTATCAGAAAGGGAGAGACCTATCCTATTTTCTGTCTCTCCGGAGCGAAGTCAATCGGAGTGAAGAGGCTTATGGAGTTCACTCTCCGAGTAGCCCCTGCCCCATCCGAGAGAATCGCAATCACAAGAGACGGCAAGGAGCTCGAATGCAAGGCAGAGGGCCCTACAGCCATCTTCATCTACAAGACTGCAGTGGAGCAGCACCTCGGTGAAGTCGCTTATTTCAAGGTTATGTCCGGAAAGGTTACGGAAGGAATGGACCTTGAGAACGCAGCCAACCAGGCTAAGGAAAGAATCGGTTCCCTCTACGCAGTCGCAGGCAAGCAGAAGAACAAGATTACCGAAATGGTTGCCGGAGATACCGGATGTACCGTTAAGCTCAAGGCCGCAAAGACCGACATCACTCTCGTCACACCTGGAGCAGGTCTGGAGGTCGAGCACATCAAGTGGCCTAAGTACCGCTTCCGCTGCGCCATCAAGGCAAAGGATCCTCACGATGAGGAGAAACTCGGAGACGCACTCCAGAAATGCGCGGCCGAGGATCCGACCATCATCGTCGAATATATCAAGGACCTCAAGCAGACCATCCTCAAGGGACAGGGTGAGCAGCATATCAACAACCTGAAGAACCGCCTCAACAACGAATTCAAGGTAGAAGTTGACATTACGGCGCCTAGGATCTCTTACCGCGAGACCATCACCAAGATCGCCACGGCCAACTACCGCCACAAGAAGCAGTCCGGAGGTGCCGGCCAGTTCGGCGAAGTAAGCATCCTCATCGCTCCTTATGTGGAGGGAGAGCCTGAGCAGAACAAATTCAAAATCGACGGCAAGGACGTCACCTTCAACATCAAGGGAAAGGAAAGCTTCGACCTCGCCTGGGGTGGAAAGCTTCTGTTCTACAACTGCGTTGTCGGCGGTGCGATCGACGCCCGCTTTATGCCGGCCATCCTCAAGGGTATTATGGACAAGATGAACGAAGGACCTCTTACCGGTTCCCTCGCCCGCGACATCAAAGTCTATGTATATGACGGAAAGATGCATACGGTCGACTCCAATGAAATCTCATTCATCCTCGCTGCGCGCAACGCCTTCAAGGAGGCCTTCCGCAACGCCGGACCGAAGATTATGGAGCCTATCTATGACATCGAGATCCTCACCCCTGAAGAGTATATGGGAGCCTGTATGTCCGACCTCCAGAACAGAAGGGCCATCATCGAAGGAATGGGAACCGAAAGAGGCTTCTCAGTCCTCAAGGCGAAGGCACCTCTTGCGGAGATGTACCGTTACTCGACTACGCTCAGCACCCTGACATCAGGAAGCGCAACCTTCACTATGGAGTATTCAGGTTACCAGACCGTTCCTGGTGAAATCCAGGAGAAGCTCCTCAAGGCTTACGCAGAGTCAGAAACTGAAGAAGAATAGCCACGGTTTTCCCGGCAAAGAGTTATCTTTGCCGGGATGACTCAAAGAGATGAAAAATACGTCCTGATGACGACGGCTCCCGTAAGGAGACTCGTATGCTCGTTTGCCGTTCCGGCAATCATAAGTATGCTCATCAGCGCGGTCTACAACATAGCCGATACATTTTTCATCGGAAAAATCGACACTCAGAGCACAGCTGCCCTGGGTGTCGTATTTTCGTATATGACACTGATCCAGGCCGTTGCATTCTACTTCGGCCAGGGCTCAGGCAATTTCATATCAAGGGCCCTCGGTGCCAGGAAGGACAAGGAAGCCGAAGTGATGGCCTCGACCGGATTCTACACCGGAATCCTGGCCGCCTGCCTGATCGCCCTGGGCTGCTTCGTTTTCACAGGGCCCGTACTCACGGCCTTCGGAGCCACGCCAACAGTTCTTCCGAGAGCAACTGAATATTTCAGATGGATTCTTGCCGGCACGCCTTTCATCGTCGGAACCTTCATTCTGAACAATCAGATGCGACTGCAGGGCAACGCCAACATCGCCGTCTGGGGCATAATGTCAGGAGCCGTTCTCAACATCATCCTGGATCCTATTTTCATTTTCGTACTCGGCCTTGGAATAGAGGGAGCAGGTATGGCCACAGCCATCGCCCAGTTCGCAGGCTTCGCAGTGATGATGAAACTCGCCGGACTGCAGGGAGGAATTCCAATCAGGATCAGAAACGTCCGCGCGAATTTCTGGATCCAGAAGGAAATTGCTGCAGGAGGTCTTCCGAGCATATTCAGACAGGGTCTTATGGCCCTTGCGAACATCGTTCTCTTCCAATGCGCCGGACTCTACGGGGACGAGGCCCTCGCCGCATTCAGCATCGTCGGGAGGGTCACCCATCTTGCGGCGTCCATAACGATAGGAATAGGCCAGGGACTGCAGCCCGTCTGCGGTTACAATTACGGAGCGAGACTTTATGACAGGGTACGCTCAGCCATCCGCTTCAGCATCTTCCTTACGACCGCATACTGTACGCTCACAGCCATCATAGGAGCAATATGGGCCCGTCCTATAATCCGGATCTTCAGGGCTGAAGACCTGGAGGTAATCAGGATCGGCGCGGCCACGCTCAGAACCCAGTGCATCACCATCCCCCTTCTGGGACTCATAATCAGCACAAATGTATTTCTGCAGGTAACCAGACAGACCCGTCCGGCGATGGCTACGGCAATCGCCCGAAATGGCCTATTCTTCATTCCGGCCCTTCTCGTGGGTTCGATGTTCGGCCTTGGCGGAATCATAGCGGCACAACCAGTGGCCGACGTTTTGTCATTCGTTCTCTCCATTCCGCTTCTGATAATATATATCCGGAAATTGCGCTAATTTCTGCATATATTTTATTATATTTGATGAAGTGCATACCATAGAACGATGTCGATAAAAATAACAGTCTTACAGACGGGAAAGGTGAGAATGCCCAAAGCAGTTCTCAATGGAGGTCGTTATACGATTTCCAACACCCTCAGTCCTTTCGTAAAAAAAAGAAATTGGCAGTGGGTTCCTGTATTTTGTTATCTTATCGAACATCCGAAGGGCAAGGTTCTGGTTGACACGGGATGGCACAGGGATATGAGCCCGAATGGCGAATATGACAAAAAGGCTCAGAGGGAGTCCCTCAGGTCCCGTCTTCTTTTCAAGGCCTGTGAAGGTTATGTAGAAGAAGGTCAGGCAATTGACGAGCAGCTTGCAGCAATGGGCATAAAGCCGGAAGACCTGGACTACGTGCTTCTGACTCATCTGGACGCCCCTGCCGTCAACGGGCTCAGAGCACTTGCGAACGCAAAGGAAATCTTCGTATCAAGAGACGAGTATTCAGTAGCCAGAAGACCCAAGGGGCTGCTGAACAAGATAAGATATCAGACTGACTGGTGGGAACACGTGAAGATCCACGTGTTTGACTGGAACCAGACCGATGGTCCGGTCGGCAAATCCTTCCAGCTCTTCGGTGATGACAGCATAACTATGATAAAAACTCCGGGACACAGTTCAGGGCACTGCTCGGTAAAAATCAAGAACAACCATAACGAGTATGTGCTCCTATGTGGAGACACGGCGTACACGGCGAGGGAATGGCAGACCGAGAAGCCGGCGGGAATCGTCGCCGACAAGATTCTGGAAAAAATGTCATTGGACTGGATAAGACAGCAGAGCGTGTCGTCCTATTGTATTGAATCTATTGCCGGACACGACCCGACCGTCCGCCCGCACTTCATTTACCTGTAGAAACCAGGAAACATAATACACTGACCTATGTCACCCATCAAGATCACCGTCCTGCACACGGGGTATATTCACATATTCCCCAAGAGGCTTGAAGACGGATACAACGTCTTCAAGGCATTCGGAATAGCCACTCCTAGAGAAGATTGGCTATGGCTGCCCGTATCATCCTACCTAATCGAACATCCTAGAGGTCTTATTCTCTATGATGCCGGATGGGGAAGGAATATGAGCCCGAGGGGCGTTTACGACAGAAAGGCTCAGATAGACGCCCTGGGTTCCTATCTGCTGTACAAAATCAATCAGGGAGTCGTGGAAAAGGGAATGACGGCCAAGGAGCAGCTTGCCCAAATGGGAATCAAGCCGGAAGACATCGATTACCTCATCCTCTCCCATCTTGACTGTGACCACGCTCAAGGGACGAAGGACCTCTTCGGCGTGAAGAATGTCCTTCTGGCAAAGGACGAATATAGATTCGCAAGAAAATTCAACATCATAAACAGAATCAGATACCATTCACGATGGATCCGCGGAATGCCTGTCACCTTCTTCGACTGGAACAGTTCCGACGGTCCGTTCCACAGATCCTACGACTTGTTCGGAGACAACACCGTTCAGCTGATCAGCCTTCCTGGACATAGCCCTGGTCACATCGGCCTCAAGGTAAGGGATATGAACGGGAAATACGTCATTATGTACGGAGACTGCGGATATACATCAAAATCCTGGCAGCTTGCTCAGCCGTCAGGAATTGCTGTAAATCGGAAAAAACAGATTCAATCGCTCAAATGGATACGTGAGGAAAGCATCAATCCATACTGCATTGAGTCAATGGGCAACCACGATCCGGAAGTGCATCCTCACGTATTGACTCTGTAATTTCCACCCTATATAATAAACGAAGCGAAATAGCCAGGGAAAAGCACCGTGGTTATAAGGTATGCTACGCACGTTGAAACGAAGACTGATATGAGTCCAGGCATCATAAAACTGTGATTCAACAGGTATTTGCCGATTACGGTCGTACCGGAGCGGTCGAAGTTCACGGTCGCGATATCCGAAGGATAGTTCGGGATGAAGAAGTATCCATAAACGCTAGGGAGGGCGCCGAGAAGGATCGGGCCAGGAATTCCGAGCGAATATGCAAGAGGAAGCATAGACACCACGACTGCACCCTGGGAGTTCGTGAGCACGGACACTGAGAAGAATACCAGGGCTATGCTCCAAGGATACTTGGTTACGATTCCGGAAAGCATACTCTGCATCTGAGGCATATAGTTGGCAAAGTAAGTATCTGCCAGCCAGGCGATTCCATAGATTGAAACGACTGCAACCATTCCGGACTGCGATACAGTACCCCCTACAGCCTTCTTAGGTTCAGCCTTACAGAAAATAATAATGCAGGCAGCTGCCGTAAGGAGAACGATCTGGATGACGATATTCATCTTAGGAAGTGCTGCGGAAGCCTTCGGATCCATAAACGAGCGAACTACTGCGAAGACCACGATGGATGCGATGGCCATAAGCAGGAAGCCTACTGAAAGCTTTGACTTACGGCTGATCTTCTTGTCGAGAGTCGTTGCTGACGAGCCGTACATATAGTCATACTTCTCAGGATCTGCGCATCTTGCGAGGAATGCGGGGTCTTTGTCAAGATCCTTGCCTCTCCTGTAGGAAGCCGTGGATGCGGCGAGAAGTCCGATTATGCAGGACGGAATCGTAACCATCAGGATCACAGGGATGTCCACATTGTATCCGTTGGCATTGGAAATAGTCATAAATGCAACTACGGCCGCTGCGATCGGTGAACAGGTGATTCCCACCTGGGATGCGATGGATGCCACTGCGCAGGGTCTCTCAGGACGGACTCCGGCCTTGAGGGAGATGTCGCAGATGATAGGCATAAGAGTATATACGACGTGACCCGTTCCCACGAGGACAGTAAGAAGGAAGGTACACAAAGGTGCGAAGAATGTGATTCTGTCGGGATGCGACCTGAGAAACTTTTCGGCAATCTGGATGAGCCAGTCCATACCGCCGGCGGCGTGAAGCATTCCGGCGCAAGTCACAGCTGCAATGATGATGTAAATAACGTCCGTTGGAGGCGTCCCCGGCTTCATACCAAAGCCGAATACAAGGATTGCAAGACCTATTCCGGAGATTGCGCCCAAGGCAAGACTGCCATACCTGGAGCCGACGTAGAGGGCAAGCAGAACTACTATGAGTTCCACAATAACTACGATAGACATAATGATTGTGATTAGCGGTTAGTGTAATTGGTGTTAATTTAGGCAAAAATCCTTTATTAGTCGCAAAGTTTTTCAATTATCTTTGCACTCAAATTAAAAATCAATGTTTTACGTCAGTGAAATCAAGACTGAGGCACCGGAGAATTTCAGTACTCCCCTTCAGGAAAAAATATACAAGTCGCTGGGCGATCTCCACATTTCCTTCGAAAGAGTTGACACGGACCCAGGCATTACGATGGAAGACTGCCAGAACATCAACGGAGGCATAGGAGGACGCATCGTAAAGACCGTTTTTCTCTGCAACCGGCAGCAGACCAAATTCTATGTATATGCGATGAGGGATGACAAGCCTTTCGTGACAAGAGATTTCGGAGCAGCCTTGGGAATCCCAAGAGTATCCTTCGGCTCAGCCGAGCTGCTTATGGAAGTTGCCGGCGTCGAACACGGAGCCACGACCATACTCTGCGCCTGCCTTGATTCCGACAAAGACGTAACCTTCGTCGTGGACAGGGAGGTAATTGAAGCAGAGTCCTTCTGCTGCACTGACGGCACGGCGACCTGCTTCATCAAGCTTGTCCCCAAGGACATAACGGACAAATTCTTCCCGGCCTTCGGAAAAAAACTCACGATAATCTGATGGCATACATAGGAGAAATTATTTCGCTCGCCGTTGCGGCGATGTGGACCACAAACGCCATCATCACCGATTTCGCCGTAAAGCGCCAGCCGGTCCTGGTAGTGAACGTATGGAGAATGATCCTTACCATCGTCATCTCCGTCGGGTTCGCCTGGGTCCTGTCAGGCTCATCCCTTCTGGAATACACGAATCTCCCGACCTGGGCCTGGCTCTTCTTCTCGGGCATCATCGGCTACAGTTTCGGTGACTTCTGCCTTCTGAGCAGCTACAAGCACATCGGGCCTCGCTTCGGCCAACTGTTTATGACTCTCTCCCCTATGTCCGCAGCCTTTGCGGCCTGGGTATTCCTCGGCCAGGACCTTTCCTGGAAATCACTCGTGGCGATGATCGTCACCCTGGCCGGTATCGCCATAACCATACTCGGCAGGGGCAAGGGCCATTCCGTCAAGCTGGAGCTGCCACTCAAGGGCGTTCTCTTCGGCATCGGAGCCGGACTCGGACAAGGCTTCGGCCTCGTATTTTCCAAGATAGGAATGAACCATTTCGCCGACGGCATTCCGGCAGAAATCCTAGACCAGGTCAGCAACATCTATCCGTTCTCCGCCAATGTCATACGAAGCATCGGAGGTCTTCTCGGCTTCATCATACTGCTGAACATCTTCGGCACGCCGGGTGACTTCAGAAAATCAGCCTCCGACCACAAAGGTATGCTGCTCATCTTCCTTGCAGTCATCCTCGGCCCGGCAGTAGGAGTCGCAGGTTCGCTCATCGCAGTCAACTATGTGGAAGCGGGCATCGCCTCAACCCTTATGGCCACGACTCCGATAATGATCCTGATTCCAGCTTATTTCATTTTCCATCAGGAGATTACATTCAAGTCCATCGTCGGAGCGATCATTGCCGTAATAGGCGTATCCCTCTTCTTCCTTCTCTAGGACAACCTTGCAACAAATAAAACGGGGCCGCAGAATAGTTTCTGCGACCCCGTGCTCACATATAGTTTAGTTTAGAAGTTCGAGCTTGAACCGCTCTTTGTTGCTGTCACACTCGTAGATGTAGAGCCAACGGTAAGCGTATAACTTGAATTGGCTTTCAGGCTTGGAGATGAAATCATAATATTGTATGATCCTGTAGATCCGCCGCCAGGTGTACTTCCACCTCCTGGAACCTTGGTATAAGCACTTGATGAGCTATAATCAGAAGGCACCGTCCAGGATGCGATGGTCGTTGATCCGCTGGCAAGTTTGATTGTCGAACCTCCGCTGATCGAACCGGTTGATGATACCCAGGCGTATGTAGAATTGCTCGAAGGAGTTGAAGCCGAACCTCCTGTTGCAAGAACCGTAGCTCCGTTCACGTAGAGGTTATAACCCTCTGCAGCATCGATACCACACTCAGCGCCTGATGCGCCATAGGCTGCAATCGTGCCACCGGTAAGATAGAGATTCATATTGGAGTCAATCGCATCATTTCCGCTTGCCACGCAGGTCAGAGTTCCTCCTGAAATCGTCATATTGAGCTTAGAATTAAGAGCGTCGTCATATGTCGATGCAGTAATGGTTCCGCCTGAAATCGTCATATCAGTCTTGCTCTCAAGTCCTTCAGAGCCTTCCTGCTGTCCGGTCGTCGTGATATTGAGCGTTCCACCGGATACGACTACTCCACCGTAATAGCTTGATGAACTGTTGTACTTGCCAGCCTTGATAGCCTTAGGAGAAGACTTGTAGTCATCATCCATAGAATCGAGGTCGTTGCCGCTGTAGTTTCCGTTGTAAGCAGTTGCATTCGCGCCCTTCTGGACGAAAAGTTTGCCTGTAGTCTTTGCTGTAAGCGTTCCACCCGAGAAGTTGAAGGTAGAGTCACACTTGGCTCCCTTTCCGCCTGATCCCGTGGCAGTAAGGCTGACCGTTCCGGCAGACATATAGATACCGCCGTCAGTTGACATACAAGCTGCTCCTTTGACTTTGGCGTCATCAGTATCCCAGGTTCCGATACCGGAATCAGTAATCGTAACGGTAGGTGTGGACTTAGAATCATTGATTGTAATTCGGCCGTCAGACTTGATGCCCTTTGCACCTGCAGCAGTCACGTCAATCTTGATGGTACCTCCCTGAATGTTCACGTAACCGGCATACTCGTCGTCCGCGCCGACCTGGAGACCGTCGTCTCCCGTGCCGGAGATATTGAGAGTACCGCCGTTCATCTCAAAGTACTGGTTGACATTGATACCGTCTCCCACAGCCTTGAGGATGTTCACCGTACCGGTCATCGAAGCTTCCATCTGGATATATTCGTCAGCCCAGATGCCGTGCTTTACATAACCATAGATATTGAGGGTACCCGAACCGTCGATCTCAGTGTGACCGTTGATCACGATCGCACCCTTTCCAGTGTTTGAAGAGCCATCCTTGATAGTGCTGGTTCCGGTAAGATTGAGGTTGATACGCTTTCCGTTCTCAATGTCAATCGCCGGTCCCGAAGGATTGGTAAGGGTAAGAGAACTGAGATTGACCGTAGCCTTGAGTTCGCCGTCCATATAGAACGAACCGTCCGAGCAGGATCCGCTGAGGGCGTAGGTAATCTCGTTGGAAAGGCTAGAAGACTGAACGATGCTGACATCAGTACCCGAGCCGGTAATCGTCACATAATCCTTCACGTCGCTGGCCACGGTGAGCGTAGCTGCTGATGAAGAATAAACCACGTCGATCTCATTTGAAAGAGATGATGAATAAGAAATGGAAAGGTCGCTGGTACTTGCCTCCTCCACGGTGACCGTACAGCTTGCCGAATAGCTTCCCGCTGTTGCGGTAATCGTAGCAGTTCCGGCTGCGACTCCGGTAACCACGCCTCCGCTTACCGTTGCGACTGAAGTCGTGCTTGACTTCCACGATACAGTCACATCCGTCGCATTTGACGGAGTATAAGTAGCAGTAAGAGTACCAGTACTGCCGACAGAGACAGTCATAGTCGATTGGTCGAGCGAGATGCCGGTAACGGCGACGGTTGACTCGGTGACAGTGACCGTACAGGTTGCGCTTTCATCACCTGCAGTAGCCGTGATGACTGCGGAGCCGGCCGCAACGCCCTTTACAACGCCACTGCTTGAGACAGTAGCGACTGATGTATTGCCGGACGACCAGGTAACGGTCGCGTCAGTTGCATCTGATGGAAGAACGGTAGCGGTAAGAGTAACGGTTCCGCCGACCGTAAGCGTAGTTGAAGTAGTGCTGAGCGTGACTGACGTTACCTCAACGTCTTCATCTGCATCCTCATCTTTAGTACAGGCTAAGAATGTCGGGCTGAGCAGCGCCAAGGCTACGATTGCCCAATAAAACTTTCTCATTTTTGGTTGCTTTTAGTTAGTGTAACAGTGTAATATCGCATCCAATATAAAAATATTTATACGAATTATCACAAATAACTAAAGCATTTTTTTCGCCAAAGGATCGGTAAATTTCATAAAATACCCGGTAAACATAGCCATAATCACGGTTCCAAGGCCGATTACATTATATTCTCCGTTACCGAGAAAATTTTGAAAAAATATAAAAGAGAATATCGCGGAAGACAGAACAACAAGAAAGTCCACCGTTATTTTTATATGTCTGAACTTCCAGCCCGACTTCACCTGGATACACCAGACTGCCAGATCGACGGAGAGCATCCAAGCATCAGCGGCCACCTCCATACTTATTCCCAAGGCCGTAAACGCACAGGAAAGAAAGACAAATCCAAGTTTGCCGGCCATAGTCACAGGCGTAGCGAAAGATAGAAGCGCAAGGCTTATGTCAATCATATAGCCGAAGAGGATGATGGCAATCAACTGGAAAAAATACTTAGGCTTGTAATCCTTCCTCATCACCCCTATCTGAATGAGGATGAAAAGGATATTGAGAAGTATCGAAAAAGTGCCGACGGAGATTCCCGGAAACTCCAGGTTGAAGACATACGACGGGCAGGAAAGCACCGCCGTGCCGATGTTCGCACGTATTGACAGCGCGACACCGACTGCAGACAGGAACATCCCTACAGTAGAAATGAAGTACCTGTATATTAGTCCTGATGAATTTTCCACTAGAGTTCGCTTACGATGCCAAGAGCGACATCCATCATATGGGTGAAGCCGGTCTGACGTTCTTCAGCCGTCGTCTCGACGTTGTCAACCATACTGTCGCTGATGGTAAGAATAGTAAGGGCACGCTTTCCCTCACGGGCTGCGATGCCGTAAAGTGCACTTGTCTCCATCTCCTTTGCAAGCACGCCCATCTTCTGCCAGGTCTTCCAGCTGGCCGACTCGTCGTAGAAGACGTCAGATGAAAATACGTTGCCCACATAATGCTTGTAACCTAAGGCCTCGCACTTGGACACGGCCTTGATCATAAGGTCGTAGGACGCAATAGGCGCAAACGCACCAGGAAGGCCCATACTGTCGAGATAATGCGAATCCGTGCAGGCCCCCTCGGCAATTACGATGTCGCCGATCTTGATTCCGGCCTGCATTGCTCCGGCCGTACCGGTCCTGATGATGGTCTGGACTCCATAGAACTTGTAGAGTTCACATACATATATGGCCATTGAAGGGATTCCCATTCCGTGGCCCATTATGCTCACGCGCTTACCCTTGTAGGTGCCCGTGAATCCGTACATATTCCTGACCGCATTGAACTGCTTGACATCCTGGAGATATGTATCAGCCATAAACTTGGCGCGAAGCGGATCGCCCGCCATTATAACCGTTTCGGCGATTTCGCCGAGTTTTGCTTCTATATGTGGAGTTGCCATAATTTTTTGTGTTTGACGCCATCCTTACGACGGCCATTTCTGCAAAGATAGAAAAAAGCCTAAAATGCAAATTTATATCCTCCTGAAATGAATCCGGTCATACCGAAACCCATTTCCAGGAAGCCTCTGTGCCTTACGCCGCCAAATTCTATGCCCACGGGACAGCTCTGAGCCGCAAAAATAACATTGGTCTCTGCATCATAGTCCTTGTCTCCGTCCGAATACGCATCGAGGATATCGAGACATACTCCAAGTGACAATGATGAATAGAGACAGAAATGAGGGCGGCGGAGCCAGCGTCCCTTTGCGGAAGGCATCAATGAAAGATATACATTATGATGCATGTCTCCCTGCTCATATTCACGGGTGCTGAGATTCATGGTCTCAAAAGAGTATCCGACTGATTCTCCGGAGATCTGGCCTCCGAAGCCGAACATAGGGCTTACATAATGATAATACTGGGCGTGGAAGGCTCCTGTTGAATATATCTCGTCGGCCACCGCAAGTCCGCCCGTGAACATAGTTCCGAAAAGGCCTGAAAACGCTTGGAGGATTTCCGGAAGAGTCACTATTCCATAGCCTACGGAGACTTCATTCTTGTATGAATCGAATTCGGAAACAGGACGCACACTCTGGGCCGATGCCGAGAAGGATATGAGGATTGCCGCGAAAGCAGTAAAAATCAGTTTTTTCATTGATCAGAATTTATAAGTGACCGCGATGTTGAAAGTAAGCGGTCTGATATATGTGCCTGCAATATACATATTTTTCAGCAAGGATGTATCCGTAATCGCGTCTGCAGCGTCAAGAGAGCCGCTTATTCCTGTCTGATTGAGGAAATTCACGACATCAAGTTTCACTCCGAGATCATCCCTCACCTGACAACCGATGGAAGCGAAAGTCTCCCAATGTCCGTCGAACCAGGTATTGTTCAGCCTGTTAGCATACTGTTTGCTGAAATACCGGGCGCTGGCGGATATATTCCATTTCTTGAAATGAAACGACGGATCCAGTTCCAGGAGGACCCTTGACATACCCGTGACAAAGTTTCCGCTATAGTCAATCGTCTCCGATGAACCGTTGCTGAAAGTGAATTCTTGGCGGAAATCCGAATACTCCGGGTTCTGCAAAGTGAGCAGAACGTGAAGACCGAAGCCGTTCCACCTGGCGGAGGCCTCGGAAGTCCAGCCGAAGGTATCTATCCCGTATATGCCGGTATATGAGAGAGTCTCACTTACCCCGGAAATCTGCTTCGTAAGGTAGAGGATGGAAGAATTGTTCCGGCTGGCAATCCAGGTCGCCATAGAACTG
>JAILCZ010000141.1 GCA_024689985.1 Bacteroidales bacterium | reverse complement strand
GCTGTCCGTATCCGTGCCATAACGCATACTCAGATGCAGAGGCATATCGCTCTTTCCGGACTTCGAGCGGAGGGCCTGGGTGCAGGAGCTCATACTCGTGATCGAGCGGATCACCGTCGTCGACACGGCGTCCACATTCGGCCTTTCAGGATTCGTGAACACCTCGTTGAACCTCTTGTACATCCTCTCGCCGAGGGTTCTGTGTTCGTAGCGGCCGACCGACGTAAGCATTCCGACATTGTCCTTCTGGAGGGTATAATACAGATTCTCAAGCTCAAGGAGTTTCTTTCCCTCCTTGGTGAGCATCCCGGCGCCGTCAAGGACGTTGAGATATTTCAAGGCTTTCTCCACGGAGCTGTTTCCTCCGTCAAAGCGCGAGCCGTGCCTTGCCATATGGGAGATGTAGAATGGCACATACCCCTCAGGTGCCGGCGTATCTACCACATCCTTAAACAGATACGAAGCGTGGTTCGCACAATAATATGCCGGATTTTCCTGAATGGACTCCCGGAGCCCCTGCGCAGAAAGCAGAGAAGCGGCCGCGAAAAACATCGCGGAAACCGCAAAAATTCGTCTGAAATTCTTCATATCGCTAAGTTAGCAAAAAGATTAAAAACGCCCCAAAATGTTTGATTTGAATCGTTTTTATAGTATTTTTGAGGTTTGGAAAACTAGTAACTACAATTTAAAATATGTCAAGATTTCTTGATCCTCCTGCAGCGAAACCGCTGCTCCCCCAGGAGAAGATTGACCCCGTCTACAAGTCAATGCGTTTCAAGGTGTTTCTTGGGTCTTTCCTCGGATACGCCGGTTATTATCTCGTACGAAAAAACCTCTCACTTGCTGCACCTGATATGATTGAAGGTGGCGTTGTGGATGTCGTGAAGGTAGGAACAGCAATGTCCGCCGTCTCGATAGCATACGCTTTCAGCAAGTTCATTATGGGCACGATCTCAGACCGTTCAGACGCCAGGAAGTTCCTCGTCATCGGCCTCATCCTCTCTGCCCTCGTGATGATCGGAGTAGGTGTTTTCCCTTACGGAGCGAATATGGCAGTCAACACTGCCGTCATCTTCGGATTTATGCTCGTCATCGGATGCCTCTCAGGAATGGGCTGGCCTCCTTGCGGCCGAATAATGGCCCACTGGTTCTCCCAGAACGAGCGTAGTTTCAAGATGAGTCTCTGGAACACTTCGCACACTATCGGAAGCGGTTCCCTCGGACTTCTCGCAATGTGGGGCGTCGTGGTCTTCGGATCGATGGGCATCGCCCAGACCTGGAGAGCCAACTTCATCTTCCCGGCCATCTTCGCGATCATCATCGCCGCCGTCTGCTGGTGGGCCCTCAGGGACACTCCTGAGTCTTGCGGACTGCCTTCAGTGGCAGACTGGAGAAACGACCACAGCGGCGTCAAGAGCGGCGGAAAGGTTGAGGAAAAACTTCCTTTCAAGACCCTCCTCGTTGACTATGTTCTCAAGAACAAGCTTCTCTGGGTTATCGCAATTTCAAATGTCCTCGTCTATATGGTCCGCTACGGCATCGGCGACTGGTCTCCGACCTATCTCCAGCAGTCCGGCATTATGGACAAGGCCGAGTGCAAGGTGGCATTTTCAATCCACAACTACATCGGAGCCATCGGCACCATCTTTATGGGCTGGGTCAGCGCCAAGTATTTCAAGGGACGCTGCGCACCTCCTAACGTAATCTGTATGGTGGCCGTCCTCATCGGTACGATCCTCTACTGGCAGGCCCCTGCACTTGCGACGATGATGGGCATCAGCCCTAAGATTCTCGTGTACATTGCACTGATTATGATAGGCTTCTTCATCTACGGACCAGTGGCCCTCATCGGAGTCCAGGCCCTCAACACGGTGCCTAAGAACGCGGCCGGCACAGCGGCCGGATTCGTCGGACTCTTCGGCTACCTCCTTGGAGACGCCCTTCTTTCAAAGTTCTTCATCAGCAAGGTTCAGGTTGGAGCCGGCTGGGATACCGCTAACCTTATGTTCGTGATAGCCAGCCTCGTAGGCATCTTCCTCTGCGCCCTTCTGTGGAAGAGTGAACTTAAAACAAACTAAAAGATGAAAAAGTTATTTGCACTTCTGGCCGCCCTGGCAATTGCCGCAGCATCATTCTCATCCTGTGGCGGCGGCAGCGAATCAGGCGGAGGCGAAGAAGACACCTTTAACGTCGACGGCCTTGTAGTCTCGGCGATTACCGCTCACAGCGGAGACGCCATAACCTGGAGTGTTCTCCAGTCAAAGGGACCACAGATCAGCGACCTCATCAGACTCACCTCGGGAACGACCGACTATGACTGCAAGATCACAGCAGCCACCGGCACCTCCGTTACATTCACGTTGAACGCCAGCATTAAGTCAGGCACATACACGGTATATGTCGTCCGTGGCACCAAGATCGTCAAGAAAGGCACCTGCAAGGTCACCATCCAGTCAAAAGTGGAAATTACTCCGGCTGCCGGCACGACGGTTTACGGACAGGTATTCTGCGGAGATGACGCAGTCAAGGGCGTAGTGGTTTCCGACGGAGTCCTCTTCACCACGACCGACGAGGACGGAATCTACGAACTTGCTTCCGAGAAAGCCAACGGCTATGTGTTCATAAGCGTGCCATCAGGCTACGAACCAGAAAGCAACGGCTTCCAGGCCAAGTTCTGGAACACGCTCACAGCCGAAGCGACTACGGCCGAAAGGTCAGACTTCGAGCTTACGAAGGTGGACAACGACAACTTCAAGCTCCTCGTCCTCGGCGATATGCACCTTGCAAACCGCAACTCGGACCGCAAGCAGTTCTACAACTGCACCGACGACATCAACGATTTCGCGGAGGAGAACAGCACTTCCAAGATTTACGGTCTCACCCTCGGTGATATGACCTGGGACGTATTCTGGTACTCAAACAGCTACTACTTCCCTCAGTACATCGCCGATATGAACGCCAAGATTCCGTCAAACATCAAGTTCTACCACACGATCGGCAACCACGACCACGATATGAACGCGACCGGCGACTGGAACACCGTCACGCAGTACAAGAAATACCTCGGACCTAACAACTTCTCGTTCAACCTCGGGAAATACCACTTCATCGTCGTTGACGACATCGAGTGCACGAACAAGACGGCTTCCACCTCAAACGGAGACTACAGGTCATATAACGAAAAAGTCGTGACCGACGTAATCAACTGGGTAAAGAAGGACCTCACATACGTCGACAAGACCACGCCTCTCATCGTGGCTTCCCACGCTCCTCTCTACTATCAGACATCTGCAACGGGGTCAGGAGCCAACCTCACGAGCCTCAGCACCTTCCTTGCCTGCTTCAGTGGCTATACGACCCATTTTATGACGGGCCATACCCATAAGCTCTACAACATTGACAAGCTCAGCAACACGACGACACCTCACTTCGAGCACAACAGCGGAGCCGTATGCGCAGCTTGGTGGTGGACTGGAAAGCTCACGAATTCCAGCAATCCTGCAGCCGGACTCCACATTGCCCAGGACGGCGTCCCTGGAGGTTATTTCGAATACACCATTACTGGCACCGACATCAAATGGGTGTTCCACGCAACAGGCAGAGACAACGACGAACAGTTCTTCACTTACGATATGAACAACGTTGACCTCAGCTCAAACACCAACGCCAGCGCCTATGCTTCATATTTCTCAGGATACGCGAAGAACACGGTGCTCATCAACGTCTGGGACTACGATCCATCCTGGACCGTGGAAGTGAAACAGGACGGCGTACCTTGTACGGTGGAACAGGTCTACAACTACGACCCTCTCTACATTATGTCATACACGGCCAACACGAACAACACGACGTTCAATCCTAGCCCGACCTACCATCTCTTCCGCGTAGTGGCGACAAATGAGTCCAACACTTTGTCAATCAAGGTAAAGGACCGCTTCGGAAACGAATATACGGAGGAAATGAAAAGGCCAAAGGCTTTCTCTACGTCAGCATACTGCGACTAGGAAAAGACTATTGCGACTATCACTTACAACACTATTTAAATAATCTAAAACCAACCTTTTATGACAAGCTCATTTAAAAGAGTGTCATTGTCAATCATCCTGGCTGCTGCCTTGACTCTGTGCAGCAGTATCGTGGCTTTCGCGCAATCCACGGTTACAGGTACCGTCTATGACACTAACAAGTCAACACCGTTGACTGGTGCAGCAGTGGTTGTAAACGGCACGAACACGGCATCAATCACCGACCTCGATGGTAAGTTCACCATCAAGGCGAAAGCAGGCGATGTCCTTGTAGTGCAGTTCATCGGCTACTCAGAGCAGCGCGTCACTGTCGGCAAGTCGGCAGTCTATGAAATCGTCATGAAACCGGACGCAGAGGTCCTCGACGAGGTAATCGTCACGGCCCTGGGTATGAAAAGGGAAAAAAGATCCCTGGGATATGCCGCTACAGATGTATCCGGTGAGAACCTCACCCAGGCTTCCAACTCAAACTGGCTTTCCGGACTTCAGGGAAAGGTAGCCGGCGTACAGTTCAACGGCGCTTCTTCAGGTCCTATCGGATCACAGAAAGTTGTTGTCCGCGGTGAATCCTCACTCGACGGAAACAGCGGAGCCCTCTTCGTAGTGGATGGAGTTCCTATCACTTCAGGATCCATCTCCAACGCATCAGGAGCCCTCTACACCAACCAGGACGCACCTATCGACTTCGGTGACGGTGCATCAGACCTCAACCCTGATGACATCGAAAGCATCACTGTCCTCAAGGGAGCTGCCGCAACCGCACTTTACGGTTCACGCGCAGGTAACGGTGCCATCATCATCACCACCAAGGGCGGAAAGACCACCAAGGGTCTCGGAGTGACATATTCTCACACCTACACCTTTGACAACCCAAGCTACTGGCCAGACCTCCAGACAGAGTTCGGTGCCGGTGGAGACGGCGGCGTCAGCGAATACAACTTCTGGGCAGCCGGCACGACATCAGACGGCGTCGCTCACAACTGGAGCCGTATGGCATTCGGTGAAGCTTTCGGAGACGGCACCAAGATGCGCTACCAGTACAACGGTATGAACTGGGATACGATGATTGCTGAAAGGACTCCTTGGAAATACGCTGACGACTGGTTCACAGGCATCTTCCGCACAGGTAAGACGATGGAGAACGCAGTAACCCTCGAAGGCGGAAACGGCAAGGGTACGAGCGCACGACTCTCCCTCAAGGACACCAGGAACGACTACATCCTTCCTAACACAGGATTCACCCGACAGACGGTATCCCTCTCAGTAAGCACCCAGCTCAGCAAGGCCATCAAGCTCTCAGCCAAGGCTAACTACTACAGAACGGACTCAGACAATATGCCATCATCTGCATACAACAACAACTCCGTTATGTATCAGCTCCTCTGGTCTTCAAACGTGAACACGATGCAGGACTACCACGACGAGTACTTCCTCGGCCGCTGGAACGCTGAGAACTACGCCAACTACAACAACCTCGTAAGCCGCAGCAACTACCAGAACCCATACCGTACCCTCTACGAGTACACCAACAGTATGGACAAGGACCGTTTCTTCGGCAACGTAGCCCTCAACATCAAGATCAACAAGCATCTCACCCTCGACGCCAAAACCGGCGTCGATATGAACAACGAGTTCCGTACACAGCGCAAGCCTAAGCTCTCCTACAACTACGAAAATGGTTGGTACCGTGAGCAGAGCAACGACGTCTATGAGTTCAACTCTGACTTTATGCTCAAGTACGACAACACCTTCATTGGCGACCGTCTCAATTTCACGGCCGGCATCGGAGGCAACTCAATGACATACAACCGCCGTTCAATGAAGTACACCATCGACGCCCTCGACGTTGACGGAGTATATGAGTACAACAACTACCCTTCAGGAACCATTCCTGACATCAGCCTCTATCGCTCACGCAAGGTGGTGAACTCAATCTACGGCCTCGTATCACTCGGCTGGCAGGACTGGGCATATCTCGACATCACGGGACGTAATGACTGGTCTTCAACCCTCGCAAAGGGTCACTGGAGCTACTTCTATCCATCAGTCAGCGGTTCGCTCGTCATCGACAAGCTCGCCAACTTCCAGAAGAATCTCCCTGCAGTCTC
>JAILCZ010000136.1 GCA_024689985.1 Bacteroidales bacterium | reverse complement strand
GACGGCCAGATGGGACGGCAGCTCCGAAGTAGGAGCAACCGGGCAGTCCGCAACTATCTCATAGCTTGCGCAGTCATCCAGGATGCGGATTATGGAGCCGTTGGCCATAGGATCCCTGGCCAGGTCGCGCATCCTCTTCTGAGTTCCCTTGCAATAAAACCAGCAGCCCTTCAGGTTCGGAAGGACCTTGCCGATAGGACGAGGATCAGATATTGGCGGAAGCGACATCATCCCGTCATCCACCCATTCGGTGACGTTGACCGTGATGTTGCCTCCGTTACGCTCGGCCCATCCCTTCTGCCAGAGGTAGCCGGCCACCTCCGCCACCTTTTCCACTTCAGCCCGGAGGGCCTGTCTGTTATCCAATATGCTTTTCATCATTTATATCAATTGCGGCAAGAATGTACTTACTATCAAAACGATGATACCCGTCACAAGAACGGCCACCGTCTTTGCCGATACGCCCTTCCACTCCTTCAGAATAATGCCCCAGACATTTGAGAACACTACATTGAGGGACATAAGAATGCACCAGCTGAATGTAATGAGCACCGGATATTCCGTCAGGAATCCCTTGCCCAGGCTCAATCCGAAGAACTGGCTGTACCATAGCAGGCCGGCAAGACAGCAGAATACGAGGTTGTTTGCCCAAAGGCTCTTCTGCGCATAATCGTGCCAGGTCTTTTTCCTTGCATTCTGGAAGATGCAGTAAACGGCATTGGTCAGGAATCCGCCGAACGTAACCAGCATAGTTGCAGGGAGGGTCCTGTACATAGAGCCAGTTCCTTCAAGGCAGAGATTCTCTCCGAAGCTGAGGCCGACATTGAAGCAGGCGCTCATAAATCCCGCAAGGAAAGCGACCAGAATACCCTTCGTGAAATTGAAATCCTTCACGGCTTCCTTTGTCTGTTCCTCTGGAAGGTTTGCGCTCTTCATAGCGCCGGCAAGGCCTATGATACTGATACCCAAGAGGGTTACGACCACTCCCACAAGTACGGAAATCGTCAGGTCAGCTGAATGTCCGGTAAGGGCAGGACCGAGTATGGCTCCGAGAGCCGAACAGGTACCGAGAGCAAGGCTCTGGCCGAGGGCTACACCCAGATACCTCATACTGAGGCCAAAGGTAAGTCCGCCTATTCCCCATAGAACTCCGAAGAAAATGGTCAGCAGTGACGAGCTCATATCAGAACGCATCAGGCCGAAGAGTTCGTCAAGGCTACCTCCCGCACTGTGTACGGCGAGGAGAACACCCAGGAACGGGAACACGAGCCAGGCAAATACACCTTGTATGAGCCAGTAACTTTCCCAGCTCCAGGATTTCACCTTATTGATCGGCACATAGCTGCTGCTCTGGCAGAATGCACCGACGGCAATGATCAGAAGACCGATAAATAAATTCATAATGAATGAAGTTAGTTATTTTTTATCTTTTGCTGGTCACCTCACGCTCATACTTTTCAATTTCAGGTATGAATGTCTCCCCTACCGGCACTCCGTTCTTGTAATTGAAATAATCGAACACGGCTCCGAAAGGAAGAGTCTTCGCCTCTTCGAGAAGGGCAAGCCTCTGGAAACCCTTGCCGGCATCCTCATACTCACGGAGCTTCTTCAAAGGCTCGAGCAGAGCGCTGAGCAGACATTTCTGCGTTGCCCTGGAGCCGATCACATAGGCTCCGATCCTGTTTATTGCGGCGTCAAAATAATCCAGGCCGATATGGCTTCTGCCGAGGGCATCGGCACGGACGATTTCCTTGAACAGGTCAAGAGTCTGGTCGTTCATTATGGTCACGTGGTCGGAATCCCAGCGGATCGGACGGCTGACGTGCAGCATCAGCTCAGGAACGAAGAGCAGAAGGGACGCAACCATATCGGACACGTTCTCCGTCATTTCATAATGTCCTGTATCAAGGGTGTACATCAATTTCCTGGTCGCACAGTAACCGGCGACGAAATCGTGCGAACCGACGGTATAGCTTTCGAGGCCGATGCCGAAGAGCTTGGCCTCAAGGCAGGTCTTCATTCCCGGAAGGTCCTCCTTCAAGATTTCATCCAGGGACTGGGCGAAGATCTCGCGGTAGCGTTTGCGTTCAACCGTCTGGTCCTTGGAGCCGTCGTGCACCCATATATTCATAATGCAAGGATCTCCCTGCGCCTTTCCCATAGCGTCCGCAATGCGGCGGCAGCGCTTGGTATGCTCTATCCAGAACTCACGGATTGCAGGATCCGGATTGCTCAGAGAAAGGTCTCCGCTCTTTGGATGAGAGAAGGAAGTTGAGTTGAAATCCAGCTTCATATTGTTCTCGGCAGCCCATTGGATCCAGCTTTCGAACTGTTTCACCTCCACCTGGTCGCGGTCAACCATCTTGCCGCCGAAATCTCCGTAGATTTCGTGAAGATTCAGACGATGGTTTCCGGCGATGAGGCTCTTGGCGAAGAGCACATCCTTTCTCACCTCGTCAATGTTGCGAGCCCTACCAGGATAATTGCCCGTAGTCTGGATTCCTCCGGAAAGGGCTTCGTTGCGTTCGAATCCCATAACATCGTCGGCCTGCCAGCAATGCAGGGAAATAGGAGTCTTTTCAAGTGTTTCGATTGCCTTGTCCGTATCCACGCCAATGGCCGCATAACGCTCCTTGGCGATTTCATAGGACTGGAGAATTTTAGATTCGTTCATAGTTATTGATTTTTAGTGTTTTGGCTTGAAAGTTTTAAGCTTGAAATTTTCTGCGATTATGGACCTCATTTCCCAGCGGTCCTTCACGAGACCGGCAGCCTTCGCCTGCATCATTATATTGCCGATAGCCGTCGCCTCGACAGGGCCGGCGACCACAGGAATGCCGATGGCATCGGCCGTCCACTGGTTCAGGAGGTCATTGGCGCTGCCTCCGCCTATTATATGAAGCCTGTCAATTTCAAACGGTGCATATGTGCTGAGGGTTTCAAAGACATCGGCGTACCTCTGCGCCAGGGAATGATAAATGCAGCTTGCCACCCGGGCATCGGAAACATCCTCCCCGAGAGCGTCCTTGATTTCAAGTAGCATATTCTCAGGAGCAGCGAAACGCGGATCATCAGGATTTATCCTTCCGGCATAGCCAGCTTCAGAAAAAGCCATCAGTTCCAGCTCCTTATATGAATAATCCTTTCCTTCCTCCTTCCATACCTTCCTGCACTGCTCGATGAGCCACATTCCGGTTATGTTCTTGAGGAACCGCGTCGTACCCTCAACTCCACCCTCATTGGTGAAATTGTCAACAACCGACCGTTCATTGATTATAGGAGCCGGGACTTCTATGCCCATCAGACTCCAGGTACCGCTGGAAAGATATGCAAAATGTTCGTCCCTTGCAGGCACCGCCACGATAGCAGACGCCGTATCGTGTCCAGCCACGGCCACGACGGGCACACTGCCGGCTCCCGTCATTTCAGATATATCCTTTTTAAGTTTTCCGACGACCACGCCCGGCTGGGTTATAGGAAGCAGTATGTCCGTCCTGATTCCAAGCCTGTCGAGAAGGGCTTTGTTGAACTGTTTCGTCTTCTGGTCAACCATTCCCGAAGTGGTGGCATCCGTGTATTCACAGATCTTTTTTCCCGTAAGAATATAGGAAAGAAGGTCCGGCATAAACAGAATATTTTTCGCCAACATGAGGTTAGAATATTTTTCTATGGTTTGGGCGTAAAGTTGAAAGATAGTATTGAAATTCATTATCTGAATTCCAGTTTTGGAATAAAGTTCCGAACGGGGTATGATCCCAAAGACCTTTTCCGGGACTCCGACCGTATAAGGGTCTCTGTAACAACGCGGATTGGACAGGACATTCCCGCACTCATCAACGCTGCCGAAGTCAACGCCCCAGGTGTCGATACCGATGGAATCGACAGCTATCCCCCTCTTGCCCAATTGCTTCAGGCAATAAACGATATGAGAGGAAATAGACGATATATCCCAGAACATTTTTCCTTCAGACTGAATTATGTCCGTAGGAAATCTGCACACTTCCTCCATAGA
Source organism: Bacteroidales bacterium (assembly GCA_024689985.1). GTDB lineage: Bacteria > Bacteroidota > Bacteroidia > Bacteroidales > UBA932 > Cryptobacteroides. The sequence continues at coordinate 181 of JAILCZ010000136.1, read as the reverse complement.
AAAACGTCTGCCGTCAAAGCGTGAAAGGATTCCGCGACCCGAAGTGGCCCCGCAATCGAATGCAAGAAAGGTTTTAACCATAATAGAAACTTTATTTACTGATGTAAATATAATTTCTAAATCATTATGATATAATGATGTTTATGCATAGTAAACTTCAATTTTTGATAATAATAAAATT
>JAILCZ010000101.1 GCA_024689985.1 Bacteroidales bacterium | reverse complement strand
GGGATCGAATCACGAGGACAGGTACAAATTCCAGATTTACTTCAAAGATTGCAACCACTGGCAGTACTACGGCCTCTGCAATGGTTCAGACGTTCAGCCTGTAAAAGATTTCTGGGACGGATGTTTCCACATTCCTTCCGCGCTCTGCTCAGACACTGCCGGCAAGCCTGCCTATATGGCAGACATCGTCCTGAGCCTCAACGCAGACGGTTACACCCACGCATTCTCGAACCTACAGGCCATTCCATATTCAGACAACAAACTGCTCCTGGACTTCGGCAACTCCAACCACTCATCATCGGTTGCGACAAGCAGTCCTGACGCCAACGGCAATTATTGGAATAACATACAGATCACGACAAACGGCGGAACCAAGAGCGGCAACGGCCTGAGCTTCAGCGGTCTTCTCTACAAGAACGGCCTGACAAGCCCTTATTCTCTCGTACTCACGAGCAACACTCAGAGCAACGGTGCCAATAACGGCGGTCTCACCGAAAGCAAATACAGCAAGACAACTGCACAGAGTCTTGGAGACCTGGGCATACCTACGGCCACACAGGATTATTTCTACGCTGAAGGCGCATCAACAGTCTGCAGCTTCGAGCTTCGCGGACTCAATCCTGCAAACACTTACAGGATGAGATTCTTCGGGAGCCGCGCAGCTACGGCTGACAACCAGACAAGAAGAATCAAGCTTACGGTCAACGGTACCGATACATATGTAGGAGAGCTCCAGATCTGCGGCCCGAACAACGGCAACCAGAACACTGAGAACCTCCTTATGACCCCGCAGCTCGCACCTGATGCTGACGGAACACTTGAGATTAAGTTCCAGAAGGGTTATAACTCCGCATCAGGCAGCGAGTTCTACCAGCTCAACTGTATGGACATAGAAGAGTTCGGGACGATCAGCACCCTCATAGAATACGAAAGTCTTTCAGTCACTTCGACTGAGGAGACATTTCAGATGCATCGCGCTCCGACCGGAGGTTGCGTCTTCGAAGGCGTTTCCACCTTCTCCGAGGGCAATGTAAGCCTCACGGCTACGGCTGGCGGCCAGAACTACAACTTCAACGCTACCTGCGACGTAAACGGACCTGCATACCTCGTTGCTGATCTGTACGCCGGGACGTTCACCTTCACAGCCCTGCCGGAGCTTCTCGCAGAAGGAAATGCTGCGAAAGGATTCAGCGCTACGAACGGAATCACCATTCCATACGCAGGCAATGGTATCTACAGCATCACCAACGCCGAATTCACCGGCACCAGCGGTATGAGTCCGGAAGCACCGAGAAACGAGCACGGCAAATCCCGATTCACCTTCGTCAAGCCGTCCAACAATTACCAGCCTCAATTCCGCAGGGACAATACCGACCGCGGAGACATCCGCAACAATGCCTGGGGCAGCGCATCTGAGATTTACCTGAATCCAGGCACCTATGACGTGACCGTAAATATGAGGAATTTCACCTTCTCCATCACGCCGAAGCACAATTCTGACCACCGCATATCAGTTATGGGCTCATCAGTTCCGTGGGGTTCCGGAGCCGACAACGAAAGGGGGTACACCTGGTTCTACAGTACTTACCTGCCTGAGTCCTGGACACTCTCGAATATCTGCATTCCGGGCAACAACACCAATGACCTGCTGAACCGTTATGACGAGCTCATCGCTGACGGAGCCGACTATGTTCTCTATGCCCTTTCTCTCGGCAACGAGGGAATCCACGGAGCAAGCAATCAGGAAGCCATCTACAATCAGTGGAAAACCAATATGCAGACCCTGATTTCAAAGGCCCGTGCAGACGGCAAGACCGTAGCCGTGACAGGCAATTATGCCCGCGGAGACTTCAATGCCAGCGACTACGAATGGACCAGGAAGCTCAACCTGGACATCCACCAGTGGGACGTGCCATCAGTCAACCTTCTCGGCACTGTCGATGAGGGCAACGGACACTGGGCAGACGGCTACCAGAACGGTACGGACACTTATCACCCGAACACTGACGGACACAGGGAGATGTCTTATTCCCTCGTGCCTTCGATGTTCGACGCAATGGCTGCCGGCAAGGCTCTTCCAGTGCGCAACACCTCCGGAAGTCTGGCCCTCACCAAGCCTGTCACCTTCACTCCGGAAAATGTCGTACACTCGTTCACGGCGGCCTTCTCTTTCAAGACCACGGCATCGGACCTCAACCTCATCGAAACTTCAGGCGATGTCAGAAGTCTCACCCTTTCCGCCGGCAAGCTCACTTACGACACCGTCTCATCCAGTACATTCTACAATGACGACAACTGGCATCAGGTCGTTCTCACTCATTTCTACGCCTGGGGCAAGACACTCGTTTACATCGATGGCGCCCTCGTCGGCAGCAAAAGCGAGAAAATCGTTCCTACTGCCTTCAGCATCGGTGCAAGCGGCGCCACGGTCCGCGAAATCTTCTTCTGGCGCTCCGGTATGAACGCAGACGAGATCTCAGCCCTCCACGAAGGCAAGATGCTCAAGTCATCTCTTGAAATCTACGCTCCACTGGCAGGTGGAAGCCTCGACAACAAGGCGACATCCACCAACACCATAACTTACTAGACACAAGAACAATACACTATAAAATCACATAATTATGGAAAAGAAAGCATTAAAATTTGATCTGGAGACCTATTCGGCTCCTCAAATCAATGTCATTTCGACCAACCTCAAGGCCCCTATGATGGTCGCCCTGAGTACCGGCGAGACCTTCAACTCGCAGGAAACTTACGACGAGAATAACGACTGGAGCTGGTCATAATCAAAAACGCACTGCCTTATGAAACGTTTATTCATTATTATGGCAGCTCTTGCAGTTGCCGCATCCTGCTCAAAGCAGGAAGCCGAAAACGGGACATCCAATGATGAACTCGTAAAAATGACGTTCACGGCTGAATCCACACCTCTCACCAAGACTGCCCTGGATGCCAATTTCCATATCACCTGGAGCACATCTGACAAGATCAACGTGTTCTCCGGGGACGAATTCACAACCAAGACTGACTTCACCGTCACCGGTACCGAAAGTAACGCCCATATAGCTACCGTCGAGGGTCTCGCTTCCCAGTCAGGCAGCTACTACGCACTCTTCCCGGCACAGGAAGGTGCATCCATCACGTCAGCAGGCGTGATCACTGCAACCCTCCCTGCAGCGCAGAACGCCACAGCCGGCAGTTTCGGACCGGAAGCCAACATCTCAGTCGCCAGCATTTCCAGCGGGAACGACCTCGTCTTCAAGAATGTCGGCGCCCTTCTCGCCATCAACATCCAGGCTACGGACGTAACAGGCCTCAAGGTTGAAGCCCTCGGCAGCGGCTCGCTAAGCGGTACCGCAACCATCAACTACAACAGCGGCAGCCCTGCCTCTACGGTCACGACAGGCAACAGCTATGTCGAAACCACGGTAAGCGGTGCCGGCATCTACTACCTCGTAGCATATCCTGGCACTTACACGGGCGGTTTCAAGATTACCCTCACAAAGCCTGGATACATAGCCACTATGACCAACACGAAAAGCCTCACGCTTGACCGAAACGACAACGTCTTACTCGCCACCGTACCTGCAGCAGACTTGTCAGAAAAGTGGAAGCTAGATTTCACTCCGGGAGATAGCGTAACGATAAAAGGACTTACCCTCGACGCAGAGCAGGAGGTTACATACATCAGCTCGACCTACTATGATGCAACTATGGAAGGCAGGTCATCTTCTTCAAACAGGGGAGATGCGACTGACGCCTTGGACTACAACTACGAAGTATGGGCTAAGCTTGGTACGACGGACAAGATTTATTTCGAGACCGAAAAGGGTGCCAGATTTGCAATCAACACGGATGGAACGGCAGTCGCACCTATCAGCTCAGCTGACGAAGGCACGGCTCTCTCAGTATCAGACAGTCCGTACCGAATCCGAATCAAGCTTCCGGAAGGCTCCGCAGAGATTCTCCGCGTAGGTATAGTGAACTATTCAGTCTATACCACAAGCATCTCTCAGCAGCTCACATACGACAGCAAGGGCACCTGGAAGGCTGACAACTATGTCATCCAGTATGGAGTGCAGAGCTGGGATCCTATACTCACTCGCTATCATTTCTCGATTTGGTTCAACTGGAAGGGAGGAAAAACGGGAGCGAACTACAATGTATGGCAGAACTACGGTGCCTGCAACGTTGTCAACAACTCCAAACTGATGCCGGCATCCGACGACCTGAGACTTCCATATTACTATGTGACGCCTTACAAGTCATCCAACTGGGACGAAGTCTTCTATATGGGTAGCTGGATATACGACACGACAGCGTCAACCGCACCTGCCAACAGCAGCAAGAAGGGAACGATAAGTCTCCATATGAATTCAACTTATGGACACTTCACCCAGGGATTCACGAATGTCGTAGATAACAATTGACAATAAACACTCATAACATCCGAAAGGTCCGGCGTGATGTCGGACCTTTTGTTATCTTTGCAGCCGAATTTGAAAAGCACTGATTCAAATGAAAAAGAAGTAATGTTTCTCGACTTGAATTCTCATCCGATATGCTACGAAACATAGGCCGTTCAGTGCGCCTTGTAAGGGATTTATAACGCATACTGATTAAAGGGCGTCAAATGCAAAGACGTGGGCTTGTTCAGCACCCCAGGTGGAGTCTATGACAAGTCTCATTGCACTGGCCTTGACAGGAGCGAAAGAAACCTTCCTGAGACGAAGGATGTTCTCAGAATCGGAATAGACGGTCTGCCAACTTCCCTTTACCATGACGTCAATATGGAAGCCGCGTGCCATCACGGATGGCATAGGGGCTCTCTCCGTGGTTGCCTCAAGTTTACGCATGCGCTTTGAGCGCACCTTTAACTCAGAATCAAACACAAGTCTGGCTCCACTGAGGGTGACAGGCTTTTTCCAGGTATAAACCACAGAAGTCTCATCGCCCGGATTCATCCAAACGCCATTGTCGCCATCGTCCCTGTTGCGGTCTATGCCATTGAGAAGATTTTCAGGCACGCCGGCGGCCTTGAGAGTAAGGTCAGAAACCTTTCTCCAACGGTATGGAAGCATACAGTCATCATCTTCAAGCATATCCTGCAGTTCGGCGATATGATTCTTCCTTACGTCCGCAGGCATTTCACCATAGCGCACAGACAGGGCCGCACCCGTTCCCATGGCCTGTCCCAGAAGGGCGCAGGTCGCCATCACACGCGTTGCGGAGAGGCCCATATGGGTGCAGGAAATATCACGTCCGGCAAACATCAGGTTAGGAACATTGACCGAATAAAGGCAGTCAAAAGGTATTCCGAACACCCTTGGAGTGGTATACTCCACGCTTATGCGTCCCTTCTTATGGAAGGCGTCCGGATCATGGTCGTCCAGGGTCCAGCCGCCGTAGGCCACTACATCCTCGAAATGGCCTCCTGACAGGACATCGTGCTGAGTAAGGATATGCGGGCCAATGAAACGGGTTGACTCCCTCTTACCAGGAAGAGAGCCAATCCAGTCAAGGTCATAATCCTTGCAGCGTCCGTCCGGGTGATTCTTCATATACTCCCATACTCCGTAGGCAATCCTCTTGAGTTCATACTGGATATCCGGAGCATCAAAGACCGTGTCAAGGTTGCCTCCGAATTCGATCCACCAGAAGTTGTTATTCTTAGGATAAAGGCGCTTATAATTGAATTTCACACCTTTGATCGTGCTCTTTGGAGTATCGTAGTCAAAGTCAGCATCTGTAAAATGGTATGCCCATTCAGGAGCGTGGAAAGGATGATTCTCAGTGGTCTTTCTAAGCTGAAGCAAAATGGAATTGCCCATAGTCCTGGCGTCACCGCCCTGCTGGAGCTTATCCTCTCCGAACTCCTCCGGGAACTCACGGCCACGGCGGAACCTGGCCCCGCTAAGACGGAGAATTCCGTCCCCGGTACAGTCCGCAAATATCTTTCCGTTAATGACATAGCGGGTATAGGCATTGATATTCCACGCCTTGACGGCAGCGATGCGGCCATCCGGAGCCATCACAACGTCCTCAACCGATGTGTTCAGAAGAAGTTTGATACGAGGCTCTGAAACCACGGTAGAATAGATAACGTCATCCCAAAGGGTGTATCTCTGTAATGGATTGTAGTAGAAATTCTTAAGTTGGAGTTCCTCCAGAATGCCGGCCTCCACATCCTCGTCATGAAGGACTCCTACTATACCCATACGCATCTCGCTGGAAGCATTTCCGCCCAGCACAGGTCTGTCCTGAACAAGTACGACGTTTGCGCCATGCCTTGCGGCCGATACTGCGGCGCAGACTCCTGCAAGACCTCCTCCGCAGACCACAAGGTCTGCATTCAGGGTTACGTTGGTCACAGTCTCGGAGTTCTTTTCAGTCTTCATGCTGCCACTCTGGGCGAGGGCCGTTACGGATATACCCATCCAGAGAGTCAGGCCGGCTAGAATTATGCGGATAGCTTTCATATTAAAGAATAATGAGTGAATACATTATGTCTTCAAATATAGCATTTTTATTGAGCCATCCCTGACGGCCGGCTTATTTTTGTAATTTAAGCCTTACCGTATAATAGGTCTGACGAGAGCCGAAGCCGGATTCGGAAACCCTCACAATCGTCAACAACACACAGTGGAAATGCGGCGGAATTGCGGGCGACAACTTCTACGGCTCATGGCTTATTGACGGCCTGGCCGCAGACGGCACCACAATAGACGTCACAGATTATACTCAAAACAGCGACGGCACATACATCAGAACGTTCCACGTATCTACTGAATAAGCGTTCACCCTATTCACAACAATAATCACACAACAGAGAAGCGTCCCTCTACCGAAGGACGCTTCTCTAGTATAAAGACGCTTTAACAATGCTATTTCTTATTGGTTTTGGGCTGGGAGATGGCCTTGTCAAAATCATCCCTGTTCATTTTGCCGTCAAGGTAAATAAACGTGGCATCGTCTTTCTCATAAGAGAACATGACGAAACCGCTTACAAGCGTTTTTGTCCCGGAAGTGTACAGCTTGACTGTCTCTCCTGAATCCTTGGCTTCCATAAGAAGCTCGAAATTGCCGTTTTTTACAAACTTGTCTATATCTTCCTTCAGGGAAGCATTAATCTTAGGATTCTCGCTGTCAATCAGATAAAGTCCCGAAAGAGACTGGATAACAGGTGTAAGGTTCACATCCTCTCCCTGGAGATTGATGCCCGGGACCTTGCCTATCATACGGAACATCGCCGGAGAGATATATACGGCGCTTACTCCCTCAGCCTCGGAGTATTTCATATAAATGGACTTTGCACTCTGAGCAAAAGACGATATGGTTGTGAGCAGCAATGCTGCAAGTATGATTATGCGTTTCATTATTCTGTCGTTTTATTTATTATCTCTATAGTTTTCTCTGCAGTCTCATCCGCCTTGGATGCCAGATCCATACCCACAGCCATTTTATCCGATATCATCCGGAAGGCATCCTCCACCTGGGCATAGGCCAGATATGGGTCGTTGTAGGTATCTTTGAGTTTGCTGTCTTCAATCCTGTAGATGACAAAGGCTGTGGCCAGGGAAGCAGCAACTGCAACTGAAGCATAAGGAATCCATCCACGCCTGTTCTTCTCAGCCAGGGTCTTTTCCTCCACGGCCGACTTTGCGGCAAGAGATGCCCTGATCCGGTCTTCCAGACCTTCCGGGACGGCCACCTTGGTTTCACTGGCGGCAACCTCCAGTTCTTCAAGACTCATCTTTTCTATATCCTCAATTCTTTTCATACTATAGATTTGATTTTAGATCTGGCCTGCGAGAGCAGAACCCTGCAGGTAAGATAATTAATTCCTGTCCGTCGGGAGATCTCTTCATAAGAGAGTCCCTCCACAGTGCGGAGAATCAGCACTTCACGCTGCCTGTCCGGCAGGGCTTTAACCGCCTCCAGTACCTTGTTCAGACGGGTTTTGGCGTCAATCTTCTCCTCGGTTGCCGCCAGGTATTCCCTGTCCGGCATTTCCTCGGGATGGCTCATCAGCCTGGCCCTTCTCATCCTGTCAAGGCACAGATTCTTCAGCATCCGGATACAATAGGCCTTCGGCGATTTCACCTCATCAAGGCTGCCTCGAGCTTCCCATAGTTTGGAATACACCTCCTGCACGGCATCTTCCGCATCGGTTTCGGATTCCAGCATATAAAATGCAATCCGATACAGAATCTGTGCAAGCGAGAGATATTCAGTATGGAACCTGGACTCAGTCATTAGATAAGAGTTCTGCCACGGCATCCATTGAGATGGAACCGAAGATACATATCAGGGAATAATCAGACGGGCTGAACAGCACAAAATCCTTTATAGAACCCACCTTTTCATCCATCAGGCCGTACATCCTGATCTTGTCGCCGCTGTCACCTGCCTCCATAAGCAGTTCACTGCCTGAAAGCGCATTCTCCAGTCTGCGGGAAATACGCGCCCTCACCGGTGAGGAGCAGGATTCATAGTCCATAACGGTTATGCGGTGTATTCCCTTCATAAGGTCAAGCGCCTCCCTGGCATCCGGGTCATCCTTCGCTGCGAATCTGATAGCCTGCTTCAAAGCAAATGTCGAGAACCTGCCAAGACTCACAAGATCCACGCCCTCATAATTCTTGCATTCAGACATGGCAAACATCACACCTGACTTTGACACGGTCTTCTCTCCCGTACGGGCATATCCCTGCATGGCGAGAGAGAATAATAGTATTATTAGCAAATAACGTTTCATACAATTCATTTTACTAAATACAACTGCCGTGTGATGCGCGCAAATCAAACGGTCCGATAATAAGACTGACAACCATTCAATTTGTTAATTACAATTATCGAAAATAATAACTTATTATCTTTGCACTTGATTTATGAATAGAAAATACCTGTTTTTTGACATAGACGGAACGCTGGTGGCGGGAGGCTACGAGCACGCATACATACCCGAATCCACCAAAGCTGCCATAGAGCAGCTAAGAGCGGCCGGACACTTCCTTTGCATTTCAACCGGAAGGTCCCAGGCGATGGGACTCAGGTTTATGGAGGAGCTGAAATTCGAGAATATGATCAGCGACGGCGGATATGGAGTGACCCTGGGAGGAAAGATCCTGGGAATCAAGAGCCTGCCGGCAGACAAGATAAGGGCGGCCATACACGAGGCCGAGAAGCTCGGATTCCCCTGGGGCGTGCAGATTGACAATTCCACGTCAAGGCAGGTGCCGGACGAAAGGTTCTACGAATTTACGCACGACACCTATATGGGGACAACTGTGGTCCCGGGCCTCAACATTGACGATTATGACACCTTCTACAAGGCATATATCGCCTGCTATTATCCCGATGAATACAAGATGAAGACGCTCAAGGATCTGCCCTGGGGACGTTTCCACAAAGAATACTTCTTCATCGAGCCTTCAGACAAGGGATTTGGAGTGAAACAGATAATGGACCACTTCAACGCCCCGTACGAGGATGCCATCGTCTTTGGAGATGCGGCCAACGACCTGTCGATGTTCTGTCCCGAATGGACGAAGGTGGCC
>JAILCZ010000037.1 GCA_024689985.1 Bacteroidales bacterium | reverse complement strand
AATACGAATTACCAGAGATTCAACGCTCAGTTCAACGGGGAGTCGAATCTCAAGACCTGGCTGAAGATTGGACACAATCTGACTCTCAACTGTGATATAAAGCGTCAGGGCGATTATGATATTGAGGGAACTCTGGCTTCTCTTCCTAACAATCCAATATATAATGAGGATGGCTCGTGGGCAGGTCCTACAGGCAACTCAATGTATGTGGGCGAGGTCATAAACCCTATAGGACGCAATGAACTCAATACCCAGAAGACAGTAGGATATAACATCCTCGCCAATGGATATGCTGAAATCAAGCCTTGGGACTTCCTCAGCCTTAGGAGCACGGCTGCAGTCCAGGCTCTTATCTGGAACCAGGACAACTGGACTCAGGCTTATGACTGGGAGCCTGTTCCGACGGAGGAATCAACCCGCTTCCAGTATCATAACAATGTTCTTGAGTGGATGTGGGACAACATTCTGACATTCGACAAGACTGTTTCAGAGAAGCATCATATCAATGCCATCGCCGGACTCAGCATCACTGAAAATACTTACAAGCATTTCGGAGGCTCTGTCTCTTCTTTCACCAGCGACAATGCAAGGGAACTGAGCAATGGTATCCTTGACCCTCTCGTCTATGGTTCTCGTTCGGAGTGGGCTCTTCTTTCCGTCATCACCCGTGTGAATTACAATTATGACGACAGATATTACGCAACTCTTACCTGGCGTCTTGACGGCTCGTCCCGCTTCAACAAGAACAACCGATGGGGTAATTTCCCTTCTGTTTCACTTGCCTGGAAGATCAACAAGGAGCTCAAGGTCCGTGCCGGCTATGGTATGACGGGTAACCAGACAAATGTCGGAGCATACGGCTATGCGAACACGCTTTCAGCAGTCCAGTATGTTTTCAACGATACCCAGGTCGGAGCCTTCGCACCGGTAGTCCTTTCTAATCCGGACATTACCTGGGAGAAGGTGGAGCAGTATAATATGGGTATGGACCTGGATCTTCTAAAGGGAAGGATCAATATGTCCCTCGATTTGTATGAGAAGAATACCAGGGATATGCTCGTTCCGATGACCGTGCCGATTTCTTCAGGTTATTCTGATGAGAATGTACCTCAGATCAATGCCGGCAATATGCGTAACATCGGTACTGAACTCTCAGTTACATCCAGGAATATCAGCAAGACGGATTTCGACTGGTCAACAACCGTGATTGCTTCCTGGAACAAGGGTGAGATTACAGCCCTCAATAACGACGTGCCTCTCTACGGAGGCAGCCTCGGATTGAACCAGAGTACGACTATCAATGCTGTAGGCCATCCGGCAGGCAGCTTCTATGGTTATGTTACCGACGGAATTTTCCAGACTGAGAGCGAGGTCAAATACGCCGCCCTTCAGGTGGAAGGCGGAACGGCTCCTGGAGACATCAGGTTCAAGGACCTCAATCAGGACGGAGTCATCGATGCGGATGACAGGACCTTCCTCGGAAATCCTACCCCTTCCTGGCAGTTCTCCATCAACAATACCGTCAGATGGAAGAATTTTGAGTTGAATTTCTTCCTTCAGGGTGTGGCTGACTGCGAAATCTACAATGTGACCAGGATGAATTTGGAAGCTATGTCAATAGCGGAGAACCAGTCCGCGATGACTCTTGCCCGCTGGAGGGGTGAGGGGACTTCGAATTCATTCCCGAGAGCCGTATATGGCGACCCTAACAGCAATGCGAGGGTGAGTGACCGTTTCATCGAGGATGGCTCATACATCCGTCTAAAGAATGTCCAGATTGGTTGGAATATGCCTTCCACCCTTGCGGAAAAGCTTAAGATTAACTCCTTCAAGGTGTTCCTTTCAGGACAGAATCTTCTTACCCTGACCCGTTATTCCGGAATGGATCCGGAAGTCGGAGCATCAGGACTCGACAACAACATCTATCCGCAGACACGTACGTTCACGATGGGTGTCAATATTAATTTCTGATAAGGTGGGAGGAAGAATTGTATGAGAAAGAATTGCATTAGACAGAATTATATGAGTCTGAAATATATAATGGTCCTGATATCGTCCCTGATGTTGACGAGTGCCTGCGAGGGTTTCCTCGACAGACAGCCTTATGACAGCATCGATGCTGACGATCCGGAGTCAATGAAGACGGAGGAGGACGCGATTGCTGCCGTAAATGGTGCATATCAGCCTCTTCAGTGGGCCAAGATCTGCAATATGCGTCTGTGGACCCTGGATATAGTCGCAGGTAACAGCGAAGTCGGCGGAGGCGGTGGAAACGACGGTATCGAGACGAAGGATATGGCGAATTTCATCACCAAGAGCGACAACGCCGGCGTGCTTGATATGTACAGAGGCTATCCTCCTGGAATTCTCCGTGCCAATCTCGTGCTCCAGAAGGTGCCTGAGATGGATATCGATTCCGACATCAAGAACAGATGCCTCGGCGAGGCTCATTTCCTCAGGGCAGTGTATAACTTCTATATGGTGCGCCTGTTCGGAGACATTCCTCTGTTGACGGAGCCTGCTACAATCTATGAGAACCTGAAGCCAAGCAGGTCGCCCGTCGCTGATGTCTATGAACTCATCATCGATGACCTTACCAAGGCGGCAGACCTTCTTCCGGACGCCTCGTCTTATGATGAGGAGGATCTCGGCAGGGCATCCAAGGGCGCAGCCCTCGGTTTCCTTGCCAAGGTGTACCTTACGTACGAACCGGATTCTGATTCCTATGCCAAGGTCGTGGACCTCTGCGAGCAGGTGACGGAACTTGGTTATTACCTCAATGAGGATTATGCTGACAATTTCAATCCTGAGACCAAGAATGGACCTGAGAGTCTCTTCGAGGTACAGTATTATGGAAAGACGGCAAAGGGATTCTGGGACAATGAGACCCAGTGCTCGTGGCTCAGCTCTTTTATGGGGCCAAGGAACAGCGGAATGGTGGCTGGAGCCTATGGTTGGAACCAGCCGACGGCAGAATTCGTCAACTCCTATGAGACTGATGACCTCAGAAAGGATGTGACCATTCTTTATCCAGGATGTCCTTCTTTCGACGGAATCGATTACCAGAGCGTATGGGGAACGGAGACCGGATACAATGTCAGAAAGTTCCTGGTTCCGAAGTCCATTGCTCCGACTTACGATTCTTCGCCTGCGAACTTCCCGCTTCTCAGATATGCCGATGTCCTTCTTATGGAGGCCGAGGCTTTGAATGAGCTGGGAAGGACCCACGAGGCCGTGGAGCCTTTGTATCAGGTTAGAGCCCGTGCCGGTCTTACTGACAGGACCGCCCTTGAATCTTTGTCCCAGGGCGCAATGAGAAACAAGATCATCAATGAGAGACGAATTGAACTTGCCTTCGAAGGTCAGAGATGGTTCGACATCATCCGGCTCCAGAACGGCGAATATGCAAGGAACTGGTTCGCCAGCATTGGCAAGACTAATTTTTCCGACAAATTCCTTCTCTTCCCGATCCCTCTCAAGGAAATTGAAAGCAACGAAAACTTAACTCAGAATACAGGTTATTGATATGAAAAAAATATATACCAGAATATTGTTTGCCGCCCTGGCATCCATCCTCGCATTTACTGCCTGCAGCAACGAGGATGACGGCATTGAACTCAGCAGTGAAGATGTGGTCCTTTCTTCTTCTGATGAGATCGTGGTCCTGGACCCTACTCTCGGAACGGCTGACGTCCTTTCCTATGAATGGACTACCGGCTCCAACCGAGGTACGGGCTGTGGGATTGCATATACATTTGAGATGTGCGTCAAGGGAGATGACTTCGGGCATCCTTATACAAAATATATCGGCCGTACCAACTATCGAAATTTCTCCTTCATCTGTGATACGGAGGACAGCGAGAGCGGATCGGTTTCCCTTTATTCTATCATTGATGACTGGCAGACTTCTTCTGAACTTTCTGATGAGGTCAAGCCTGTGGCCGGAATGCCTTGCACGCTCCAGGCCCGCGTTAAGGCTATGGTCTATGATTCTGACATAGAACCCGTCTATTCCAATGTCGTTGAGGTGGAAATCGTGCCTGCAGTCTATGTGATCGGTTCGTCTCTTCCTGGCGGATGGAATCTGGACAAGGCCCTCAGGATGCAGTACAAGGGGGATAATGTCTATTATATCAAGACACAGCTCGATGAGGGCGAAATTAAGCTGCCTTCAGGTACGCCTAATTTCGATGACTGCTATGTGGCTTCAGTTTCCGACTTTGAGGTTTCCGACAATTGCGAAGATGTGCCTGTATTATCCGAGGACGGAACTCCTGACAACAAGTTTGTCATCAAAAAGGCCAGCTGGTGGGAAATCACCCTCGACATCAGCGCTCCGAAGATTACTTTCACTTATGACGATACCATTGAGCTTGAACCTCAGAGCCTCTATCTCGTAGGACCTGCCACCGGCAATGGCTGGTATATGCCTACTGAGAAATATGCTTTGACAGCGACTTCCTATACGACCTATACTTACAGCGCCAGGATGCTTGCCGGAGAATTCAAGCTTCTCAGAAATACTGATTCCTGGAATCCGGCATATACGGCAGCCGGTACCGAAGACAACACGAATATGCTCTATGGTGCCGATACGGACTACAAGTTCGTAATCGACCGCACTGCTGTCTGGACGCTCTCCGTTGATACCGAGGCCCTGACCATCTCTTATTCTTACGATGATTCCACGGTCGAGGACTATACGTCTCTCTGGATGATCGGAAGCGCTACATCCGGAGGCTGGAGCAACAGTGAATCAGACCTTACATCAATGACGGATATGGGCAACAATGTCTTTACCTGGACAGGCGATCTGGTTGCCGGAGAGTTCAAGTTTATGACGGTTCCTGGCCATTGGAGCTACTGCTACGGTGTTTCCTCAACGGATTCTGACAAGCTTGTCTATAATCTCGAAGCCGGTACGGACAATAAGATTACAGTTGCGACTGACGGCAATTATACCGTCACGGCTGATCTTTCAAATCTTACCTGGACCCTTACGGAGAATTAATGAAATAACAGGACTTGAAGATGAAAAAAATGTACACATATCTGCTCCTTACGGCATTAGCCTTTTCCCAGGTATCCTGCACTGAGGATTATCCTGATGAGAACCCAGTGACCTACGGAGATACATATATGGAAACATATCTCAGCACTGACAAGGCTGTCTATGCTCCGGGCGAGGTCGTTTCTTTCAGTTTGAACAAGATGGTGCCGGATGTCGCATCCGCAGTGGTGCGCTATCGTTGCCTTAATGATGTGGTGAAGGAAGAGACGCTGACGGACACGGAATGGACCTGGACGGCGCCGGAAATGGATGGTGTGGGTTATCTCGTCGAGGTCGTGGCCAAGGAGTCTGATGGTACGGAGTCCGTGCGCGGGTCGGTTGCCGTGGATGTTTCTTCGGATCCGAGCCTTTTCCCGAGAAACGGTTTTCTCTCTGCTTATGGCAAGATCACGGAGGCCGAGATCGGAGACATAATGAACCGTCTCAACCGCTATCATTTGAATTATATCCAGTTTCAGGACTGGCATTATAAGCATCATTGGCCTCTCGGAGGTACTGCCCTGGCTCCTATGGATACATATACGGATATCTGCAACCGTACTGTCTATCTTTCTACTTTAGAGAATCAGATTTCGGCTGCACATTCTCACGGAATGCAGACTCTTTTCTACAATCTCTGCTATGGCGCCCTTTCAGATGCGGCCAATGACGGCGTGGAGGAGGAGTGGTATCTTTTCACCGATGCGAATCACTCGACAAAGGATTGTCATCCTCTGTCTTCTTCATTCAAGAGTTCGATCTATATCGTCAATCCTGCGAACGATCAGTGGCAGAAGTATCTCATCAAGCGCAATGACGATGTTTACAAGACTCTTGATTTTGACGGATATCAGATTGACCAGCTAGGAGACCGTGGTACTTTATATGATTATGAAGGCAACAAGGTGGCCATCGAAGATGGTTTCGCTCCTTTCATCTCCGCTATGAAGACTGCTCATCCGGACAAGAGGCTTGTGATGAATTCCGTTTCCCAAGTAGGAGGACCCCAGATTGCCGCTTCGGATGTGGATTTCGTCTATCTCGAGGAGTGGGGCCATTATTTCGACGACCTCGCCCACGATATCTGCCTGAATTATGAGTATGGGCCGGACAAACGCAATGTGGTCTGCGCCTATATGCATCGCAATAACCATACGAACCAGAAGTATTTCAACACTCCTGCCGTCCTTCTGAGCGATGCCCTCATCTATGCTTTCGGCGGAGCCCGTCTTGAACTCGGCGAGCATATGCTGGACAGCGAGTATTTCCCTAACAGTGACCTCCGTATGGATGCTGACCTGAAGAAGTCGATGATTTTCTATTATGATTTCATCACGGCTTATGAGAACCTTCTTCGTGGAGGCGGTACCTGGCAGGATCCTGACGTCTCTTCATCGTCAACCACCGAAAGCCTTCTTCTCTGTACCCCTGGTACTGCTTGTACTTCGGCTAAGGCTGGAAGCATCACCGTCATAGACAAGGCTGTGAATCTTCCTGACGGAGGAAATGCTGATGTGCTTCAGCTCATTAATTTCAACCGTGCATCACATCTCAAGTGGATTGATGACACCTTTACACAGAAGGAGCCTCGCGAGGTAGAGGACCTGCCACTCTCTGTCGCCGTTTCTTCAGAGCCATCCAAGGTCTGGACCGCGACACCTGATTCCAATCACTGCAGTCCGGTCGAGGTCGATTTTACATATGAGAATGGCAGAATTGAATTGTCTTTGCCTGGTCTCAAGTATTGGACTATGGTCGTAATTGAATATTAATCACTTATTTACTATAACCAAAAAATGAAAAGGACAACACTAAAAACTTATGAGAGCCCTGAAATGCAGGTGCTTTCTATTCAAATCGCCGGGACGATTATGAATTTGTCCGGTGTGGGAGGTACAGATATGACTCCTGAAGATGAAACATCAAATGATGATTTTTGGAATTAATATTCGGAGGCATATGAAAAAGTTATCATTCATTTCAGCTGCATCGCTAGGTCTTTGCACTGTATTTTTTGCTTTTGCTTTTGCTTCTTGTTCAAAGGATTCTCAGGAACCTGAACAGACTGAAAACGAAGAGACCCCTGAGGTGAAGATGGTTACCGTCAGTTTTGTGGCCAATGCTCCGGCTTCGTCTGATGCTGCCACTACAAGTACCAAGTCTGCCGTTGCAGATGATGGAACATTTGCCTGGGAGAGTGGAGACTCAGTGTCGGTCTATGTTTCCGGATGCTCCGATTCGTCCAACGATAAGTTCTACAAGTTCACGACCACCGATTCCGGTTCTTCTGCAAAGTTCACCGGATCAATTCCAGAGGACGGAACGATCAGCGGTTATGCCGTGTATCCTTATGATGCGTCTCATTCCTATGACGGATCCAACCTTATCGTGAACATTCCTTCGGCCGTTTCTTCTACGAAGTGGGGCCCTCTGATGTTTGCAGACCTTTCTGCCAGCACGGTTACGTTCCAGCATCTTGCTTCCCTCGTCAAAGTTAGCTACAGCAATATTCCTGTCGGAACTGACGGATTCGTACTCACGTCAGAAGACAATAATGTCAGCGGACTCTTCTCCGTTGATGTTACCAATAATGCTTTGACGGCTTCAAGCGGAAACGGTACTTCCGTGACCTACAACTTCGATGCTACTACCGAAACGACCAGCAAGGATTTCTATGTTGCAGTTCCTGCCGGCAGCCACGCCATAGGCGTTTCTCTTACGGCCAGCGGCAGCACTGTCACAAATTCTGCAAAGACGGCAAGCAGCTCATCCACTTACACTGTCGGCAAGATCAAACTTCTGCCAAACATCGTGGTTCCTGCATTTACTGAGCTCCACGTGATCGGTGAAGCCCCTGAGTGGACCTGGACCATTGACAATACCAACGGACCGATGACCAATACCACGCAAGTATTTACCTGGCCTGGAGCCCTGAGAGGACACAAAACATTCCGTTTTGCTACTGAAGGCGGATACGAATATAGCGTGTGCCGAACGCGCCTTA
>JAILCZ010000050.1 GCA_024689985.1 Bacteroidales bacterium | reverse complement strand
ACCAGCGGAGATTACCAGAAATACTACGAACAGATGTATGAAAAAACTGGTAATACCAAATGACATCCTCTTCGCCAAAGTGCAGGACGCACTGGACAATGGCAGCAAAGTCGTCATCCCGATAAAGGGCTACAGTATGCGCCCATTCCTCGTAGGGAACAAAGACCTCGTGGAACTGGAGAAGACTGACAAGGCTGAAGTGGATGATATGGTCCTGTTCAGATATCAGGGAAGATACGTCCTCCACAGATGCATCGCCATTGAAGACGGCAAGACCATCATCCAGGGAGACGGAGTCTGCGGAAACAAGGAATTCTGCCCTCCGGGAGAAATCATAGCGAAGGTCACGAAAGTATTGAAGAAAGGGAACAGGGAAACGGATCCCTATTCCGAGAAAATGCTCAGAAAGGTCCACATTTGGAGAAAACTCGCTCCCATAAGACCGTGGCTCCTTCTTCTGATAGTAAGAATACCTAGAAAACTAAAGAAAATAATTGGAATTTATGAAGACTAGAAAAGGCTTTGTACTCAAGACAATCTGCAAGGAAAACGTAATAACTGCCGAAGGACTTGAACTCATCAACTTCAGCAAGCTCATCAGCCTCAACGACACGGCAACCTTCATCTGGAAGAAGGCCGCAGAAGGTGAATTCACTGTGGATTCTCTTGTGGATGCGATGCTCGAGAAATACGATGTTGACAGAGAAACGGCTACAAGAGACGTGGAGAACCTCCTTGCAAAATGGAAAGAGCTTGAAATCATCGAAGACTAAGGAATGAAATCCGTGTTGAAATACGCCGGCTGGCTGATCAGGAACACAGCGGGAATCAGACTTCCTCTTTCCGCCAACATCCTGTTCGGCGTGCTGAACGTGTGCCTCAACCTGACCTTCATCTACATCTGCAAGAAACTCGTGGACATAGCCACGAGGGTTCAGGACGGAGATTTCGTCCTCTGGTGCATAATACTATGCGCGATTTCCCTCGTGAGGATCACGATGAACGCCTACAACACCCGCCTGGAGAATGTTTCCCGCTCAAAGATGAACTTCATCATCCGCAGGCGACTCTATTCGAACCTTACCCGCACCCGCTGGGAGGGTCGTTCGAAAATGCACTCAGGAGACACTCTGAACAGACTCTTCACCGATGTGGACACTGTCACCAAGCTCATCTGCGAAGAAACACCGTCACTGGTATCTACTACAGTCCAGCTGATAACGGCCTTCATCTTCCTCAGCCTGCTTGACACAAGGCTTGCCCTTCTTCTCCTTATGATGACTCCCCTCCTCATTCTGGTCAGCAAAATCTTCTTCAGGAGGATGAAGGATGTCACGAAGACAATAAGGGCAACAGAAAGCGACATACAGAGTCATATCCAGGAAAGCCTCCAGCACAAGACAATCGTCCAGAGCTTCGGCCGTGAAGACAATATGGAGAACAAGCTGGACGACCTACAGGACAAGGAATTCGGGAACATAATGAAGAGGACGAACTACAACATCTTCTCCAGGACGATTCTCGGCATCGCTTTCGTCGGAGGCTACATCGCCGCCTTCCTCTGGGGTGTGACCGGCATCTGGAAAGGCACCATCACCTTCGGTATGATGACGGCCTTTCTCCAGCTCGTCGGACAGATTCAGAATCCGGTAATGCGCCTCACCCATCAGATTCCTTCGTTCATCTATGGCTCCGCGTCAATAGACAGGCTTATGGAACTCGAGGACACGCCGAAGGAAGAGCGCGGCAAGGCGGTTGTCATAGACGGCATCCCAGGAATCGAAATAGACAACCTTACATTCAGCTATCCAGACGGAGACAAGAATGTCTTCCAGAATTTCAGTCACAGTTTCGCCCCTGGCAGCCGTACAGCAATAATCGGAGAAACCGGAGCCGGCAAGAGCACCCTCATAAGACTGATGCTCTCCCTGCTCAAGCCTGACAAGGGCACGATAAAATTCGTAACCGAGAAAGGCAAGAAGATAGAGGCCTCACCAATGACAAGGTCAAACCTCGTTTATGTGCCCCAGGGCAACACCCTATTCAGCGGCACGATAAGAGAGAACCTCCAGCTGGGGGACCCGGATGCCACCGAAGAAGAAATGTGGACTGCGCTGGACACGGCTGTAGCCTCCTTTGTCAGAGGCCTTCCTGAAGGACTGGAAACCGTCTGCGGAGAAATGGGCTTCGGCCTCTCCGAAGGCCAGGCACAGAGAATAGCGATAGCAAGAGCCCTCCTCAGAAAGGGAGGCATCCTGCTTCTGGACGAATTCAGTTCATCACTCGACCCGGAGACCGAAGAAAAACTGATGGAGAATCTCTACAGGACGGTCAGCGGCAAGACGATGATATTCATAACTCATAGAGAAAAAATAACGGAGTACTGCGACAACGTACTCAGAATAGACTAATGGCAGAAACCAGAAAATATAAAGTAGGAGACCACGTTTTCAGCGTAAGTCTCACAGGCAAATGGAAATTCATGAAATACACCCAGGCCGTCCTTGAAAGAATAGAGAAAGGAAGGGCAGGTGAAATTTCAGCAGCGATACCGGTGAGAGCTGGAGATCCAGTCCCGGCAAGGACATTCATTCAGTCCAAGAAAGATCTTCCGGAAGATATGGACAGATACACCCTGGATTTTTCGAATTACGAGCCATTCCTCTACGAAGGCGACGAGGCTCCTATCTTCGAGATAGAAATGGTGGATCCGATTCCTACTGATATGTTCATAGCCGGACATACTCCGATTATGAAAGTTGAAGAAGAACTTCCCTGGTATCACATCTACGACGAAAGCCAGGAAAGTATGTACCACTTCTTCAACGAGCCTGGAAAGAGCGCAGGCCTTCTCAGGGTGAAGAACGACAAGAAAAAAGGCACATTCATTCCAGAACAGGGAATGGGGCCATTCAATACGGTGCTTCAGCTGACGACGGGCATAATGATAATGTACACCTATGCGACATCCGGACTGAAAACTCTCCTGATGCACGCATCCGTAATAAGACACGACGGCAAAGCCAATCTCTTTTTCGGGACCAGCGGCACAGGCAAGAGCACACACAGCAGGCTTTGGCTTGGAGCGGTCGAAGGCTGCGACCTCATAAATGACGACAACCCCGTAGTTAGGGTGACAGAAAACGGCATCTTTGTCTATGGCACACCGTGGAGCGGAAAGACCCCCTGCTACAGAAACATAAAGGTACCGGTAAGGACTACGGTAAAATTGGAGCAGGCCCCGCAGAACATAATCACGAAAACGCTAGGACTAAGGGCTTACGCTTCAATAGTCACCTCATCATCCTGCATAAAATGGAAACCGGAGGAAAAGGAGGCCATCACAAGGACATCAGAAGCAATTGCGATGGGACTTCCGTCCTGGACACTTCTGTGCAGACCTGATGATGAAGCGGCCATAACTTGTTTTAAAAACATAGAGAAGTAATATGGAAGAGAAAATCAAAGCAATATTCAATCAGCTTCTAACGAGATATCCTGAGCTCGAAAGCTGCAAGGAAACCATAATAGAAGCATACCAGACTATTGCAACGACATATTTGGCAGGAGGAAAGCTGCTAATTGCCGGCAATGGTGGCTCCGCATCCGATGCAGAGCACATCGTCGGAGAACTGATGAAAGCCTTCATCAAAAAAAGAACGATAGACCAAGAGTTCGGCGCCGAACTTGTTGCCGTTGACAAAGAAATGGGACAGGAACTTGCAGACTGCCTGCAGGGTGCCCTCCCGGCAATTGCCCTTGACAGCCACACCTCCCTGAATACGGCTTTCGCAAACGATGTCAATCCCCTCCTTCAATTTGCCCAGCAGATAAACGGATACGGAAAAAAGGGTGATTCCTTCCTTGCAATATCGACTTCAGGCAAGAGCAAGAACATTCTCTATGCTGCGACAGTTGCAAAAGCCAAAGGAATGAAAGTAATCGGCCTGACGGGAAAAGCAGACAGCCCTCTTTCAAAGATGGCTGACATTTGTATCCAAGTCCCAAGAAATGAGACATTTATGATTCAGGAGCTACATCTTCCAATCTATCACGCCATCTGCCTTATGCTGGAAGAACGATTCTTCGACATATAAATGTTAGGAGAATTCAGTTAAAATTATTAAGTTTGTTAAGAACCATTTAACAAGAAAAATATGGATACCATAGATACAAGCGTTGATTATTCTAACTACTATGTCTTAGTAGTTGACGACGTTCCTCTTAACCTTCTCCTTATTCAGAAGATGCTCTCAAAATTCAATTTCAGAATCAAGACCGCATCTCACGGACAGCAGGCCCTCGACCTCATCGACCAGGAAAAGCCTGACGTGATTCTCCTAGACCTTATGATGCCTGGCATTGACGGTTTCGAGGTGCTCAGAAGACTCAGGGCAAAACAGGACACATCAGACATCCAGATAGTAATCCTTTCCGCTTTGAACTCCAACGACGACATCGTGAAAGGTTTCCAGCTCGGAGCAAACGACTTCATCACGAAGCCTATCATTATGGACAAGCTCCTTGCATCTGTGGTAAAACAACTTGAAATCTGTAAAGAGAAAAGAGGAGAAAAGTAATTATTTCTGATTCTCCCTCAGCCATACTTTAGGAGTCATTCCCGTCAGTTTCTTGAAGGTCATATTGAAACTTTGAGCTGACGGGAATCCGCATATCTGGGCGGCGATGACCTGACCCGCATAGCGGTTCTGGAGAAGATACTCCTTGGCATATTCGATCCTTTTCTCACTGAGGAAATCAGTGAAGGATTTGCCATATTCTTTATTGACCATTCTTGAAAGATAGGTCTTGTTGGTTCCAAGCCTGCCAGCCAGATCTACGAGGGTAAGTCCGCTGATAAGATACATCCTGCCTTCCACGAATTCTTTTTCGAACTTCTCCTTCAGGGAAGAATTGTCCTTTGGTTCCTCAACGGTAACAGGGGCATCACTGACATACTCAGCGGAATAATCATAGGCTATGTTCTGGTTCTCATATTCATCCTCGACTGCATAAGAATCACGGGAACTCATTGCCGCATACCTGGCGTTCTTGGCTATTTCAGTAGCGTGCCCATACTGGCGTACATTAATCTGGAAAGAAGACTTTCCGCTGAAAGCATTGCTGATATCCCTGAGCGAAATTTCTTCGATTTCTCCGAAAAGCCCCATAATAGAGAAGAAACTGATGAAAATCATCTCCAGGACTGAAGCTATGCCCCAACCAGAATAATCCACCAGGAG
This sequence comes from Bacteroidales bacterium, assembly GCA_024689985.1. Taxonomy (GTDB): domain Bacteria; phylum Bacteroidota; class Bacteroidia; order Bacteroidales; family UBA932; genus Cryptobacteroides. Next base: position 11,145 of record JAILCZ010000050.1, on the reverse strand, counting down.
AACTGAGGCATAAAGAAAAAGGGCCAAAGTTTCCTGGACAAGGACAGGATTCGTCCTGCCGCTGCTGAAGACAAAGGCACTTACAGAACCTGTCTCCGTCGTCCTGTTTCTCTTGTTGCCGAATATCTGAGCCATCAGGAAGAGGTACAGAAGACCGATTACAATCTTTTCAGAAATGAAAACATACTTCTCGATATCCACGAACAAGCCTATGACAAAGGCAAGAATATAGACCAGAAGGACGAAGGTCCAAACGACGGCTGTGCCGAAAGAAAGGAGCTTCTTTTCAAGGAACTGGAGATAGAGCCAGAGCAAGGCCGGTATAAGAATAATGGAGAGCGTATTTACCACTCCCCAATATTCTGAAATTCCGTAAAATGTCGTAGATAGGAGAACAAGAGACATCATTCGGAAAGAGGTCTTTCCGCTGCCGAAGATCAGATATACGAAAAGCCATCCGATACTGACCGCCGAAGGCAGGAGTCTCAAAAGTTCTTCCACGTCAATTAAGCTTTATCCGATCCGTCCTCATATGAGCCATAGGCTCCGTAGCTGGTCGAACCATAGCCATAGCTATGATAGCCGTAACGATGGTATCCGTAATGGCTATAGCCATATCTGTGATATCCATAGCGTCCGCCGCCAGGTTCAACGCCATTGAGAATGATGGAAAGATTCTTGAGCTTGCCGGCATTGACAAGTTCAATGAGCTCAGGCATCATACTCTTGTCAAAGCGACCGGCCCTGACAATGAAGAACACACGGTCGATGAACTCAGTAATGATATTCGTATCAGCAACGATGTTGATAGGAGCTGAGTCAATCAAGATATAATCAAACTTCTCCCTGATATCCTCGATCAGAGTCTTGAAACGCCCTGAGCCAAGAAGTTCGGCTGGATTAGGAGGAATCGTACCTGAAGGGATGATTGTAAGAGTCTTGAATTCCGGATCCGTAACGGAAATCTTTTCAATATCCGTCACGCTTCCGTTGAGATAATCTGAAAGACCTGTCGAAGGTCGGTTATAGTAAGATGAAAGCGAACCCTTTCTGATATCGGCATCAATGATGCAGACCTTCTTGCCCTTGATGGCAAGGCTCAGGGAAATGTTCTCAATAAGGAATGTCTTTCCTGAACCAGGATTGAATGAAGTGACAAGAAGCACCTTGGAGTCAGTGCCCGCAGCCATAAACTCAATGTTCGTACGAAGGACTCTGAACGCCTCGTTGGCTCCGTCTCTCTTGCCAGGCTTCACGAGCCTAGGGTTGGTAATAGGAGATCTCTTCTCAAGGAATCCGAAGGCCTTTTCCGTATCGACGCAGAGAGGAATCTCTCCGGCGATAGGAAGACCATACTTCTCGATATCCTTCTTTGAATGAACTCTCGTATCAAGGGTAACCTGGAGATAAATGATACCTGCAGGAATGAAAAGACCGAGTACGAAGGCGATGAGGAAGACCTTGCTCTTTGAAGGTGCCGTAGGTGCGCTGCTTCCTCTAGGCCTCTCGATTATACGGGTATTGTATGCAGTGAAAGCCTGGCTGAGCTCATTCTCCTCACGCTTCTGGAGAAGGAAGAGATAGAGGCTCTGCTTTACGGCCTGCTGACGCTCAACTGAAAGGAGGCGCTTTGCCTGCGTAGGATTTGCAGCAATCTGCTCCTTGTTTTTCTTTCCGGTCTTCTGGAGGTTCTCGATCTGGGTGTTCAGGGCAAAAATCTGGTTGTCAACTGAAGTGACAATAGCCTGACGCATAGTAGAAAGAGTCCTGTCAAGGTCAACTACGAGGGCATTTCTTGCCGAGCTGTTCGATGCGAGCTCGTTGCGCTTGATGAGTCTCTCATTGTATTCTGCGATCTGCTTTTCGATCTGCGCGCTGCCGACGCCGGAGTTTGCAGGGAGGAGATTGGTCTGGTTCTGCTCGTCGAGGATGTAGCTCTTGATATACTTTGTCATATGGAGCTGATTGCTCAGATCAAGGAGCTGGGAATCAATCGTTGAACTCTGCTGCATATAGAGGTTTGCCGCTGCATTCACATCCGGGAGCAAGTTCTCGGACTTGTATGTGGAGATGTCCGTATCGACGGTGGCAAGTTCTCTTTCGATTATGACGAGACGGTTGTCAATGAACTTCGATGTGCTCTTGGCAATCTGGTTCTTGTCAAGCACCCAGTGCTCGTTATATACCTCGATAAGAGTATTGAGCACATCTTCAGCCCTCTTTGCGACATTGTCCGCGAGAGAAAGCTGGATGACATCGGCAAGTTTGTCGGCAAGGGAAGCGTTGAGTCTTTTTGAATAACTTGTGGCGACCATTCCTACAGGAGCCTTGCTTACTGTGATAGGTGTCCAGTCATCAGATGAATATCTCGATGGCTTTACTACAACGCGTCCGATCGGAGTGAGGAGGGTATCTCCCATTGCTCCGCTTACGCTTACGCCCTTCTCACCCACAGGATCTCCGTTATATATAAATGTAGATGCGGAAATCTGCTGTTCGTTCCTGGTGACGATGAAAGAAGCGCCTTCCTTGTTGGATACATCCAACATCTCCACTTCGATAGGGAGGTTGGTTCCATAGAGGATGGTAGGACGCATAAATCCATCGGTCGTATAATTCATATACAGTTTGAGGTTCAGCACCACTTCATTCATAAAGTCGAATGACTGGAAGGCGATGAGTTCGTTGCTTACCTTTGAGCTGGTGGCGAAAATACCGAGGTTGCTGAATTCCGAAGAAATGTCAGTAGATGCTGAACGGCCCTTCGTATCGTTCTTGATCATAACCTGGGCAGACCTGGTATAAGTCTTCTGAGTTGTCAGAATATAATAGGATGCCAAAGCAAGACAAATGAATACGAAACCAACAAACCAATACCATCGGCCAAGGCAGGAATAAAGGTATTCCTTGATGTTGAACTGTTCCTCCTGCTGTACTTCAGGATTCTGCTGAATGTTATTCTGTTCCATAGAGATAATTTACTTGATGAGAAGAGCCGTGATGGTAGTGAGAAGGCTGGCAACCGAAATCCAGAATGACGGAGTGAGTACCGTATTGCCGAGCGGTGTTGACTGTCTTGCCTTCGTCATATTAGGCTCGACATAGACGACGTCGTTCTGCTGGAGGTAATATACAGGCGACTTGAGCACGCTTTCCAGAGACTGCATGTCCACTCTGTAGATGACTTCCGTACCATTTTCGATTCTCTTCACGAGAACATTGCCCCTGATACCATAGATTGTAAGGTCGCCGGCATCGCTGATTGCGTCGATGATAGTGATCACGTCCTTGTTGATATCATAGATACCCGGAGTCTTTACCTCTCCAAGAACCGAGAAGCGAAGGTTCATGAATTCCACCGTCACGACAGCGTCCTTCACCTGGTCGCGGGCGGCGAGTTCGTTCTTTACGAGAGCAGAAACCTCCTCACGGGTAAGTCCTGCCACGTGGAGTTTTCCGATCACAGGGAAATCGATGTCGCCGTTCTTGTCAACGGTATATCCGGAAATACCCTGGTCAAGGGACGAACCGTAAGAGGTTGCCTGACCGATTCTTCTGGTGGAATATGGAAGATTGAAAAGATTTGAAATCTCCGGGTCCTTGCAATTGACGATTATGGCAATCTTGTCTTCCGCACGGAGGCGGATAGGGATTTCCGTTGGAGTTTTGATTGTACCACTCACATTGTCCGCATCAGTAAAATACTGGACCTGAGGCTTCTGGCAAGATGAAAGGAAAGTCATTCCGACTACGGCTATGAGCAAACCGTGAAGAACTCTTTTCATAAAAAATTTATCTGGTCAATGTTATTATTATCTGTTCAGTACCCCTAGAAGGATTCGAACCTTCACCGTCAGAACCGGAATCTGAAATTCTATCCATTTAACTATAGGGGCATATTTTTACAAAAGTACGAAAAAAAAACATCATTCCTTCCATTCCGGCCAGAAAGTATCTCTCCTTGATTATTATAATTTTTTTTACCCCTGAATTTACATATATTTGCAATTACTATAGTTGAAAAAATATAAATTAGAAAACAACATGAAGAAAGCATTCGTTTTTCCGGGACAGGGAGCTCAGTTCCCAGGGATGGCAAAAGCCCTCTATGAGAACAATCCCAAAGCAAAGGAGATGCTTGAGAAAGCAAATGAAGTCCTCGGATACAGAATAACAGACATAATGTTCAACGGCACACCTGAAGACCTCAAGGCCACGAAGGTGACTCAGCCGGCAATTTTCCTTCACTCAGTAGTACTCGCTGCCTGCTGGCCTGATTTCAACCCTGATATGGTCGCTGGTCACAGCCTCGGAGAATTCTCCGCTCTCGCTGCCGCAGGTGCGATGAAATTCGAAGACGCCCTCAAGCTTGTCCTCATCCGTGCGACCGAAATGCAGAAATGCTGCGAAAAGGTACCGGGAATGATGGCTGCGATCATCGGACTTCCTAACGAAAAGGTCGAGGAAATCTGCGCAAGCGTAAAGTCAGGCATCGTAGTTGCCGCAAACTACAACTGCGACGGACAGGTTGTCATCTCAGGCGAGGCTGCTGCAATTGATGAGGCCTGCGAACTCGCAAAGGCTGCAGGAGCGAAGAGAGCTCTTCCTCTCGCAGTTTCAGGAGCCTTCCACTCCCCTCTTATGGAGCCTGCACGCGTAGAGCTCGCAAAGGGAATCGAGGCGACCGAAATCGTTGCGCCTAAGTGTCCTGTTTACCAGAACGTGAGCGCAAAGGCTGAGACAGATCCTGTCATCATCAAGAAGAATCTTCTCGCACAGCTTACAAGTCCTGTGAAGTGGACCCAGTCAGTGAAGAATATGATCGCTGACGGAGCTGAGAGCTTCACGGAGCTCGGTCCAGGTGCAGTACTCCAGGGTCTCGTAAAGAGAATCTCTGGCTCAAGCGTAGAAATAAGCGGAGCGGATACGCTCTAATGTCATAACCGGTCCATCGTGGCCGGTTTTATACACTAAAACTCCGTGTACGGACACGGAAATAATCTCAATCGATCTAAATATCTATTAAACAATTAAATAAACTATTATGGCAAAAGAAAAGAAATTCATCACTTGTGATGGTAATTTCGCAGCGTCAAACATAGCTTACCTCTTCAGTGAGCACGCTGCAATCTACCCAATCACCCCTTCGTCCACAATGGCGGAGAATATTGATGAGTGGGCTGCCCACGGAAAAAAGAATCTCTGGGGTGAAACCGTAAAGGTTACCGAAATGCAGAGTGAAGGTGGTGCAGCAGGTGCCGTTCACGGATCTCTCCAGGCCGGCGTTCTTACCACGACATATACGGCTTCACAGGGACTTCTCCTTATGATTCCTAATATGTACAAGATTGCAGGTGAAATGCTTCCTACAGTATTCCACGTATCTGCCCGCGCTCTCGCAAGCTCGGCTCTGTCAATCTTCGGTGACCACCAGGACGTGATGGCCTGCCGTCAGACTGGATTCGCAATGCTTGCATCCGGTTCTGTTCAGGAGGCTCAGGATCTTGCAGCTGTCGCACACCTCGCAACAATCAAGTCAAGCATTCCTTTCCTCCACTTCTTCGACGGTTTCCGTACATCACACGAGATCCAGAAGATCGAAGCCATCGATGAGGAAGACCTCAAGGGTCTCATCAGCAAGAAGAGCCTCGCAGCATTCCGCAAGAGAGCTCTCAATCCTGATTCACCTGTAACCCGCGGTACTGCACAGAACGGAGACGTTTACTTCCAGGCCGTAGAAAGCAGGAACCAGGTTTATGATGCAGTTCCTGACATCGTTGCACGCTATATGGGCGAACTCGGCGAAATCACAGGCCGTGACCACCGTCCTTTCGAATACTACGGAGCAGATAACGCTGAGAACATCATCGTTGCGATGGGTTCAGTCACTGAAACAATCAAGGAGACCATCGACTATCTCGCAAAGCACGGTCGCAAGGTCGGTCTCATCAGCGTTCACCTCTACCGTCCATTCTCAGAGAAATACTTCTTCAACGTTCTTCCAAAGAGCGTCAAGAAGATTGCAGTCCTCGACAGGACCAAGGAGCCAGGCAGCCTCGGAGAGCCTCTCTACCTCGACGTCAAGACAATGTTCCAGGGCAAGGAGCAGAACCCTCTCATCGTAGGTGGCCGCTACGGTCTTTCTTCAAAGGATACCACACCTGCACAGATCGTCGCAGTTTACGACAACCTCGAGCTCAAGGAGCCTAAGAACGGATTCACTATCGGCATCGTGGATGACGTCACATTCAAGAGCCTCCCTATCAAGAGCGAGATTTCTATCGTGAAGCCAGGCACTACCGAGTGCAAGTTCTACGGTCTCGGTTCAGACGGTACCGTCGGTGCCAACAAGAACACCATCAAGATCATCGGTTCCCACACGGACAAGTACTGCCAGGGTTACTTCGACTATGACTCAAAGAAGTCAGGCGGATACACCTGCTCACACCTCCGTTTCGGTGATGTTCCTATCAAGGCTCCATACCTTGTTTCCACCCCTGACTTCGTGGCTTGCCACGTACCTTCATACCTCCATAAGTATGATGTTCTCAAGGGCATCAAGGACGGCGGCAGCCTCCTCCTCAACTCTCTCTGGGACGAGAAGGAAACCCTCGAAAGAATTCCTGACAACGTAAAGGGCACCATCGCCCGCAAGCACGTCAAGCTTTATATCATCAACGCGACCAAGATCGCTGCTGAAATCGGCCTCGGCGGACGTACCAACACGATTCTCCAGAGCGCATTCTTCCGCATCGCGAACATCATCCCTGTAGAGGATGCGGTCAAGTTCATGAAGGACGCAGCCCTCAAGAGCTACGGCAAGAAGGGTGAGAGCGTTGTAAATATGAACTACGCCGCCATCGACCGCGGTGGTGAATACATCGAAGTCAAGTACCCTGCAGAGTGGGCTGAAATCAAGACGAAGTTCGAAGTTCCTGGAAAGGACCGTCTCGCTCCTTCATTCGTGAAGAATGTCGCTGACGTAGTGAACTCGCAGCTCGGTGATACCCTTCCTGTAAGCACATTCGTAAAATATGCTGACGGTACGATGCCTGCAGGCACTGCGGCATACGAGAAGCGTGGCGTCGCAGTGAATGTTCCTGAGTGGAACGCAGAGACCTGTATCCAGTGTAACTCCTGCGCATTCGTCTGCCCTCACGCAGCAATCCGTCCGTTCCTTCTTACAGATGAGGAAGCTCAGAAGGCTCCTAAGGGAACCAAGCTCGCACAGGGCAAGGCTCAGCTCAAGGACTACAAGTTCATTATGAGCATCAGCGTCGCTGACTGTACCGGTTGCGGCAACTGTACCGACGTCTGCCCTACCAAGCCTGAGAAGTCTCTCAAGATGGTCAGCGCACAGACACAGGAAAGCCAGCAGGAAGTATTCGACTACCTCAACGCGAAGGTCGGCTACAAGGAGAATATCGTTGACAAGACTGCCAACGTCAAGAACGCACAGTTCGCACAGCCTCTCTTCGAGTTCTCAGGAGCCTGCGCAGGTTGTGGTGAGACACCTTATATCAAGAACATCACTCAGCTCTTCGGTGACCATATGATGATCGCCAACGCTACAGGATGTTCATCAATCTACGGTGCATCATTCCCTGCATCTCCATACTGCAAGAACAACGAAGGTCACGGTCCGGCTTGGGCCAACTCACTCTTCGAGGACTTCTGCGAATTCGGTCTCGGTATGAAGCTCGGTTCAGACAGAGCACGCGCTACCGTACAGAACCTTATGCTCAAGGGCCTCGAGTGCACTTGCTGCACCGACGAGATGAAGGCTCTCTTCACGAAGTGGCTTGAGAACAAGGATGACGCAAAGGTTACCCGCGAGGTTTCAGACGCACTTGAGCCGCTCCTTTCTACCTGCGACTGCGATGTATGCAAGGGTCTCCTCGAGTATAAGCCATTCATCGCTGCAAGGTCACAGTGGATCTTCGGTGGTGACGGTGCAAGCTACGATATCGGATACGGCGGACTCGACCACGTTCTCGCAAGCGGTGAGAATGTCAACCTCCTCGTCCTCGATACCGAGGTTTACTCAAATACCGGTGGACAGTCATCAAAGGCTACCCCTGTAGGTGCGATTGCCAAGTTCGCCGCTTCAGGTAAGAAGATCCGCAAGAAGGATCTCGGTATGATGGCAATGAGCTATGGATATGTATATGTAGCACAGGTTGCAATGGGTGCAAACCCTGCACAGTACCTCAAGACCATCAAGGAGGCTGAGGCTTACAACGGACCATCACTCATCATCGCTTACGCTCCTTGTATCAACCACGGTCTCAAGGCCGGTATGGGTCTTAGCCAGAGAGAGGAGAAGCTCGCTGTTGAATGCGGATACTGGCACCTCTACAGATTCAATCCGGATCTCGAGGCACAGGGCAAGAATCCGTTCACTCTTGACTCAAAGGAGCCAGACTGGACCAAGTTCCAGGACTTCCTCAAGGGTGAGGTTCGTTTCGCATCCCTCTACAAGCTCTTCCCTGAGAGAGCTCAGGAGCTCCTCGACAAGACTGAGGAATTTGCAAAGATCCGTCTCAACACTTACAAGAGACTCGCAGCAAATGAACAATAAACTAATGAGCAGATCATTAATACTTACAGCAATATTGGGTGCCACTCTGGCATCCAATTTTGCGTTTGCGCAAAGCGTAGAATCAAAACTCGAAAGAATCAGCAGAATCGGAACTAATCTCAAACCGAGCGAAACCGTCCTCCTCTACCCGGAAGGAGTTCAGGCTGCCCTGAAGAACAAAAAGGGACTGGACCCGAAAATCGGTAACGGATATGGTGACGGAGAAGCCCAGGAGAGAGACGAGGAGGCCCGCAAGAACGGCTTCATCGCCTATGTTTCCGACAGTGCCAGAATCGACCTATATTTTCCTGAGAATCCTAACGGACAGATGGTGCTCTCCACCCCTGGCGGAAGCTACAAAGACCTGTCAAGCTGGAACGAGGGAGTATATGTCGCAGAGTGGATGCTCAAAAGAGGCATCACCGTCGGAGTCGTGAAATACCGTCTTCCGAACGGGCACTGGGAAGTGCCGCTCACTGATGTCCAGAATGCCTTCCGATATTGCAGGGCACACGCATCGGACTGGGGCGTAAAGCAGATAGGAGTCATCGGATTCTCCGCCGGAGGCCACCTCGCCACGACCGTTGAGACTATGTATGTGGACAGCCTCACAAGGCCGGATTTCGCGGTGGTAATCTACCCTGTCGTAACCTTCCAGGACGGCATAACCCACAAGAACACCAGAGGCAACCTCATAGGTTTCGACAACACTGCAGAAAATTATGCTGAGCTTCAGAAGAGGTATTCTTCGGAAAATAATGTAACTTCGGACACTCCTCAGACTTTCATCGCCCTGAGTTCGAACGACGGCCTCGTCCCTGCGACGAACAGCCTCCTCTTCGCAAGGGCCCTTGCAGAGGCAGGAGTATCGGTAGAGCTCCATATGTATCCGAAAGGAGGACACGGCTGGGGCTTCACTGACAAGAAGATTGCAGAAGCGTCAGGCACCAAGGACAACCTTGGATCCTGCAGAAAAGACTTCTCAAACGCACTTGAGCGCTGGCTCAAGGAAGTAAGGAAGAAAGCAAACTTATAATGACAGAAGATTTCAGGATAAAGGTGTTCATCGAAGTTGCCCGTCAGGGTAACTTCACAAAGGCAGCAGGCATACTCGGCGTCAGTCAGCCTGCCGTCAGCGCCAATATTGCAGAACTAGAGAAGGACCTCGGTGCGGAACTGTTCAGAAGGGACCGCACCGGAGTCACTCTTACTCCTGCAGGCTCATCCTTCCTGGAATATGCCACGAGAATACAGCACTGGTACCAGGCCGCAGCCAAGCTCTTCACCAAGACAAGCTACACCAGGACAATCAGAATCAACGCCGACCCTGCCATTCTGGAGAGCATCCTCCCGGCAGCCCTCGCAAAAATCGCCGGCACCCATCCTGACGCAATCTTCGAGACCACCAACGACGAAGCCGACATCACCATCAAGGTCGCACCAAGAAAGGACACGATGTCACTTGAGGAGGGCAGCACCCTGATCGGAGTCCTCCCAGCCATCGCCGTAACAAAATCGGAAGCAGAAGACGACGAAGAAATCGACGAGCATCCAGTCGCCTCCTGGAAAGGCTACCGCAGCCTCCTTCCACCGGACATCTACGCATCCGTAATGTTCCAGACAGACTCCTGCTCAGCCATCATAGAGATGGTGGACCGCATCCCGGGCCTCGTCGGCATCATCCCTGCCGGCGCAAAACTCCCGGAAGGCATCAAGGTAATCCCTACTCCCCTTCCGCACCTCACACTTGACGTGACCTATTCCGTCAAGACCCGCCAAAGCGCATCCTCATCCCTGATTCCGCAGACCAACGAGCTTGCGGACCTTCTCCGCTCCACCCTCGAGAACCTCCTCCGCCGCTAGCCATTCCCCGCTGCCATCCAGTTTCCCTGCAACCCACGAAAGCCAACCAAAGGCCCCAAAATTTGGAAATCACACGCCCGCAACCAACGAAAGCCAACCAAAGGCCCCAAAATTTGGAAATCACACAACCTCAGCCCGCGAAGGCCAGCCAGAGGCGCCAAAATTTGGAAATCAAGCGCCAGCATCCCTCGAAGGCCAACCAAAGGCGCCAAAATTTGGAAATCAAGCGCCAGCATCCCTCGAAGGCCAACCAGAAGCGCCAAAATTTGGAAATCGCACGCCGGATAGCCGTGAAATCCACGCAGGACGCCGGTGATTTTGTGGGATGCGGCCAGCTCAAATGATTGCCAGGCAGAAGTTCTATTAATTAAAATCGTCGGTTCTTGGTGAGGATAGTGCTGGTTTTGTTGTGGACGGAGAACTTTGAAAAGTGCTGGATGAGCGCAGGTTGAAAGGGGAAAGGAAAAGAGAGCGGAAAACGGGATTCGAACCCGCGACCCTCAGCTTGGGAAGCTGATGCTCTACCGACTGAGCTATTTCCGCAAAAAGTTGTCCCGAAAGCTTTCGGGATAACAAATATAGCGATAAAAATTCTATATTTGTTCTAAAGAACTACAGATAATGAAAGTGGATTTTAACTCTATCGAAGAAAAGAACATCGACAATTTCAAGGGCGGCGAAAAGTACTATGCCGTGAAGAT
>JAILCZ010000013.1 GCA_024689985.1 Bacteroidales bacterium | reverse complement strand
TTGCCTCGAGCCATTTGAGAAGGCTTATTCAGTTTCAAAGGATGAGGCTCTCAAGCTCAACTGCGCATTCTACCTCAAGAACGCTTACTTCCGTTTCCGCGGTGAGTCTGCAGAGTATCAGGCAGCTTACGACAAGTATGCTGAGATTTCAAACAGCGGTGTGATCAAGTAATTGAACTTACATATCAAACGATAAAAGCGTCGGCACAGGCCGGCGCTTTTTCGTTAAGTGTATTTGATAATCTTTAGTTTTCTCCGAAGGCCTTGACGATCTTCGTTACGAGAGGGTGGCGGACGATGTCATCGTTGGAGAACATTATCGTCTTGATTCCCTTGATGTTCCGGACGAGTTCTATTCCCTTGATCAGTCCGGAGTCTTCCTTGTGCGGAAGGTCGACCTGACTGGCGTCTCCAGTCACGATGAACTTCGCGTTGGCTCCCATTCTGGTGAGGAACATCTTGAGCTGGCCGAGATTGGTGTTCTGGGCCTCGTCGAGGATGACGCAGGCCTTGTCGAGGGTCCTGCCTCGCATATAGGCAAGAGGTGCGATCTGAATCGTGCCGTCCTGCATAAATTCCTGAAGCCTCTTCACCGGTATCATATCTCCGAGGGCGTCGTACAGAGGCTGGAGATATGGGTCAAGTTTGTCCTTGAGGTCTCCTGGAAGGAAGCCCAGGCGCTCTCCGGCTTCGACGGCCGGACGGGTGAGGATGATTCGCTTGATTTCCCTGTTTTTGAGGGCTCTGACTGCAAGCGCGATGGCGACGTAGGTCTTTCCCGTACCGGCAGGGCCTACCGCGAAGATGAGGTCGTTTTCAAAGTAGGCCTTGACCATCTCCTGCTGGGTCTTGTTGCGGGCCTTGATAGGTTTGCCGTCGGTGCCGAAGACGATGGCCGAGTCGCTGCTAGGTGCTGTCTGCGGCCAGGCTGAGTCTTCGCCTTCGAAGATTTCCTCCACGTCGTATGGGGTGAGATTCATCTTGTGCTGCCTTCTGTCGAGGAGCTCTCCGAATTTCTGTGAGAATTCCTGGATGTCCTTAACCTTGCCGTCGAGGATGAGTTCATTGCCTCTTGCGACGACTTTCAGGTTGGGAAAATATGTGCAGAACGCATTGAGTATTCTGTTTCCGGCTCCGTAGATCTCAAGCGGATCCATTGCTTCTAGTACTATCGTTTTCTTCATCTTGCGTCTTTGATCCCGGTTTCTGACCTCACGGTCTTCCAGGTATTGATCATATTGTCATAATCGTATCCCGCTTTCCATAGATCCTTCTTTCCGAGGTAATCCCTGAGCGGAATCGTTGCGTAGTTGTCTGTGAGTGTTCCCGGCAGGGTGCACCAGAGGAATTCAACCTCAGGTTCGAGGAGTCTCCTGACTCCGTTCCCGTCATTTGCGAAGCGCAGTCTTACCATAAGCTCGAGCCTGGTGTATCTTGCGCTCATATTCGATACGGCGTTTCCCATTGAGTAGATCACCGGCACATCCGAAATATGGGTCGTGTCCTGGACCACGTGAGGGTGGGCGCCTATGATTGCGTCAGCTCCTGCCTCCACGCACCATCTGGCGACTTCAGACTGGGTGGAATTGTGGCGGAGGTGGTATTCGGCGCCCCAGTGGGGGAGGACGATGACGAATTCAGCCCCTGCCTCCTTCGCCCTTCTTATCGCCTTGGTCATTTCTTCGCGGCCTATCCTGTTGACCTTCGGCCATTCGTAATTCCCGCCGGAGTTCGTGCCGTAGGTGAAATTCACTAGGGCTATCCTCACTCCCTTGACATTCACCATCAGCGGAGTCATCATCTCATAGTCTTCGTTGTACCGCGAAAGACCTGTGTAGAGGGTGCCCCTGTCAAGCGAAAGGCGGTCATAGACATCCAGGGTGCGGATGGCGCCCTGCTGTCCTTTGTCAAGGATATGGTTGTTGGCGAGGAGGAAGATGTCCACTCCGCAGTCTGCCACATAGGACGCGAACCCGTCAGGGGCTGAGAAGGCAGGATATCCCGTATATGGCTCGCCTGCAAGGGTGAATTCCATATTCGCGACGGCGACATCCGCCTCGGTGAGCCTGGTCCTTATCGGCTCCAGGAATGCCCTGTAGTCATAGTCGAGCTGCTTTTTGTGCATCATCACATCTCCGATGAAAACCATTGACACCGTATCCGGAGACTGCAGGATCGGTTCCGGAGATTTAAGGTCGTATTTTACCTGTGCTTCCGCCTGGAAGAGGCTTATGACCAGCAATATTGTTGTGAAGATGTGTTTTGGTGACTTCATAATGATGACGGCCACAAAGATACGCTTTTTATTTGCATTGATTTTATTAAATTTGCACGATTTTGGTGTAGTGTCTAGATATGAAAACAGGACTCAGAAAAATAGCCGTCTTCCTGACGTTTTTGGCGACAGGCTTCACCGCTGGCGCCCAGTACAGGACAGGATACCAGTCTCTCTATGACAGCGAGACCGTCCAGTCTTTCAGAGATCATATCAGCTACATCTCCTCTCCGTCTATGGAGGGCCGTATGGCCGGTTCCGAAGGCGAACTCGAAACAGCAAGATACATTTCGTCGGTATTCAAGAAATACAATGTCGATATGCTTTCTTCCGATGACGGCGACCTTTTCGGTCTCAAGACTGATTCGGGAGACACCCTCCGTTCCCGCAATGTCGTGGGCTTCATTCAGGGATACGACAAGAAACTCCGTGAAAAATATATCGTAATCGGAGCCAGGATGGACAATCTCGGCGTCTCCGATATGAGCGTAAACGGAGAAAAGACCAGGAAGGTCTATTACGGTGCCAACGGAAATGCTTCAGGAGTGGCTATGCTCCTGGAACTTGCCAGGATGCTCAAGACGAACGAGATCCTTCTTCGCCGCTCTGTCCTTCTCATAGGATTCGGCGGTTCCGAGGTCCTCAATTCCGGAGCCTGGTATTTCCTCAACAGGACTTTCCCCGAGGTGGAGAACATCGATGCGATGATCAACCTGGATATGCTCGGAACTGGTTCGGCCGGCTTCTATGCCTACACTTCTTCGAATCAGGATATGAACGACATCGTGAACAGCCTCTCGAAGGAACTTCAGCCTATCTATCCTGAACTTACTTCGGCAGAGCCTTATCCTTCTGACCACCGTGCCTTCTATGACAGGCAGATTCCTTCCGTCTTCTTTACGACTGGCAGGTATGCCGAGCACGATACGGACAAGGATACGGAGGAAATCATTGACTATCCGACGATGGAGAGGGAACTGGAGTATATCTACAATTATTCCGTCGCCCTCAATGTTGCGGAGAAACCTGCGTTCAGCACATCGGAGGAACTCAGGAAGAACAGATTCGACGAGACAGTCGTTCCTTATTATGACTGCGACTATAAACCGGCCTTCTTCAGACATACCGATCCCCGCTATTTCCTTGAGAAATGGGTGTATCAGTATCTGAAATATCCTCAGGGCGCCGTCCGTGAAGGTATTCAGGGCCGTGTCCTCGTGGATTTCGTGATCAACGAGAAGGGTAAGGTCACTGATGTGAAGGTGCGCAAGGGAGTGGACGAACTCCTGGATGCGGAGGCCGTGAGAGTGATTTCAGCCTCGCCGGACTGGACGCCTGGCCGCTTCAAGGGAAAGACGGTGAAGACTGGTATGTCCCTCTATGTCGAGTTCAGGCTCGAGAAGAAGGGCACGAAGCACAAACTGAAAATAAAGAAATAACATACAGATATAATGGAATACGATTTTAAGAAAATTGAGAGCAAGTGGCAGGCCAAGTGGGCCAAGGAAAAGCCATTCAAGCCTGAGGAGAATTCCTCGAAGCCGAAGTATTATGTACTTGACATGTTTCCTTATCCGTCAGGTGCAGGACTACACGTGGGCCATCCTCTCGGTTACATTGCATCGGATATCTATTCACGTTACAAGAGACTCAAGGGATTCAACGTCCTTCACCCGATGGGATACGATGCCTTCGGTCTTCCTGCTGAGCAGTACGCAATCCAGACCGGTCAGCATCCTGAAAAGACTACTACGGACAATATCAACCGCTATCGCCAGCAGATGGACCGCATCGGTTTCTCCTACGACTGGGACCGTGAGATACGCACCTGTGACCCTGGCTATTACAAGTGGACGCAGTGGGCGTTCCTCAAGATGTTCGGAAGCTACTACGACAACAAGGCCGACAAGGCTATGCCGATAGAAGACCTCGTTGCAGCCTTCGAGAAGGGCGGAAGCGAGGCTGTGGATGCTGCTCATTCAGACCATAAGCCATTTACGGCTGAGCAGTGGAAGGCTTTCTCCGAGAAGGAGAAGAGCAAGATGCTGATGAACTACCGCATCGCATATCAGGGAGAGTCAACAGTCAACTGGTGTCCTAAGCTCGGCACCGTCCTCGCCAATGACGAAGTCAAGGACGGCCTTTCAGAGCGTGGCGGATTCCCGGTTGAGCAGAAGAAGATGACCCAGTGGCAGCTCAGGGTTTCAGCATATGCAGGACGCCTCCTCGATGGCCTTGACAGGGTGGAATGGACTGATTCTCTCAAGGAGATGCAGCGCAACTGGATCGGCCGTTCATACGGTACTGAAGTCGTGTTCAATTGCTATAACGGAGATGTAGAGGTCCCTGTGACCATCTTCACCACCCGTGTCGATACTATCTTCGGCGTCACCTTTATGGTGCTCGCTCCTGAAAGCGACCTCGTTGAGAAACTTACCACTGCTGACCGCAAGGCTGAGGTGGACGAGTATCTTGCTCAGTGCAAGAAGAAGACTGAGCGCGAGAGAATCGCCGAGACAAAGTCAGTTACAGGCGTGTTCTCAGGCTCATACGCATTGAATCCTCTCACAGGCGAGAAGGTGCCTGTATGGAT
>JAILCZ010000011.1 GCA_024689985.1 Bacteroidales bacterium | reverse complement strand
CTCGTCGGTGCCTGTATGACTCAGCGCCCTGACCTCTATGCGGTGGCCATCCCGCAGGTGGGCGTGATGGATATGCTCCGCTACCACAAGTTCACAATCGGCTGGAACTGGGCTCCTGACTACGGTACTTCCGAGGACAGTCCTGAGATGTTCAAGTATCTGCTCGGTTATTCTCCTCTTCACAACCTGAAGCCGGGAACGAAGTATCCTGCAACCCTCGTCACGACTGCCGACCACGACGACCGCGTCGTCCCTGCTCATTCGTTCAAGTTCGCCGCAACCCTTCAGGAGTGCAACGACGGCACGAATCCTTGCCTCATCCGCATCGACAGCAAGGCCGGCCACGGCGGTGGAAAGCCAATGGCAAAGGTGCTCGAGGAGCAGGCTGACATCTACTCGTTCATTATGCAGAATGTCGGAATGAGTCTCAAGTAATTATCGGAAGCCGGCTTCAGATGAAGAAGATAGTCTTTTTGTGCCACGGCAATATCTGCAGAAGCCCGATGGCGGAATTCGTGATGAAGAAACTGGTCGCCGATGCCGGCCGCGGGAATGAGTTTGAGATCAGCTCGATGGCGGTGTCAGACGAGGAGTGGGGCAATCCCATTTATCCTCCGGCAAAATCGAAGATGCGTGAGCACGGCATTCCGTTCGATGACCATAGAGCATACAAAATCACCCCGGAGGTGTTCCGGGGTGCTGATTTGGTCATAATAATGGATGAGTCCAACAGGAGGCTGCTCAGAAGGATCGTTCCTGATGAGGATTTCTCCAAGGTCCGTAAGCTGATGGAGTTTGCCGGAAGCGACAGGGATGTAGCCGATCCGTGGTACACGGGTGATTTCGAGGCGACTTACCGCGATGTGCTTTCCGGATGTTCAGCCTTGCTGGAAACGGTCTGAGCTCCTGACTGTCCTAGAGGGCAGGAAGAATGTGGTCCCAGATGAGGTTGAGCTCCTCTGCCATATCGTTGATGTCGGCTGTGGTGACGACGACCGCATCCTTCTCAGGAATTACTACGATGTACTGGCCGTAGGCACCGTCAGCGCGGAAGGCGTTGTGACGGCAGCGCCAGATCTGATAGCCGTAGCCCTGACCCCAGTCGCTGTTGTCTTCGCGGTTCTTGCGCTCCTGTTCGTTCACGCCTGAGTGGACTGAAGGAACCTGATATTTGGTCATCTCTGCGACCCAGTCTGCAGGGATGACTTGTTTTTTGCCGTATTTTCCACCATTGAGAAGGCAGAGTCCCATCTTGGCGAGGTCTTCTGTCCTTAGATAGAGGCCCCAGCCGCCGGTGTTGATGCCTGCAGGGCTTTCGAGCCATTTCGGTTTCTCGATTCCGAGAGGCTGCCAGAGGCGTGGCTCAAGGTAATCCACGATTTTTTCTCCGCTTACCTTCTGGACTGCTGCCGAGAGCATATAGGTGCCGAGGCTGTTGTAGCAATAGCAGGTGCCTGGCTCATATTCAATGGGCCATTTCATAAATTCAGCAACCCAGTCGCAGTCGTTGCTCCGTATCGCCGATGTCGGGTCCTTTCCGTGACCTGAATTCATCGTGAGGAGATTGCGGATCGTAATGTCCATAAGCCATTCCTGAGGGTCGTCAGGCATACTTTCTGGAAGAATGTCCACGATCTTGTCATCCAGCCCGAGCAGGCCTTCTTCAATTGCGAATCCGACGGCTGTCGAAGTGAAAGTCTTTGATACTGAATGGAGGACGTGGGCCGTGTCCGGAACGAAGAACTGCTCTTCGAGGACTTTGCCGTGTTGGAGGACCATTACTGAGTGAAGATCCTCGGCGCTGTCCTTCACGGCCTGGAGATAGGATGCGAAAGCCTTGTCGAGTTCTTCGGAGGCCTTGCCTCTCTTGATCGGGCCTTGAAGATTGCTGCAGCAGGCGCTTAGGATAAGGACAATGGATGCCAGAATTAAATGACGTTTCATATGGGATTGAGTTTTAGTGTATTGTCAGAGTTGTTCAAATATATCAAAAAGCTTTCTTATTTTTGTGTTATGCTAACCGCTTTTCTCAGAAAAACTCTGCTGACTTCAGCTGCGATTCTTGTGTCCGTGTCAATTTATGGCTCGGATTATTCTTCGTTCAGGCACGTCACTCTGCCTCCGGAGGTCAGTGCGGTAGAGGCCATAGCTCAGGATAGCCGTGGGATTGTATGGTTCGGAACGAATCAGGGTCTATTTTGCTATGACGGCTACAGGATTCTCCCTTGGAACGGAGTTTCACGTACTTATAGCATCATCCCGTTGAAGGAAAGGCTTTATCTGGGTACGGATTCCGGACTTGCCGTCCTCTCTGCCAGAAGCGGAGCATTCTCCAATGTGGCCGGGTCTCCTGTCGGCATAAGAAGCCTCGTACGGGAAGGCGACAGCCTATGGGTGGGATCTTTTGACGGACTTTATAGCTATGGACTTGATTCCGAGAAGCTTACCAAACATCCTGGCCTGCATAATCCTATAGTCTATTCCATTCTGGATGACGGGGACTGCCTTTATGTAGGAACCTATGACGGTCTCGACAGGTACTCGAAGAAATCAGGTGTTTTCGAGCATATCCATCTTCCTTCAAACAGGACGAATGTCTTCGTGAACACACTGATCAAAGACGAAAACAATATACTCATAGGTACGGAAGGCAGGATCTTCATACTTGGAGCGGACGGGGAAATCCGCCGTACCGAGGCCTGCAAGGGTAATTCCATAAAGACATTCAGCAAGGATGCTGACGGTCATATCCTGGCTGGTACGGACAACGGTTTTTTCGTGCTGGAACCCGACTATGAGGGAGAGGCCGGACTGAATGTCGTGTGCCGTGTAAATCACGAGGCGAGCCGAAGGGAATCCCTCCGGAATGATATTGTATGGAGCATCTTCAGGGACCGCAACGACAATCAGTGGTTTGGAACGGAGGACGGTGTGTCTTTCTATGGAAGCCTGGCTCCGGCATCGGTGATTTCCATCAAGGAATTGACGGGATGCGACGACGGAAATCATTTCAGCAATATACTCCGTGACTCCAAAGGAAGGCTATGGCTCGGCGGAAATGACGGACTGATTCTCAGGGACGGTGAAAAATCTGTCTGGTACAGGGTGGACGATGAGAATCATCCTCTTGCCCACAACAGGGTGCGCCGAATCCGTGAGGACAGGGAAGGTGACCTTTGGATATGTACGGACGGAGGCCTGCATCATTATGAGGACGGGCAGTGGAGACTTCTGGAACTGGTGGACAGTACGAATGTACGCAACTCGAACTGGGCTTATGACGTTCTGGAAGACCAGCAGGGGAGAATGTGGGTGGCGACCTGTCTTGGTGGAGTGCTCATCAAGGACAAGAAGGCCCTGCTTGCCGGGGACAAGATAGCTGATGCGACGATTTCATTCTCATACGGACAGAGGGGACTTTATGCTTCCCAGCTTGCGGAGGATGCCCTTGGACGCATCTGGTGCCTGTATTACCACGACGGACTTCACTGTTTTTACCCGGAATCGTTGATGTCGGGTGTCGTGGATGATTCTGCCGTCATTTCCCAGGAGGAAAATCCTACGCATCTGGTTGCGGACAGGGATGGAGTGATCTGGGTCGCCGCTGACGGAAAACTCGTGAAGATTGACGGAAAACAGACTGAAGAATATCCGATGAAAGATACGGGATTTATCTTGAGTCTCGGGGAAGTGGACGGAAATATATGGATGGGTTCAGCCAACGGCCTTGTGGAACTGGACCTGAAGACCGGAAAACGACGCCGTATGGATACGGACGGCAATCTGATTTCGGCCATTTATCAGGAACTGGGCTGCGAACCTGATTCTGAGGTGTATCTCGGAATGCTGGACGGAATAATGAAGACGAAGCCGTCGGAGCTGCGAATGACCCATCCTTTCGATACCGTGCTTCTGAGCAGTCTCGTGGTCGAGGGAACGCGTGTGGATGTCCTTGACGGGACGGCCGTACCATTTCTGGAGAAGATAACCCTGGACCCTACTCAGACGGATATGTCACTTTCTTTTACTGACCTGCCATACGGAGGGACTGGCCGTCTGGCCTGGAGGTTTGACGGATCGGACTGGATGTCACTTCCTGACGGAATCCTGACTTTCAACAAGCTCTATTACGGAAAGTATCTGATAGAAGTCTGCCATTTCGATGAGGAGAACGCTCCGACGCATATCAGGGCTCTTACCGTCAGGATCAGGTATCCTTGGTATCTTCGCTGGTGGGCCCTGCTTATTTTCGGCGTACAGATTGTCGTGGTGATATATGGTGTGAACCGTCTCATACGCACGAAGAAGGAGCTTGACACGGCAACTGAAAAGCACGATTCTTTCGTGGACAACCTTAACAAGGCCGGTATGACCAGAAGCGACCTTGACATAATGGAGTCGGGAGGCAAGCCTGCGGCTCACATATCTGTTTCCCTCAAGCAGACAGAGGTAAGCAATCCTGAGCAGGATGACAAGCTTCTCAAGGAGTTCACCGATATCATCAACCAGAATCTGGACGATCCTGATTTCGGCGTTTCCAGCCTCTGCGAGATTACGGGACTGAGCAGCAAGATGATTTACAGAAAGATCAAGCAGTTTACCGGACATTCTCCTGTCGAGTACATTAAAATTCTCCGTCTGAGAAAGGCGGCTGAGATGCTGAAGACAGGAAAATACAACGTTTCAGAGGCGATGTTCGCCTGCGGTTTCACGAGCCCATCGTATTTCGCCCGTTGTTTCGAGCAGGAATACGGAACCAGCCCCAAGCATCATAGATAGGGGATTTTTGTCCGATTTTTATTCATTTTTGTCCGAATCGGACACCTTATCGTTATTCATAAAAGGTACATTTGTGGTACTTGATAACACTAATAACCACATTTGTTTAACTAAAGCATAACCACATTATGAGTAACTTACCTGAAAAGGTTCTCATTGCTTTGCTTACAGTTTTCCTTCTTGCGTTTTCAATGAACGCGCAGGAGCGTGTAACGGCAAGCGGAACGGTTCTCGATGAAAATGGTCTTCCGCTTATTGGTGCCGCCGTAGTCGAAGGCACTTCCTCAAACGGAACGACTACTGACATCGACGGTCATTTCTCTTTAACGGTTTCAAAAGGCAGCAAACTTAATATTATATATATAGGTTATGTCGCCCAGGAAATCGATCCGGGTGTAAATCTTAAGATCACCCTTGTTCCGGACAGCGATATGCTTGCAGAGACCGTGATCATCGGTTACGGTGTCCAGAGAAAGACGGACCTCACCGGTTCCATCAGCAGCGTCAGCAGCAAGGATTTCAATGAAGGAGCGATCAGCTCTCCTGCACAGCTCATCAACGGAAAGGTTTCCGGAGTGCAGATTACCAGCGGCGGCGGTTCTCCGACTGCCGGCAACACGATCCGAATCCGCGGAGGTGCATCCCTAAACGCATCCAACGACCCTCTCATCGTCCTTGACGGTGTGCCTATGGAGGTCGGCGGCAGCATTTCCGGCGGCGGAGATTTCCTCAGCCTCATCAACCCTAACGATATCGAGAGCATTACAGTGCTCAAGGATGCTGCATCTACGTCAATCTACGGTTCACGTGCATCCAACGGTGTCATAATCATCACGACCAAGAAGGGTACTACCGTTTCTACGGCCGAGATGAAGAAGGGACCTAATGTTTCTTTTTCTACGACGAATTCATACCAGACTCCGACCAGGATGGCTGATATGCTCAACCGTTCGGAGTTTGTGGACGTGATCAATACTTACGGAACGGACGCTCAGAAGGCTCTTGTCAACAGCAGTGTCAGCACCGACTGGAACGACCTGATTTTCCAGAATGCCTTCAGCACTGACAACAACCTTGGTCTTGCGGGCAATTTCGCAGGCGTGCTTCCGTTCAGAATCTCTGCCGGTTTCAGCAACCAGAACGGTATCCTCAAGACGGACAGGGCAACCCGCACGACGGGCAGCATAACTCTTTCTCCGACTTTGCTTGACGGACATCTCAGACTTGTCCTCAATGGCAAGGGTACCTATAATTCCAACCGTTTCGCGAACCAGAATGCAATCTGGGGCGGTGCGACTCACAATCCAACCCTTCCTGTCTATTCCGGCACTGGCGAATTCCTCGGATATACGGAAGCGGCTGATGCCAACGGCATCCCTGTGAACGGTGCCACCGGCAACCCTCTCGCCCTCATCGAGAATTACAAGTCAACCAGCAAGGTTTACCGCCTCATCGGCAGCTTCGATGCGGATTATTCGGTACACTTCCTTCCTGAACTCCATATCCACACCACTCTCGGATACGATTATTCAAAGGGTGAGGGAGAGGTCTTCGTCCCTGCTGAAGCCTTCCAGTATTACAATACCGGCGGCCGCGACTACACATACGGTCCTCAGCAGAACTACAACCGCCTTGCTACCATCTATGCCAACTACAGCAAGTATTTCGAGCCTATAAAGAGTTCCATTGACCTTACGGCCGGATACGACTACCAGTTCTGGAAATATACGACCGCAAAGTACACTGAGTACAATGTAGCTCAGGAAGTGCAGACTACTTCCGCAGCCAATGACCAGCGTCACGTCCTTCTTTCCTGGTATGGCCGTCTCAACTGGACTATGATGTCCCGCTACCTTCTCAGCGTGAGCGTGCGTACTGACGGTTCATCCCGTTTCAGCGAGGACAACCGCTGGGGTGTGTTCCCTTCAGTCGCTCTTGCTTGGAAGCTTTCCGAGGAGAATTTCTTCCAGCCTCTCAAGAGCGTTATGAATACTGCGAAGATCCGTCTCAGCTATGGTGTCACTGGACAGCAGGACGGCATCGCCAATTACAGTTATATGCCTCTCTACACGGCCAGCCAGGCTGGCGCCGACTATATGTTCGGAGGCAACGCCGTCACTACATACCGTCCGTCAGCTTATAATTCCGACCTCAAGTGGGAGACCACCAAGGCTCTGAATGCCGGATTTGACTTCGGTTTCATCGACGACCGCATCACCGGATCTGTGGACTGGTATGACCGCAAGACCGAGGACCTTCTCGCTACGGTTCCGGTTGCCGCAGGTACCAACTTCAACAAGGAACTTCTCACCAATGTGGGAAATATCAAGAGCACTGGTGTCGAGATGAGCCTCAGCGCTACCGTCATCGATACCAAGGAACTTACCTGGGATGTCAGCGCCAATGCCACCTGGATGAAGAGCGAAATCACGAATCTTCGTCTCAATTCGACTTCAGACGCTCCGAACACTCCTGCGGGCTGGATTGATTCCCACTATGTGCAGGTCCTCTCAGAGGGCTACGCTCCATATAGTTTCTATGTTTACAAGCAGGTCTATGACGAGGCTACGGGCAAACCGATCGAAGGCCTCTATGCAGATCTCAATGAGGACGGAGAAATCAATTCCGACGACCTCTACCACGCTCACAAGCCGGCTCCGGACTGGATGCTCGGATTCTCTACGAGCCTTACCTGGAAGAAGCTGACCCTCAGCACGACTCTCCGTGCCAACATCGGCAACTACCTCTTCAACGGTATGGCTATGAACACTGGAGCCTGGGAGACCGTCTCATACAACGACTACCAGCTCAACAATGTGAGCAGCAGCTTCCTTGAGACCACCTTCAGAAAGCGTCAGTATGAGTCTGACTATTATCTCGAGAATGCATCTTTCCTCAAGATGGACAACCTCCAGCTGTCCTACAATTTCGGAAAGATCAGGAATCTGTTCAATCTCAATGTATCGGCGATGGTTCAGAACGTGTTCACCATCACTGAATACAGTGGCGTGGATCCTGAATGTGCAGGAGGCATCGACATCTCTGTTTACCCTCGTCCACGTATCTTCTCACTTACTGTCGGACTTGACTTCTAAAATTCTACGATCATGAAAAAAGTATATATATTCCTGGCTTGCTGTCTCGCTCTAACATCCTGCTTCAAGGATCTCGACCAGGCTCCTGTCACTGATTCGGAGGCCAACGCATCCGAGGTTTACTCGACGGTGGACGGATACGAAAGCGTGCTCGCCAAGATTTACGCTTCATATGTGATTGCCGGTCAGGAACTCGGCGGCGGAAATGCCGACCTTGCCAGCAACAACGGATACGATTTTCTCCGCGGCTACTTCAATCTTCAGGAAAGCGCCACGGAAGAGGTTGCCAACACCTGGCTCTCCGGTGAAAAGATGGAGGACCTTACCTTTATGTCCTGGGATTCTTCGGATCCTTGGGTAGCAGATACTTATTACAGACTTTATTATTCCATCGCCCTCTGCAACGAATTCCTCCGCAACGCCGGTGACATCTCCGGATTCACTTCGTCGGAGCAGGAGCAGATCGGCCAGTGGAAGGCCGAGGCCCGCTTTATGCGCGCCCTCTCATACTACCTCGTCCTCGACCTCTTCCGTCAGGGACCTTTCGTGGATGAGACTATGGGCGTAGGAGCATACTCTCCAGAGGCTCTCGACGGAGAAGGGCTCTTCAATTATGTCGAGTCCGAGATCCTCGACATCGAGGATGACCTTGCCAGCCGTTCTGAATGTGAATATGGCCACGCTTCCCGCGGCGCTGCCTGGACCCTTCTTGCGAAGATGTACCTCAATGCCGAGGTTTATGGGGCAGGGGACCACTACACCGAGTGCATCACCTATTGCAACAAGGTGATTGCCGAAGGATATTCCCTCGAATCAGATTACTTCAGCCTCTTCAATGCCGACAATGACAAGAGAACCAATGAGATCATCCTCCCGTTCGTGGTTGACGCCACAAATACGGTTTCCTGGGGTGCCACTACCTACTTGGTCTGCGGACAGGTCGGCAACTCCAGCACTCAGGACCCTGCTGAATACGGCATCACTGCCGGATGGGGTATGTTCCGCGTACGCGGTGAACTTCCTGAGATGTTCGCTTCGGCTGACTTGAGAGGCAAGTTCTACACCAGCGGCCAGACACAGTGGTTTACTGGCGCGATTGACGACCAGAGCCAGGGCTATTTCTGTGAGAAGTGGTCCAACCTCAATGATGACGGAGACGCTTCGTCTGACACCGGTGCCGCCGGCGCAGACATCGACTATCCGTTCTTCAGGCTTGCCGATGTTTACCTGATGGTTGCAGAGGCTGTCCTGCGCGGAGGATCCGGTGCATCGTCAACTGATGCCCTCGGCTATGTGAACGACCTTCGCGAACGTGCCTACGGCAGCACCGACGGCAATATTTCTTCATCACAGCTCACCCTCTCCTTCATCCTCGAAGAGCGCGCCCGCGAACTTTATTTCGAGTGCACCAGAAGGACGGACCTCGTACGCTACGGTCTCTTCACGGCCAGCAGCTATCTCTGGCAGTGGAAGGGCGGTGTCCTTGACGGCCGTGCAGTCGATGAGAAGTACAATTATTATCCTATTCCAGCCGCTGAACTTTCAGCCAATCCAAACCTTAAAAACGAGAAATACTAATGAAACGTTTATATATTCTTTGTCTGGCGCTTCTTTCCTGTGTAGCCTGCTCGGTGGACGAGGATGAAAAGGTTACCACCAGCGGCCCGGCCACACTTTCGCTCCACAGCTCCGACGACATCGTCCTCGAGCTTGACAACGGTGCAAACCTCGGTCTGACCGTCTATTGGACGGATAACAACAATATCACGCTCAGCGGTTCATATGCCGCTGCCAGCAATGTGACCGTGAATACTCTTCAGTTCAGCGCATCTGATGCTTTTACGGCCAACTACGACTATCTCACGGCGAGTGGATCCACTTCGGCTCAGTTTACCGTGAAGACTCTCAACAATATCACTTCAAGACTCGGGATGAAAGGCGGAGTTTCTGCCCCTCTCTATATGAGGATGGCCAGCAAGCTCGGAGACAATATGACTCCTGATTACAGCAATGTAGTATCCATAAATGTCACTCCTTACCTCATCGATATGAGTTCTGCCGAGATTCTCGACGAGAATTATGCTGAGACCGGAGTCAAACTCGCTGCTTCCGCTGACGGAGTCTATGAGGGCTTTATGGCTGCTTCTTCCTGGTATAACTTCCTCGTGAAGGAAGGCGACGGCACAATCTGGGGCGGTCTTCCTGAGGATGGCAAGCCGTTCTACATCAGTTCGTCCGAGGACCGCTGGAAGTGCTGGTTCCCAAGCCCTGCAGGCTCGTATTATTCCATCATCAATACAGGAGCCGCAGAGTGGTCCGCCCTCTATCTTCCTACCATCAATGTCACAGGAGACATCACGGGAGAAATGACGTTCGACCGCAAGACCAATCTCTGGACCCTCGTCTATACTGCAACTGCAGGTACGGCCACCGTACAGCTTTCAGGTACCGGCAAGCAATACAACACATCCACCAAGACTGATGACGACGCTGCCGTAAGCACGGCCTTCGGCTTCGCCGGAACGGAGAGCGCAGTGACCTTCGGTTCATCCGCTTCTGATATCTCCGTTACTGTTTCAGCTTCAGGTGAGTCAACTCTCACTCTCGACCTTACCAATATGACGCTTTCAGTCGTAGCCGGTTCTTCGACTCCGGAGGAAACGCCTAAGTATCTCTATATGTCCGGTATCGATGACGGTATTTCAGGCTCGTGGACATTCGACAATTATCTCGTCCTCTATGACGAAGACCATCTTTCATATGCCGGATGCTGCAATGTCAATTCTCTGTGGGGATATATGTATTATGCAGAGAAGGACAACTGGGATTCCAAGTATGGTATGGAGACAGGAGACGCCGCTTCAGGTACCCTTGTCAAGGGCGGCGGAAGCAATGTGACCGCACCTGCTGCCGGAATGTACCTT
>JAILCZ010000005.1 GCA_024689985.1 Bacteroidales bacterium | reverse complement strand
CAGCTCTGGTACAGAGTAGGCCAGCACTTCGGAGTTGACAACCTCAACATCGGTGGTGAGATTGAGCTCTCATACAACTTCGCTGGCTGCGAGGGCTTCAAGGTTCGTCCTTGCATCGGTGCAAAGTGGGATTTCTAAAATTTTTTAGAAAAAACTTTGGATTTTATTTTCGGTTCGTTATATTTGCTCAAGTCAAAAGAAAATATGAACAAGTTTTATTCTACATACTGTTGTTGTAAGGCCGGCCAAATGAATTGGTGCGGTACAGCACGCGTGTAGAAAAGAACCGAAAAATTCATACAGCGTAGCGACCTGCCAATTCAAGTTGGCGGGTCGTTTTTTTATGGGATAATTACAACTAAAAAATTATTGATATGATTTACTCATCCATTACAGAACTTATCGGTAAGACCCCTATCGTGGAGGTCAAGAACATTGAAGGCGCTAAAGCCAGAGTCGCAGTCAAGATTGAATACTTCAATCCGGGAGGAAGCGTGAAAGACCGCATCGCCCTTGCTATGATCGAAGATGCCGAGGCAAAGGGCATCCTCAAGCCGGGGGCCACCATCATTGAGCCTACCAGCGGCAATACCGGTGTCGGTCTCGCCTGGGTCGGAGTCGCGAAGGGATACAAGACCATCCTCACGATGCCTGACACGATGTCCCTCGAGCGTCGCAATCTTCTCAAGGCATACGGAGCCAAGCTTGAGCTCACTCCTGGCGCTGAGGGAATGAAGGGTGCAATCAGGAAGGCTGAGGAACTGAGGGACAGTATTCCCGGAGCCGTCATTGTCGGCCAGTTCGTCAATCCTGCCAACCCTGCCATCCACGAAAAGACGACCGGAGAGGAAATTTGGAAGGATACTGACGGAAAAGTTGATATATTTGTCGCAGGCGTAGGAACCGGAGGTACGGTCAGCGGAACTGCCAAGGCCCTCAAGGCGCATAATCCTGCCGTCAAGGTCGTAGCCGTCGAACCTGCAACTTCCGCCGTCCTTTCAACCGGAGTGGCCGGCAAACACAGGATTCAGGGCATTGGAGCAGGTTTCGTGCCTGAGACCTATAATGCTTCAGTCATTGATGAAATATTCCCTGTACAGGACGCTGAGGCATTCGACGGCACGAGATTCCTTGCAAAGGAAAGAGGTATCCTCGTCGGCATCTCCTCAGGAGCCGCCTTCCACGCCGCAGTGGAACTCGCCAGAAAGGAAGAGAATGCGGGCAAGCTTATCGTAGCCCTTCTTCCTGATACGGGTGAGCGTTATCTTTCAACTGGAATATTTGACTAGCCTATGTATAAAGCACCGTCTCCGAAAGCATTGGAAAAGATGATGGACCTTGCGAAGTTCGTCGTCTTTCCGGATTATTCCGACGTCCCGGAGTGGACGGACGGAAAGGCGGCCCTGAAGGAGGTCCTCATCGGTCAGCTTATGACCGTCGATGTGGAGAATCCTGAGAAGATTGCCCAGGCTCTCGTGGATTCCCTTCCGGAAATCACCCGCCTGCTCAATTCTGACGTCAAGGCCGTGGCTCACAACGACCCGGCCGTCTGTGACCTGGGCGAAGTGATCCTGAGTTATCCTCTTACCAAGGTGATGCTTCATTACAGGGTTGCGCACCGTCTCTATGAGCTCGGCGTTCCCCGTATCCCGAGAATGATCACGGAGATCGCCCACAGCGCTACCGGAATCGACATCCATCCGGCCGCAAAGATAGGGGAGTACTTCGCCATTGACCACGGTACCGGCGTCGTGATCGGCGCGACCGCCGTCATAGGCAATCACGTGATGCTCTATCAGGGCGTGACCCTCGGTGCGAAGAATTTCAGCTACGATCCGGACGGTCATCCTCTTGACACGCCACGCCATCCTATACTGGAAGACAACGTCACCGTCTATTCCAATACTTCCATCCTTGGCCGCGTCACCATAGGCCACGACACCGTGGTCGGCGGTAACATCTGGCTTACGCATAGCGTGCCTCCTTACTCAAGGCTTGTTCAGGGCAAAGCCCTGGAAGGCTGCTTCGGAGCGGACGGGGCTGGCATATAAAAAACAAGGCTGGAATTATTTCCAGCCTTGTTTTTTTGGTCGGGATGATGCGACTCGAACGCACGACCCCCACGTCCCGAACGTGGTGCGCTAGCCAACTGCGCTACATCCCGAAAAAAAAGAGCTGCATCCGCAGCTCTTAAATTTCTTTACGCAAGCTTGTTGATGTACTGTGCGATTCCGCTCTTGAGATTGGAAGCCTTGTTCTTGTGAATGAGGCCGATCTTTGCGAGCTTGTCGATCATAGCGTAAACCTTTGGAGCTCCAGCCTCAGCGGCTGCCTTGTCGCTCGTGTTTCTGATCGCACGGATAGCGTTACGTGTTGTCTTTGCATAATATTTGTTATGCAATCTGTGCCTCTCGCTCTTGCGGATGCACTTCTCTGCTGATGCGTTATTTGCCATTGTTACTTATTTTAATATTTTGTAGTGGGTAGGAGAATCGAACTCCTATTACAGGAATGAAAATCCTGGGTACTAACCGTTATACGAACCCACCAGGCTCCGACTGCTATCCGCAAATCGGAATGCAAATGTAGACAATATTTTTATCTCCACAAAATCTTTTTTACTCTTTCCATCCGAAAGAATAAAGTAAGGACTCTACCTGCCTGAGATATTGACGCTTGTCATATTTAGGCGCATAGACGAAACATTCGAGTACAATGATGCTTTTTCCGTCCTTGCTGTAGAATGAGTGGGAGACGAAAGGTCCTCCCATATAATCGTTGTGAACTTCCCAGAGTCCTCTGGTCTCGGCGAACGTCCTGCCTTTGTATTTTACGAATTTCACGGACGGGGTGTCGAAGTCTGAGGTAATCATATATGTTCCCTCGAACATTCCCGGGACATTGTTCTGAAGAACTTCGTTTCTCTTGGCGATGATCTTTTCCTCGGTGAAAGGATCGTTGCCTTCCACAGGGTATTTGTAGATGAATACGCCCTGGTTTGTGAACTGCTTCTCGTCTCCGATCCAGATGAAGTCGTCAGTCTTCTTCTTGAGGCTGTATCCGTTAGGGAAGTGCATAGTGCCGTCTCCGAGGAATTCGAGCACCTGGTTCGCGAGGCTGCGTTCCTCGTAATGCATCGTGTTTGAAATGACTCTGTCGCGCTCGGCCTGCTCCAGGGCGCTTACAACCAGGTCTGCATTCTTGGTGAAGATGACGTCGGCTGAATCAGCCGTAGGTGCCGAAATCTGGATTACGCACTGAGGAGCTGCCCATACATCAGTCTTGAAGACGATTCCTGACTTCTGGACCTGAGGGTCCACATTGTAGAGGATGATGTTCCTGTGTACTTTGAAGAGCTTTCCGAAACCAGCTGGCGATACGTTCACGAGGGTATAGAGAGGCTCTCTCTGAGGGAGGTGAGGGCAGTCCGCCGCGAGGACTTCGCGGAGGTCGTTGCCAGGTTTTCCCTGCCAGTAGTCCTTCTCGATCACTACGAAGACTTCTCCGGCTTTTCCGCTGATGTTCGGCAACAATGTCTTAGGGGCTTTGTCGTTGCCGCTGCAGCCCGTAAGGATGATGGCCGCGAGGCCTGCAAGAAGTGATAAGGTCTTTTTCATATCGTTTGTGGTTTAATGAATTAATCGTCCTATGTCATTGCCGAAGGCCAGGATCATCAGGCCGAACAGCAGAATCATTCCTATGACCTGGGCACCGGCGAGGAAGCTGTCGCTTGGCTTGCGGCCGGTCACCATTTCATATATTGTAAAGAGTATGTGACCTCCGTCGAGTCCCGGAATAGGGAGGAGGTTCATCACTCCGAGCATAATCGAGAGCAGGGCCGTGATGCTGAGGAAGGCGTACCAGTTCCATCTTGAAGGGAATACCTGTCCTATGGCAATGAAGCTGCCGACGGATTTGTAGGCCTGGGTGGATGGTGTGGCCACGAGCTTGAGGTCTCTGACATATCCTCCTATGGAACTGAACATCTTCTTCGTTCCGGCAGGAATGGCGGTTATGAAATTGCCGTAGGATTTGTGCGTGAACGGGAACTGTTCCATATAGACTCCGATCATTCCCGTGGAGTCAATCTGGAGCGGAACGCTGAGGGTGTCTGCGTTGCGGACAACCGTCGCTTCGACGCTGCCGCCGGCATTTGCCTGGAGCATTCCAACGATGTCCTGCCTGTACGGAGTGGCGGTGCTGTCGATGGCGATGATCCTGTCACCGCGGACGAGTCCGGCACCTGCGTTACGGGAAGTCGGAGGCACGGTGTCGATCACGAACGGCAGGGCGATGTCGAACATATACGGGGTGTTGAGCACTTCTCCGATTCGCGCCTGGTCGATGTAGATGGAAATCGTGTCGTTGTCGCGGAGGACGACGGCCTTGTGGACGTTTCTGCGGGCGAGGTCGGCCTGGAGCATACTGAAGTCCTCAGGGACGAAGTCGTCCATCCTGAGTATGCGGTCGCCGTTGCGGAAACCCATATCGTAGGCCAGCTCGTTGACATAGATGTCGTTGTCAGCTTTTATATAGTTGTCTCCCCAGATCGTGAGGATGAGGGTGAAGGCGAGGATCGCGAAGATGAAGTTGTAGAGGACTCCTCCTGCCATCACCAGCAGCCGCTGCCAGGCCGGCTTTGTACGGAATTCCCAGGGTTTCGGCTCCTGCTTCATCGTCTCCATATCCATCGATTCGTCAATCATTCCGTTGATCTTGCAGTAGCCGCCGATCGGCAGCCAGCCGATTCCGTATTCGGTTTCGTTGTTTTTGAACCACGGACATATTTTGGAGAACCATCCTTCCTTCGTGGACAGGAGCTTGAAGCCTCCCAAGTCCATAAACAGGAAGAATTTGTCCACGCGGATGCGGAACATCTTCGCAAAGCAGAAGTGTCCGGCCTCGTGGATGAGTATGAGTGCGGCAAGGGCCAGTATGACCTGAAGAGCTTTCATTTCAGAATATTATCTGCAGCGCTCGGCTGCTTTTCGGTAAACTTCGTCGTTGGTGGCAAAAATGTCGTCAAGGCTAGGTTCTGCTATGAAATCCGTATTGGCCATCATATCTGATACGATGTCGGAAATATCATAGAACCCGATTTTATCCTTCAAGAATGCTGCCACGCAGGCTTCGTTTGCGGCGTTGAGGGCGCAAGGAATGTTTCCTCCGCGGTCAATTGCCTCGAATGCGAGTTTCAATGCGGGGAATTTCTCCATATCCGGCTCGAAGAATGTGATTTTTCCGAGCTCGGCGAAATTGAGTTTCTTGTTGTTGAGGGTCAGTCTCTCAGGGAAACTGAGGGCAAGCTGGATTGGCTCGCGCATATCCGGGCAGCCGAGCTGGGCGATGACTGCTCCGTCCGCGAATTCCACCATCGAATGTATGATGGATTCCGGATGCACGACGATATGTATGTCTTTCGGTGCGGTGTTGAAGAGCCATCTGGCTTCGATCATCTCGAATCCCTTGTTCATCATTGTGGCGGAGTCGATGGTGATCTTGGCTCCCATATTCCAGTTAGGATGTTTCAGGGCCATATCCTTGGTCGCTCCGGCAATCTTGTCCCTGTCCCAGAGGCGGAACGGTCCGCCTGATGCTGTAAGGTGAATTTTCTCGATGCTGTTGCCCTGTGCGCTGAGAAGGCACTGGAATATGGCGGAGTGCTCCGAGTCCACCGGGAGTATAGGGGCCTTGTACTGCTCGGCGAGGGTCATCACTATCGAACCGGCGGCCACGAGGGTCTCCTTGTTTGCCAGGGCGATGATCTTTCCGGCCTTGATTGCAGCTATGGTCGGTCTCAGTCCGCTGAATCCCACCATAGAAGCTACGACTATGTCCACATTCGGAGATGTGACCAGGTCGCAGGCGCTCTGTATTCCCGCCCATACCTTGATGCCTTTGTCCTGGAGGGCGTCGGCTACCTGGGCGTATTTCTCTTCATTGCAGATTACGGCGTGGTTTACGTCGAATTCGATTGCCTGTTCGATAAGCAGGTCCGCGCTGTTGTTTGCAGTTATCAGTTCAACTTCGAATAGGTCTTTGTGCTGACGGACGACATCCAGGGTCTGTCTGCCGATCGATCCCGTCGAGCCTAGAATTGCGATTTTTCTTTTTCTCATCAGAACTTAATGTATGCTGCCGGATCGACGGCCTCTCCTTCCAGCCAGAGCTCTATGCGGATGTTGTCTCCCGTAGTCAGGTCAGCTCCGGCGAGGGCAATCGACGACCCTGCCGCTATCTTGTCTCCTGCTTTTCTCAGCAGGCGTTGGTTATGCTTGATTATTGACACCAGGTTGCTTGCGTGCTGGATTGCGATCGTGTAACCTGAATCGTCGTTCCATCCTGCGAAGATGACCGTGCCGTCAAGCGGCGACATAATGATGGAATTAGGCGACGTCTTTATCTCTATATATGGGTGTTTGTTCTTCTCGAATGACTTCGTGACTTTCCCCTTGACCGGCGTGAAGAAATGCATTCCTTCCACCTGGAGGTTCCTCTGCTTTTTGTTCGATACCTCGAACTGTTCGGCATCACGGATTTCCTTACGGAGCAGGGAGTCCTGTTTCTTGTATTTCATCGCTTCCCCGATGGTCTGCGAATTTGTCTGTCGGGAAGATATGGCAAGGATGCTGTCGACAGGAATAGGGTCCTTTCCTTCGAGCACCCTCGCGAGGTTCTCCGAATAAAGTTCCCAGCGCGCTATGACAGCTTCGAGAGAATCTACCTTGATGGCATTCTGGATGTTGGCTCTTTTCGTGCGGGCGTCAGGATATCCAGGGATGAATGTCCTGGCCGGCGTGTAGGCGAAGAAGCAGAACATACCGACGAACACGACCAGAGCGATGCTCAGCCTGCGCAGGATTTTCCACGATTTGGCCTCGGCGATGACGGCGTCCTCTATTTCTTTTTTTTGTCGTGACATCAATAATTCGTAATTTTGCTCTCAAATGGAAAGACTCGTCGGTATAGATTTCGGACGAAAAAGAGTCGGAGTCGCTGTCAGCGACCCGCTTAAAATTTTCGCATCCGCCCTTGAGACCGTTCCTACTGCAAATATAATAGAATATCTCAAAAATTATGCTGCAGCGGAGACGGTGGAGCGCTTCGTAGTTGGCTGGCCTACCAATATGGACGGCCGTCCTTCAGAGGCTGCCGCCGACGTGGAAGTATTCGTGAAAAAATTGACAGCTGCCTTTCCGGATGTGCCGGTTACGATGGAGGACGAAAGGTTCACCTCTGTTCTCGCGCACAGGGCTATGATAGACGGGGGTATGAAGGCGAAGGACAGGAAGGACAAAAATTCCGTCGATAAGATCAGCGCCGCAATCATACTCCAAAGTTACCTGGACAGACTTTCGGGTACGTCTTTTGCAGGCAATCCAGACTTGGTGCCTGATACCCTTTCGAGGAATGTCAGCAGAAAAAGAAGGAAATAGATTATGATACAACCGATTTATCTTTATGGCTCTCAGGTCCTTCGCCAGAAGGCTGAAGAAGCGGATTTGAACGACAAGGAAGGCCTTGCAACCCTTATTCAGGATCTCAAGGATACACTTGTGAATTCAGAGGGCGTGGGCCTTGCCGCGCCTCAGATCGGCGTAAGCAAGAGGGTCGTAATCGTTGACGGAAGGGATATGGTGGACGTTTATCCTTATCTTAAGGATTTCTATCGTGTCATCATCAATCCTGTGATCATTGAGGAGAGTGAGACGCGTTGCGAGTATTCGGAGGGCTGTCTCAGCGTACCTGGTATATATGCTGATGTGGCCAGACCGGAATCAATGACCGTCGAGTATTACAATGAGAATCTCGAGAAGGTCACTGAGAAGTTTGACAAATTCGCCTGCCGTATGGTTCAGCACGAGATGAGCCATCTTGACGGATGTATGTTCGTGGACCTCGTGGCGCCGATCCGCAAGAAGATCATCGCCAAGAAACTTCAGAACATAGCTAAGGGCAAGGTTTCGACACACTATAACTCTAAAATAAAATAACCATGGGCGCATTTCATGCTTATGACATCAGAGGAATCTGGAAAGAGGACTTTGATGAAGACATCGTATACAAGGTCGGTTTCTTCCTCCCGGAACTTCTCGGAGCGGACAAGGTACTCGTAGGCCGCGACTGCAGGGAGTCATCTCCGGTCATTCACGATGCACTTCTTAAGGGTATCACTGATGCCGGTGCGGATGTTTATGATATCGGACTCAGTACTACGCCATTTGTTTATTTCGGTACTGCATTCTACGGCTTCAAGGCTTCGGTGCAGATTACCGCATCTCATAATCCGGCTGAATACAACGGACTCAAGGTCAGCAGGGAGAACGCTCTCCCGGTGGGCCTCGATACCGGACTCGGCCAGATCAAGCAGTGGATTGACGAAGGAAAGCCTACTCCTGCCGCCGCCAGGAAGGGACAGGTGTTCGCAAAGGATGCGAAGGAAGACTATCTCCGCTTCCTGAGAAAATATATGGTTGACCTCAGCGG
Source organism: Bacteroidales bacterium (assembly GCA_024689985.1). GTDB lineage: Bacteria > Bacteroidota > Bacteroidia > Bacteroidales > UBA932 > Cryptobacteroides. The sequence goes on along the minus strand of JAILCZ010000005.1, from coordinate 29,554 downwards.
TCTCAACCTGGCCTTCGACCTCTCCAACGGTATGGCTTCCCTGTTCGCCAGGGATCTCTACGGAGATGCTCCGGCTTATATTTACGACGAGATGGACGGAAGGTTCCCAAATCACGAACCTAACCCTCTTGTACCGAAGAATGTCGAGGCCCTCAAGGCTCTCGTGAAGAAGACGGGCGCTGACGTCGGAGTCATCTATGACGGTGACGCTGACCGTGTAATGTTCGTCGATGAGAATGCTGAATTCGTTTCTCCTGACCTTATGATCGCCCTTCTCGGACATTATTTCGCAGAGGAGAGAAAGGAATTCGGTACCGTGATTCAGGATATCAGAAGTTCAAAGGCAGTGGGTGAATACCTTGAGCCTATGGGCTACAGTATGTACACTTGGAAGGTCGGAAGGGCCAATGCCGCTCACAGACTCCGTGAAATTGACGGACTCTTCGGCGGAGAACTTGCCGGCCATTATTATTTCAAAGACTTCTTCTATTCGGACAGCGGTCTGCTCGCGTCAATTCTGGCGCTCAGGGTAATCGCATCTTTCAAGAAGAAAGGCATCTCATTCAGCAAGGTCATCTCAGGCATCGCCCGTTACAAGAATTCGGGTGAAATCAATTTCCGCCTGGAAGACAAGGATGGTGCAATGAATGCTGTCCGTGATTACTTCGTATCAGAAGAAAAGCCGCTCAAGCAGATGGATTTCGACGGATACAGGGTAGAGTTCGAAGACTGGTGGTTCAATATCAGGAAATCGAATACAGAACCATATCTCCGCTTTATCTGTGAGGCTACATCTGACGAAAAACTCAAGGAGAAGATAAATAAAACTGCAGAGATCCTCCAGACGAAGTTTGGAGCGACCCGTTAAAAATCGCTAATGAAAAGTATTGTAGATGTAGTTGCGGTTGTGGCAATGCTGCTCCCGCTAGGGACGAACGCGACATTTGCCCAGGCTGATAATTCAATGACAAAGGCACAGGCCGAGGCTCTCATACCAAGGCCTGCGCTTCAGCCCGTGAAATCGCTGGAAAGGGTAAATTCGGCAATGGATACGATTGACACGGCAAATCCTGCCGTGAAGATCCTGCTTTATGATGACAACACCTGGCAGTATTGGAAGAATCCGGAGTATGCGCTGCTCTCGGATACCTATTCCAAGAACTGGGACAATGTTGCCGTGGATCCATATCATCTGGCCCTGACTGACATTCCGGACAAGGTCACTTTCTGGCTCGTAGATTCACTGACGGCTTATAAGTGCCCTTATCAGACCAAGGTCTATTCACCGTTCGGCTACCGTCACGGACGCCGTCATATGGGAGTTGACCTTCCTCTGCGCACCGGAACTCCGGTATATGCCACCTTCGCAGGACGCGTCCGTCTTTCCAAGGTATTCAGAGGATATGGCAACCTTGTCGTAATCCGCCACGAAAATGGTCTGGAAACATTCTATGGCCATCTTTCCAAGCGTCTTGTAAATGAAGGAGACTGGGTTTCGGCCGGTGACGTCATCGGTCTCGGCGGTTCGACAGGCCGTTCTACCGGACCTCACCTCCATTTCGAGGTTCGCTATCAGGGTTATGCCTTCGACCCTCAGTGGGTCATCGACTTTGAATCAGGAATCCTCAGACACAGGGCTTTCGTCCTGAAGAAGAAGTATCTGAGCGCTTCCAGCAAGTATGTCCCTGAGTCCGAGTTCGAGGACGACGAGATTATGACTGCAGATTCCCTCGATATGGTGGCTGCGGAGAAGGCCCGCCTTGCCGCAATTGCCGCAGCAAAGAGATACCATACGGTACGAAAAGGAGAAACACTGTCCGTCATCGCCCGCAAGGAGGGTACGACGGTGGCGAAGATATGCAAGCTCAACGGTATTTCGACCAAGACGATTCTCAGGATTGGACGCAAACTTCGTGTCAAGTAATACATTAACGAAAAAATAGTTAATTTAGGACCCGAAATATAAGGATATGATTTTTCTTAAGCTGTTAGGCGCGCTCGCCTTGCTGATGTTCGGTATGAAGGCGATGAGCGATGCTCTCCAAAAGATGGCGGGACCATCTTTGCGCCACGTTTTGGGTACTATGACTACCAACCGGTTCACAGGTCTGTTGACCGGTATGTTTGTTACTGTCTCCGTTCAGTCTTCGGCTGCGACGACGGTTATGACCGTCTCATTCGTCAACGCCGGACTGCTCACACTTGCCCAGGCTATTTCGGTCATAATGGGTGCCAACATCGGTACGACTCTTTCAGCGTGGATTATGTCGGCCGGCTTCTCGTTCAACATAACTAGCATAGTCTGGCCACTCTTCCTTCTGGGCATAATACTGATTTACACCAAGAATTATCGTTTCCTTGGAGACTTCCTCTTCGGACTTGCCTTCCTGCTTTTTGCCCTCGGAACCCTCAACCTCACGGGCAAGGAAATGAATCTTGCCGGAAATCCTGCCGTGGTCAATTTCTTCTCGTCTTTTGATGCGGGAAGCTATCTGAGCATACTTCTTTTCCTTGTGATCGGTACGATACTTACGGTCATTGCCCAGTCTTCGGCTGCGCTTATGGCCCTCACTATGGTGCTCTGCACCTCAGGCGTGCTTCCTCTGTATCTCGGACTCGCCCTTGTCCTCGGTGAGAATATCGGAACGACGATCACGGCCAACGTGGTGGCAATGACAGCCAATACACAGGCTCGCAGGGCAGCCTTCTCCCACCTTATCTTCAACGTGTTCGGAGTTACCTGGGTGCTTTGCCTCTTCTATCCTTTCGTAAGGTTCGTATGTGGATTCGTGAACATAGACCCGGCTGCCGCTTCGCAGGATGCAACCCGCCTTTCATTCGGTCTTGCGGCCTTCCATACGGCATTCAATGTCACCAACACCTTCATCCTGATCTGGTTCATCCCTCAGATTGAGAAGATCGTCACCAGAATCATCAAGCCTCGCAAATCAGAACTCGACAATGAGTTCCACCTCACATACATCCAGCACGGTATCATCAAGACTCCGGAAATCGCAGTCCTTCAGGCTCAGAAGGAAATCAGCCTCTATTCAGACCAGACAAGGCACATCTTCGATGTCACCAAGACTATGCTCAAGCCGGATGTGGACCTGATTGCGGTTTCAAACCAGGTTGACGCCCTCGAAAGTATGTCCGACAGGATGGAGATCGAAGTCGGCAAATATCTTTCCGATGTTTCGGATGCCCATCTTTCAGATGCGACGAAGGGTAAGATCCGTTCTATGTTCCGTCAGATCAATGAGATGGAGAGTATAGGCGACAGCTGCCAGGATATTGCACATATCCTCAAGCGCCAGGCTGCCGGCGGAGAGAAGCTCACGAAGGAAGTCATTGCTTTCGTGGAGGACCTCTTCAATGTCCTTACAGAGTGTCTGGACAATATGGATGAAGTCCTCAAGAATCCTGAAACGGACGTGGACAAGGATGACCGTCACAAGGTGAAGGTCAAATGCAATTATCTTCGTGAGAGAAATGTGGCCCTTTCGGGAGCACACGCCTATTCCTACATCGTAAGTTCCCTCTTCAACGACCTCATCAACGAGTCCGACGAACTTTCGGGATTCATAGAGAATGTGGAGCAGGCGCGTCGTGGAGGTAAGTTCTACTCATCCAAGATGGACTGAGCCCAGCGTGGCAGGTCTTCCACATACTGCTTGTTCAGTTTTCCGTTTTTGAACCTCATCAGCAGCTTCGCGTCTGTATTGTGCGCGGAGTTGTCGAAGATGTAGCTTGCGTCTGCGATCTTTACGAGGGCGCGGCTGTTGAGCAGCGACTCCATATATCTTGAGATGATGGTCTTGATAGGAATTGAATGGCCTCCCTTCATTACTCGTATTGCGACTCTGGAAGCGTGTACGGTAGGGGAGTAGGTGCATACGAAGAGATACATAATATAGTATCCGGCAGCCTTCGCCCTTCTGACGAAATCGAGCTTGTCCACTCCGGACACGGTCTCGAAGGCAATAGGCTTCATCTCTGCCAGACAGGCTTCACGCTCTTCCGCACAGTATTTCGCGCTCTTTGCGATCGCATTGTCGTCATTCCATCCACCGTAGAGGTTCTGCGCGATGAAATCCTGATTCTGGTAAACCATTCCCTTGAGCCAGCCGTGCTTGGCCAGCTTCGTCATTATCGAAGTCTTGCCGGCTCCGTTCGGGCCTGCCATAATCATTAGGAGAGGACGGTCCTTGAGCTGTTTTCTTTCAACGTCAAGCGAGTATATGTGGGTTGTCTCGATATGGGTGAAGTACTCCTCGAGGCAGTCTTCGTTAGTCTTTCCGGCTGTGGCTCCCGTTTCTACGAGAATACCCTGAAATTCGTCCAAGGGCAGATCTTCCATCGCCTTCAGACGCATATCGTTAAGAGATTTGGTTGTCATATCTGGTTAGTGTTTTTCTATTTTTCTTACCATATCGGCCGATATCTCGACCGTAGCGGTGCCTAGCATCTGGAGCCTGACCGCAATCTTCGTCTTCTTGTCAACTTTGATCAGCTCGCATTGCTTTCCCTTCATGGGACCCGAAATAATCTCCACCCAGTCACCCGGCGCCAGGGGCTTGTCCTGAACCTGGACTTCTTCGCTGAAGTTGTCCACCATCATCCGGAAGACGTCCATCTGGGTGTCCGGAACGACTACCGGATTGTAGGATCCTCCGGCAGACATATATTTCGTGATGTTGGGAATGTCCTGGATTACCTCTATCCTTTCGTAATCGTGGCAGCGGATGAAGATCAGATGCGGCAGAACTAGCCTGTCTATGACCTTCCATCTGTCGCTCCATTTTTTTCGGATTTTCTGTATGGGAACATAGCACTCCACGCCGTTCTTCTCCAGCATTTCAGCTGCTTTTCTTTCCTGACACGACTTTACGAACGCTACGTACCAATGCGGATCCTTCTCCATTCAAATGCAATTCTTTTCTCAAATATAACAACTAAAAAAAGAAAATCGTAAATTTGAAGGAGTCAACAATCAGTTTATCCCTCGTGACAGTCTGGAAAATCATATTCTGGGTTTGTGCATTCCTGGTATTCTATACTTATTTCGGGTATGGAATAGTCCTCTTTCTGCTCGTGCAGATCAAGGAATGGATCCGCAAGCCTCACCATATCGACAAGAATTTCGAGCTTCCTGACGTTACTCTCCTCATAGCAGCCTACAATGAGGAGGATGTCGTGATCAAGAAGATGGAGAACTGTGATTCCCTCAAATATCCTGAAGGCAAGTTTCACGTCGTCTGGGTGACTGACGGATCAACAGACAACACCAACGCGCTTCTTGCCCAGTATCCTGATGTCCAGGTATTCTTCTCTCCGGAAAGAAAGGGAAAGACCGCAGCCGTCAACAGGGCTATGGCCTTGATCAAAAGCCCGATAGTGGTGCTTACCGATGCCAATACTATGCTCAATCCTGAGGCTGTGGAACTTATGGCCCGCTGTTTCGGAGACCCGAATGTGGGATGCGTGGCGGGAGAAAAGAGGGTGAAGGGTTCCGCTGAAGACGGGGCCGCGGCTTCCGAAGGAATGTACTGGAAATATGAATCCTTCCTCAAGGACCTGGATTACAGGCTCTATTCTGCACAGGGAGCTGCCGGAGAGTTGTATGCCGTGCGTCGCGAACTCTGGACGGATATGCCGGAAGATACTCTCCTGGACGATTTCATAGCTTCGATGACGATTGCTGAAAATGGCAAGCGTATAGCATATTGCAAGAATGCCTATGCCGTGGAGGGGCCTTCGGCCAATATAGACGAGGAACGCAAGAGAAAAAAACGCATTTCCGCCGGCGGTCTTCAGTCCGTTTGGGCGATGAGGCGCCTTCTCAATCCTTGGAAGCACAAGAGGCTCACCTTCCAGTATGTTTCCCACAGGGTTCTTCGCTGGACCATTACGCCGGTCGCCCTCTTCGCTATGTATCCGGTCAACCTTATCATCGTCCTCGGCGGATATACGGCCGTCTATGGCGTGATATTCTTCTTCCAGACCGCATTGTATGTCACGGCCATCGCAGGTCGTTCGGCTGAAAGGATGGGACGACGCAAGACGTCGCTTTTCGTCCCGTATTATTTTGTCTTTATGAATCTCTCCGTCATCCGTGGGTGGAAGTACTTCTTCGTGAACAGGAAGAAGGGAGGAGTCTGGGAAAAGGCCAAGAGAGCCTAGTCTATTTTCAGGGTGGCCATTATCATCTTATGGTCACTTACAAAGTCACTGACAGTCTTATAACCCAGGCAGGAAATGCTTTCCTCGTGCATTATGTAGTCGATGCGGATGAAATTGAAGGCGTATCTGAACGTCCCTCCGAGGCCTCGTCCCATTTCCATAAAACTGTCCCTGATGTTCTCGGCCTTTATCATTCTGTAGGCCTTTGAAAGAGGAATGGCATTGAAGTCACCTACGATTATCGGCTTGTATGGGCTGTTGTAGATGTCCATCTGTACGAGGTGGGCCTGGTATTTCCTGACATCACCGTTGCGGAATGACACCTTGGCCAATGCTGCAGGGTCATTCTGCCTGAGCCTCTGGACACTGTGTACGCCTGTGGTCTGGAAATGCAGGTTGATCAGGCGGACTGTATCCTGACCGATCATCACATCGTTCCAGGAATATGAATTGTCGCTGTTCATAAAGGCTTTCTGCTTCCTGTCCAGAATTGGATACTTGCTGAGGATGGCCTCGTCGTCTTCCACTGCTATGTAAGGGAACTGCTTATTGAATATTTTTTTGAATTTCGCCAGGGTCAGTTCCTGTCCGATTACTACTTCCTGGAGACAGAGGATGTCGATATCATTCTGCTCGGCGACATATTGTATGAGGTTTGCCGTTTCGTTGGGCTCCACCAGGTGTCTGAATCCTCCTGCATTGAGGGTAGCGATATTGAAGGCTCCCTCGGTTTTTTCTATGTGTGTTTCTTCACCGGGTCTCCAGTAGTATGTCGCATAGTATATCATACCTCCGAAGATTCCTATGAGTATTAATTGTATCAGAATGCTGGTAAAACTCAGATGGCGTAGTGTCATATTTTGGAAATTTTCGGCAAAAATAGTTACATTTGGTAAATAATTTGATACACTAACGATAAAATTACCGAATTGTGGCCGTTTTAGTTTCAGGAGGAGCCGGTTTTATTGGTTCCAATCTTTGTGTTCGCTTATTGAATATGGGGGAGACTGTCTTTTGTCTGGACAATCTCTTCTCCAGCTCCATAGATAATATCAGAAACCTTCAGGATCATCCTAGATTCCATTTCATCAATCTGGATATCGAGCACGCCTCGCATCTGCAGATTCCGAATCTGAGCATGATCTTCAATCTTGCCTGCCCGGCATCTCCAGTGCATTATCAGTATGATTCCGTAAAGACCATCCGCACGTCCGTTCTCGGAGCCATCAATATGCTTGACATCGCCGTCCAGAGCGGAGCCCGCATACTTCAGGCTTCCACGTCCGAGGTATATGGCGACCCTCTCGTCCATCCTCAGGTCGAGAATTACTGGGGCAATGTCAATCCCCTTGGAGAAAGATCCTGCTACGATGAAGGCAAGCGCTGCGCGGAGTCTCTCTTTATGAATTACCACCGTCAGTTCGGAACCAAGATAAAGATCATCCGCATCTTCAACACCTATGGCCCGAATATGCTGGAAAATGACGGAAGAGTTGTCAGCAACTTTATAATGCAGGCCCTTACGAACAAGGACATTACCATTTATGGAGACGGAAGCCAGACTCGTTCGTTTCAGTATGTGGACGACCTGATTGATGCTATGATCAAGATTATGTACAATACTTCTGACGATTTTACGGGACCGGTCAACCTTGGAAATCCTGAGGAATATACCATAAAAGAAATCGCAGAAAAGGTCATAGAAATGACGGGTTCTAAATCTAAAATTGTATATTTGCCTCTCCCGAACGATGATCCTACACGGCGAAAACCTGATATTACACTGGCTAACAAAGTCTTGAATGGATGGTTTCCTCAAGTGAAACTTGCCGACGGTCTCGCAAAGACGATAGAATACTTTAAATCGAATATTTTAAAATAAAAATATTACACTGCCATGGCTATTTCAGAAATTGACGGTCACGACATCTCCCAGTACACTGTGCTGATTGTTGATGACATTTCTCTCAACACGATTCTTCTCCAGAAGTTCCTTTCACAGTTCACTTGTCAGGTGGCCAGCGCTTCAGGCGGACAGCAGGCTCTCGACATAATCGCCGAGAACAAGCCGGCTCTTATTCTTCTCGACATTATGATGCCTGGAATCGATGGACTTATGCTCCTTCAGATGCTGCGTGCTAATCCTGCGTATGCGGATATCCGCATCGTAATGGTCAGCGCCGCCAATGACAATGAGAATGTTATGAAGGCCCTCTCACTTGGCGCCAATGACTTCATCTCGAAGCCAATCAACCTTGCCAAGTTCACGAACTGCGTCACCGCGCAGTTGAAGGCTTATATCGAGGGACAGCAGAAGTAGATTAATCCTTTGAGATTACGTTTAATACTTTGAGCATCTGGGTATTCCAACTCAGGTGCTCAGTTTTTTTGCGTATAGCCGCAGGGTCGAATTTCTGCTTGCTGAAATCAACGATTGCCTGGATGTCAACAGGACTCTCGTCCGCAGGAACCTTGAGCACAAATGGTTCGTTGTCGAAATCAGGGTCATTCTCTGAGTAGATGAAGGCAAAGCCCCTGGCGGCATATTCTCTGTTCTTCAGGGAATTCATAGAGTAAACCCCGCTGCGGTGCCTTCCGAGGCTGCCTATGCAGATGTCGCATTTGTCGAAGGCGGCATTCAGTTCGTCTCCGAAAAGGGCTCCGTGGTGGATCACATATTGTGAAATGCCTTTTTCTGCCTTTTTCAGCGTATTCTTTTCCGTTTCATTGAATGGTGTTCCGACGATGTGGAAGAATACTTTTGTCTCCTGCTCCCCATTCTTGTAGTACTGCTTCAGACCATTGATGAGCCTGTCGAATCCGTGCCAGAAATGAATTTCGGCTACACCCAAAAGATGCAGTTCATCAGGATGACGTTCAGGAAGCTTCCTGAGTGGAATTTTGTTCAGGTCTATTCCGTTGGAGAGTTTTATGGTCGGACGGCCAAGAATCGTGTCATCCTGGGAGAAGGTTACGATGTATTCAGCGTTTTTCGCAAGACTCTTCCTGAATATCTTGTCGTTCAGGAGCAGGAGATTCTGCCAGAATCCCCTGTATTCCCCATCGTATGGGTAGGTCGGGATCTCAATCACTATCTTCGTCCCAGCCTTCCTGACTTCCTTCAGGAAATGTATTGTTATCGGATTTGCGTTGTGGAATGCCCGGAGATATAGGTAATCCGGTCTGTTTTCCTGGATGTATCTGATGATAGGTTTGAAAAAGAGCCTCTTTTTCAACTTGGCCGTGAAACTGCATCCGAAATCTGCAATGACGTTCGCGTCCACTTTCCATTGACGATGGTCATCTGATGTGACATCGTAATGACATACATTGACTTCGGCACCTCCCTCACGGAGTGCCTCTATCTGGCTGATTACTTTCTTGCTTATACCGTTGCTTGCGTAGAAGCCGTGAAATAGTAAAAACAGTATTCTCATTTAAGTAGGTGGACGTGTCGCTGATGTCTTTTTCCCTTGAGACAATCAGTTTCAATGCCGTTGAAAGGGCAGGTGCGTCTTCACTCTCTACGATCTCACCTTTCGTGCAGGATAAGATATCCCTCGCGGCGCCTACGTCCGTTGTAATTATATAATCCCCAAATCGTGCCGCCTCCGAAAGTACGAGTCCGTAACTTTCAAATCTGGAAGTCAGCACAAAAACTTTCGCTTTGTTGTACCATTCCCAAAGCGTCTTTTTGTCATTGATCTCACCTACAAGGGTCACTCCTGGGATTTGGGAAGCTCTCTCAACTATGCTCTGCGGCGCAGGCCCGATGAGGCAGCATTTCCAGTCCCCGAGTCCGACTTTCTCAAGAGCGTCGAGAAACATTTCGGTGTTTTTCTGATATGTTCCGAGTCTTCCGACCGTGATGATCAGGTCTTCCTTTTCGGAGTGGGACTTGACGGTTATATTCAATCTTTTCAATTCATCCTCGTCGAAAGGGTTTGGGACAAGGACTAATTTTTTCTCAAGATAGTAATTTTCGGGCGCCGTTGCAAGGATGTTATCCATCGCTTTGGATGTTTCGGCGGAAATGACGTCAATTTTATCCAAAATGACACCATAAATGAACGAACGGATACTCTTGCCTATTCTTGTGCATCTCGAAAAATCAAATTCACGACCGGAAATCGTGTCCATTTTTAGATAGACCTTTCCGTCCGGATTCCGTCTTTTGTATGCCAGAATGTTTAAAATGGACTCTGGCCTCAGATGAAAGCACATCAGGATGTCAATCTCCTTTGCGTGCTTTCTGATGTATCTCAGATTTTCCGGAATTCTCTGCCTGACTGAAGTCGTCAGATTGCGTCTTACGAATTTAAGGGATTCTGTTTCGTGTCCGCGGACCTGTTCCTCGAGGCTGTCTTCATAGCCACATACTATATCGACATTGCAATCCAGGGCTTTGCCGAGCAGTTTCGGTACAAGCACGACATCTTTGCCGAACTCAAAGCTGTTCAGCCTTCGCCACATCAATGTCAGTTTCTTGCGGGTCATTTAGTCTTGAGGACCAGTCTTATCCAATGGAATCTTGAAACATATTCGTTTATTCCGGCATTGCGGAATTTCTTGTAGGTGCGGAGTTTGTCTTTCCACGGCATCCCTGAAGCAAGCCAGATGACTGAATCCAGGGTGCATTTCATATAGAGGTCGATAAGATTGTCGTTGACCCCGTTCTTCCAGGAAAGGATGATTTTGCAGGCTGCCAGGTATCCGTTGATGTTCCTCATACCATAGGTCGTCGTCATCGTGGAATTCTTCCTTACCCTGCGGTGGAAGAATTTCTCCTTCATATACATCACGTTCTTGGACGTGAGCATTACGTGGACGGCGAGCACGTTGTCTTCGTGAATGGTTCCTTCAGGGAAATCGGTGAAAGCGTCGATGATGTTCTTCTTCACGAGCATCAGGCAAGGAGAAACATAGAAGCAGTCGTGTCTGAGCTCGTATTCCATAAGCTCAGGTCCTGTCCACTTCCTTTTCGTGTCAACTATCCCGGAACGGTCGTAGATGAACTTCGGCCCATCACTGTCGTTGATCGTGTCCGCATCGAACAGTACGAGGTCGAGATTGTTTTCCACGGCCTTGTCATAGAGTCTTTCAAGGGCGTCCTTGTCAATCCTGTCGTCGCTGTCCATAAAATAGATGAACTCTCCGGTGGCGTGTCTCAGTGCAAGGTTCCTTGCAGCACCCTGGCCCTTGTTCTCTTCGTGAAGGGAAATAATTTCCGGATGCTCCGCCTTGTATCTGTCTATGATTTCCTGGGAATCGTCGGTCGATCCGTCGTTGACTACGAGGATTTCTATGTCTTTGATAGTCTGTCCGCAGATGTCATCCAACACGGAGCCGATATACTCCCCGGTGTTGTAAACGGGGATGACCACAGAAACTTTCGGAGACTTGCTGTTTGACATTTTTTGCTTGTTGTATGAGGTATTTTCAGCAATTTTACTTAATTTTCAAGATAAATAAAAACACTGACCTTTTTTTATGATGAAGAAGACTCTGTTTATTGTTGATGATAACAACCATATTTGCAAGATCATCGCGTGTCAGTTTAGACGAGATTTTAATTGCTTGTGTTATGATGATGTCGAGTCCGCGGTTGCGGCAATTAATTCAGGCTTAAAGCCTTCCGTGATAATTTCCGAGACGCCTCTGCAAGCTCCGGAACAGATTCCCGTAATTGTTTATGCGAAGCCGTTCGATCCTGAGGATATTGTTTTTGAAGTAAATCAGAAGGTGCAATGAAACGTTTCTTGGATATCCTTATCTCGTCAGTGGCGATACTCATTCTGTCGCCGCTGCTTATTGTCGTTGCGGTCATAATCCGAATTGAAAGTCCGGGTCCTGTCATATACAAGTCCAGGAGGGCGGGACGCAATTACAAAATCTTTGATTTCTACAAGTTCCGTTCGATGCGCAAGGATGCTGACAGTATGCTTGGCACCCTCCTGAACCAGAACCAATATCACGCTGACAAAGGTCTTAGTAATTTCGTGAAGATTGAAAATGACCCGAGAGTCACGCCTTTCGGTCACTTCATAAGAAAATACAGTATTGACGAACTTCCGCAGCTGTTCAATGTGCTCAAAGGGGATATGTCCCTGGTCGGTAACCGCCCGCTGCCTCTCTATGAGGCCAGGACATTGACAGATGACAAGTATTCCGCACGGTTCGACTGCCCTGCCGGTCTTACCGGACTCTGGCAGGTAGAGAAAAGGGGGGACAACGGCAGCATGTCTCCTGAAGAAAGGAAGATGCTAGATGTAAGGTATGCGGAAAACCACAATCTGTGGATGGATTTCGTGATTCTTATGAGGACATTCACTAATTTTGTACAAAAAGGAAATGTTTAGGATCAAGAATATATTTGTGTCGGCCATTTTGTGTATGATGGCCGTATCAGCCGGAGCCCAGACTTCGGAAAAACTTTATGCAACTTTCGAGAATCTCAGGAAACTGACAGCCACGGACTTCGAGGCTCTTCAGATTCCGCCTCTCGAAGTGCTTTTCAAGAATGCTGAGCAGGCTCCTGCGGTCTCATTGTATGAAACCTCGGTGGAAATCAACGAAAGCCAGCTCAAGACGGTAAGGAGACAGTGGTTTGATTATATAAGGGGAATCGCTACCTATACGCACGGCAATTCCGACCTTTCGGCCGTTTCGCTTATGGAGTCCACCTATTCCGTATGGAATCAGACATCTGCAACCCAGATTCAGGACTATTGGAACGTGGGTGTGTCTCTTTCGATTCCTCTGACCGCATTCGTGGATTATGGAAACAAGGTCAAGCAGCAGAAGGCCAGAATCGAATATGCCGAGAGGCAGCGTCAGGCTGAGCTTGAGATTGTGAAGAGGGACATCATATCCTATTATATGAAGATCATCAACCAGATCTCCGTCCTTCAGGTTGCAGCCCAGGCTATGGTACAGGCCCAGGTACAGTACAAGGCCGCTGAGGTCAACTATCTCAACGGTGCCATCACCGAGAAGGACCTCTATATGCAGAAGAGCTTCGAGCAGGGTGCCGTAGGCCAGTATGAGGCTTGCCGAATCGCCATCATCGAGTCCATCCTCTGTCTGGAAATCCGCTCCCATACGCCTATTCTCACGGACCTGGTTAGCGAAGACGGTGAAGTCCATATCGACATAACCGAGTATAAGAAACCTGAGAAAAAAACTAAGAAATGAATACACTGCTCTATATCCTAAGACTTCTCTTCAAGAGAAAATGGTGGCTCATAAGCCTTCCTACGATAGCGGCGATCGTGGTCGCAATGATTCTTTCAACCAAACCTGATACCTACAGGTCTTCGACGACAATCTATACGGGTATTGTTTCCGGATATGACATTATGTCAATTTCTTCCGGTTCTCAGGACTGGCTTTCCATCAACAATGCGGTGGACAACCTCCTCAGCATCATCAAGGCGGAATCGACTCTGGAGAATGTGTCGATGCGTCTTCTTGCCCAGGACCTCACCCATCTGGACGTGGAAAACGACAATGACTTCCTTCTGGCGACTACATCCCAGAAACTGGCTGAATCCGTTCCGCAGGATGTGATGGACCTTGTCGTCAAGGGCGACGAGAAAAAGACCTTCGAGAATTTCCGTGAGTATTACTCGATGGATACCGGAAACTATCTGTACAGACTCTTCCACTGGAATGACCGCCACTACAGCTATACGGCTCTCAACTCCATAGAAGTCAACAAGGTTCAGAGTTCCGATATGCTTTCGATGACATACGAGAATGACGACCCGTATATCGTCTATCATACTCTCCTCCTTCTTACGGACGAGTTTATGAACCAGTACAAACTCCTCCGTTATGAGCAGACGAACGATGTCATCAAGTATTTCGAGAAGGAACTTGTCAGGGTCGGCGCTGAACTCAATACACTTGAGGAAGGTCTCAAGGACTTCAACATCGACAATCAGATCATCAACTACGAAGAGCAGACCAAGATGGTCGCCGAGCGCACACGTGACCTCGACGTCCGCCTTGAGACTACCAATATGAATCTTCAGTCCGCACGGGCTCTGCGAATGACTATCGAAGCCAAGCTCGATGGTATGCAGACCGTTGCGAACAATGCCGAGTTCCTCAAGTCCCTGAATACGCTCGGAGGCCTCTATTCACAGGTGCAGAACGAAAAAGAGGCTGAAAGCGTCAAGACTCAGATCGCGAGCGAGACTGAGAAACTCCAGAACATCACGGCCAACCTCACTTCGCAGAAATTCACGAAGGAGGGTCTTGCTTCGATGGACCTCATCCAGCAGTGGCTGGATGCCCTCCTTCTCGAGACCAAGAGCGAGGCCGAGCTCGATGTCCTCAATAAGAATTACAGCGACCTTACCAGGGAGTACGAGCGCTTCTCTCCTGTGGGATCATCCCTCAAGAGGCAGAACCGTTCGATCAATTTCTCCGAGCAGACTTACCTCGCGGTTCTCGAGGCCCTCAATGAAGCCCGTCTCCGTCAGAAGAACCTCCAGATGACATCTGCGACCTTCAAGGTGATGTCGCCTCCAAGCGTCGCCATCGGACCTGAGGCAACCAAGAATACAGTCCTCACGATCCTGGTGTTCGTCTGCGAATTCCTCTTCCTCTTCCTTCTCTTCGTGCTGATGGAAATCCTCAGCCGCCGTCCGTTCGACAAGGCTAACGGTGAGAGAATCACAGGCGTTGAGGTGCTCGGAGCCATTCCTGAGAGAAACAGCAAGGACAAGTTCGCAGATCTCGTGAAGAATTCAGCGATCCAGCACGTGGGCAATGCGACCATCAACTTCTTCGACCGTTCCAAGCTGACGAACATCATCAATGTCTTCAGTACTGACTACGGTGACGGAAAGACCGAACTCGGCGAGACGCTCAGGGATTATTTCAAGAGCATCGACCTCAAACCGGCCTTCTTCAGCTGGAACAAGGATTTCGACATCACTTCGAAGTCATTCCTTATGTCCTGGTCAATCTACGATTTCGCCATTCCTATGGACGACAGCGTGAACCCTGCAGAGTGCGACGTAATCATCGTGGAATATCCTCCTCTGTCAAGGGTTTCGATTCCTAACCGACTCGTCACATCGGCTGCTATCAACCTCCTGCTCGTGGATTCATCTCGTCCTTGGAAGGGTATGGACCACATTCTTCTCCGTCAGCTCAAGCTCCAGACCAATATGACTCCGATAAGAGTCGTCCTGAGCAACGCCGACAAGGATGTGATCGGAGCCTTCACCGGAATGCTCCCTCCTTATACCGCAATGCACAGATTCGCGTTCACGGTCAAGAACCTCGGACTTTCAGAACAGAAAACTCAGGAATAAATGGAAAATACCAACAATATCAGAAAATATTCTCCTTGGCGCCAGGTGATGCTCAGCATCGCCGCGGTCGTCTCGGTGCTTGTTCTGATCGTTGCTGGTGCAATGGGCAATATGATCATCCCGGTGGCGGTAGCCCTGCTTCCTGTCCTCGCCTATATCATAATGATCACGGTGGAGGACTTGAAGTATTCCTATCTGTTGCTTTTCGTAGTCAATTTCTTCATCCCGTTTGTAGGCCGGTACTGGCTCAACGCTCCTATCGGAATCATTATGGATGGAATGATCGCATACAATATCCTGGTGCTCCTGTGTCACGTGATGTCGCATTCGGTCATATATTCACACATCCAGATGGAACCTGTGATCGCGACCGGCATCTGGCTTTTCTACTGTATTCTTGAGGCATTCAATCCCCGCACCATTTCCGCTTACGTATGGTTCACCCACGTCAGGAATATGGGGTTGTATATGTTCATCATAATCATCCTCGTACAGACGACTTTCGACGACTTCAAGACAGTCCACAAACTGCTTGTGGTGTGGTCGCTGCTCGTTCTGGTGGCCGTAGGAAAGGCCTTGATGCAGAAGTACATCGGATGGGACAGCGCAGAGAAATACTTCCTCTACGTGATGGACGGTCAGAGAACCCATATCATCCACAGCGGTATCAGGTATTTCTCCATTTTTACTGATGCTTCGAACTTCGGAGGCAATATGGGAATGGCCGTCGTGGTATTCCTCATTGTCGGGGCATATACCAAGAATACGATTCTTCGAATATTCTATTTCATCACGGCTGCACTTGCGCTTTATGGCCTCCTCATTTCGGGAACCAGAAGTGCGCTTGCCGTTCCTTTTGCCGGTCTTGCCGTATTCGTGGCAGTGTGCGGTAACCCGAGGACGGCCATTCCGGTATTCGTAATAATGATATCGTCATTGGTCTTCCTGAAATACACAAACATCGGCCAGGGCAATCCGGTTATCCGAAGAGCCCGAAGCGTTTTTGACCAGAATGACGAATCCTACCTTGTGCGTCAGAGAAACCAGGCCAGGCTCAAGGAACTCCTTGAACCTCTGCCTTTCGGAAACAGCCTTGGAATGAGTGCGGGACGAGGCAAGAAATTCGGAGATACCTCCGAGTTGGCCGACATTCCTACGGATTCCTGGTTCGTGCAGCTGTGGGTGGAAACAGGACGCGTTGGACTGACCCTTTATATGGGAATAATGATTTACCTTCTGGTGAGGGGAGGAATGATAATATTCTTTACCATCAGGAACAATGAGGTGAAGGGTATATCGGCGGCCTTCCTAAGCGGTGTGACGGGACTTTTCGTGATGTCCTCGAACAATGAGGTCTTCAGCCAGTATCCAAACTCCATCATCGCGTACACCTGTCTGGGTCTGGTATTCCTTGCTCCGGTGTTCGATGCCCAGGTGGAAAAGATGAAGCAGAAAGAAAATAAAGACAACACACTAACTATACAACCAGATGAACAACCAGGAAGCGCAGGGAAAGCCTGATGTCAGCGTCGTAACCGTTAATTTCAATGGTTACGATCTAACTTGCTGTCTCATCGATTCTCTGCAGAAGATCCAATCCTGTAATTTGGAAATCATTGTCGTGGACAATGGTTCCAACAGGAATGAAGCTCAGGCTCTCGCCGAGAAATACCCTTATGTGAAGACTGTCAGAAGCGTTGACAATCTTGGCTTCGCGGGGGGTAACAATCTCGCCTTGCCGTATGTCCACGGCGACTATGTCTTTTATCTCAACAATGACACGGAGGTGGAGGAGGATGGGTTCGGTGCCCTGGTTGATATGTTTGAAAAGAATCCTGACGTAGGAATAGTGTGCCCTAAGATCAGGTTCTTCGACCAGCCACGCAAGATTCAGTTCGCCGGTTATACGGAGTTGTCTCCCGTTACCCTGAGGAATAACTTGATAGGCTATGACAAGTTCGACCACGGTGTCTTCAACCATCCGGCGGAGAGCGCCTATGCCCACGGAGCGGCTATGATGGTCAGGAAGAAGGCTCTCGATGTAGTGGGCCCGATGCCGGAATGTTATTTTCTCTATTACGAGGAAATCGACTGGTCGGTGATGTTCAAGCGTGCCGGATGGAAGATAATGTATAACCCGGCCTGCACTGTATTTCATAAGGAAAGCGCATCTTCGGGCAAGCATAGCCCGCTGCGTTGCTACTATATTACCAGGAACCGTCTTCTTTTTGCGAAGCGCAATCTGAAGGGGGCAAGGTATGTCCTCTCTGTAATTTTCCAGGTCCTGATTTCCTTCCCGAAAAGGGCGTTGACGGAAGTCGTGCACGGACGATGCGAAAATGTCGTGCCTATATGGCAAGGTGTCAATGATTTTTTTAAAATGAAGGATGTATGATAGCTGTTTTGGATATATTGGATAAGATCCTGTTCCTGTTGATCCTTATCCCGGCTGTGTACTTCCTGATCTTTGCCGTTGCGTCGAAGAGAAAGCCTCATCTTCCTCTTTCCCACGCAGTTGAGGATGAATCAGTCGTCATTCTCATCCCTGCATACAAGGCGGATGAAGTGATTTACAATACGGCGAAGTCTGCGATTCAGCAGAACTATCCTTCGGACAAATATCGTGTCCAGGTCATATCTGACGGGATGACGGAGGAAACAATGGAGCAGCTTGCAAAGATCCCGGTTGAGGTGCTGCCTGTTTCATTTGAGAACAGTTCCAAGGCAAAGGCCCTTTCGGTCGCTATGCAGAATCTTGGCCGTGGTGCTGCTGACTATGTGGTCATCCTCGATGCTGACAATATTGTCGAACCGACTTTCGTTTCTTCAATCGTAGCTGGCTTCCAGGACGGAGCCGGTGCAATCCAGGCTCACAGGACGGCGAAGAACAGGGATACGGCGACGGCCGTCCTTGACGCTGCTTCCGAGGAAGTGAACAACGCCGTCTTCAGGTCAGGCCACGTTGCACTAGGTCTTTCTTCGGCCCTCATCGGCTCGGGAATGGCCTTCAAGTTTTCTTGGTTCTATGACAACGTAGGCAAGTGCGTCACATCCGGAGAAGACAAGGAACTGGAAATTATGCTCCTGAGGGACAAGGTGTTCATAGATTATCTCGGCAGCGTATATGTCTATGATGAAAAGACATCTTCGGCCAGGAATTATTTCAACCAGCGCCGCAGGTGGATAGCCGCTCAGTTTGATTCTTTCAGAACGGCGGTCAGCCTGTTTCCTTCAGCTGTCTCAAGCTGTAATCTGGATTTGGTCGACAAACTCATCCAATGGCTTTTCCTTCCTAGGATGATAATTACGGTGGTGCCCGTTTTGCTGGCTCTGCTGCTTACCTTGCTGGGGGACTGCGGGGCTGCAAAATGGTGGTGCCTGACTGTTATTCTGTTCTTGGCCTATATGATCGCTTTGCCAAGAAAGCAGAGGGATCTGAAACTGCTGAAGTCCCTGTTCGTTGCTCCTGTGCTTGCGGTGATGGCCTTCGTGAATCTTTTCCGGATGCGCGGGATGAAAGATAAGTTTATACATACGGAACATACGAAATGAAAATAGCTATAGAGGCTCATAGGATATTCAGAGAGAACAAGCACGGTATGGATTTCGTCGTGCTTGAAATGCTCCGCTGTCTGCAGAAGCTCGACAAGGTGAACGAGTATTATGTGCTTACTGCCGGTGGACCGGACATTTGTCTGGAGGAAACTTCTAATTTCCATATCCTGAATATATCTGCTCCGGGCTATGCCCTGTGGGAGCAGGTGGCCTTGCCTATGGCCGTCCGAAAAATCAGGCCGGACCTCTTGCATTGTACGAGCAATACGGCGCCTCTGTGCCCTGGATGCAGGAAACTTGTCATTACCCTCCACGACGTAATCTTCCTGGAAAAGGCAAGCGGACAGAATCCGTCCCTGTATCAGAGGCTTGGCAGGGTGTATCGCCGCCTGGTAGTCCCTAGGGTCGTGAAGAAGAGCACGGCAATTGTCACTGTCTCGAATTATGAAAAGCAGAGGATCGTGGAGATTGCAGGCATACCAGCTGACAAGATTTACACGGTTTATAACGGATACAGCCTTAATTTCAAACAGAAAAGTGCCGGCCAGGAATATCTTTTCTTCCTCGGTAATACCGATCCGAAGAAGAATACGGCTGGAACACTTGCCGCCTATGCGATCTATCTCCAGAAATCCCAGAAGAAACTCCCTCTCTGGATTGCCGACCTGAGCGAAGAGAATGTCAGGAATATAGCCGCAGAAATAGGCCACGAAGAAATCCTGGACCATATCAAGTGCCTTGGCTATGTCAGGAACACAGACCTTCCGGACATATATAATAAATGTATGGCCTTCCTTTATACTTCCCTCAGGGAGAGTTTCGGCATCCCATCCCTGGAGGCAATGGCCTGCGGCGCTCCTGTAGTCGCCTCAAACACCTCAGCCATCCCGGAAATTCTCGGGGATGGAGCCCTTCTCGTGAATCCAAGGGATCCTGCGGAGATTGCATCAGCCCTTCTCAGCCTTGAGACTGACGCTTCGTTCAGAAAGAAAGTTTCCGACTATGGTCTCCAGAGGGTGAAGAATTATTCCTGGGAGAATACGGCAAGGGCTTATCTCGATCTCTATACAAAAATTGGGAATTCCCTTTGAATTTTTGGGAATTCCATATAAATTTGTCCTAGTTATAGGGAATTTTATATGGAAACCACACTCAAAGGAGCTCTGAAGGCTAAAGGCCTTTCCCAGAAAGAACTTGCGGCAATGCTTGGGCTTCAGCCTTCGCATCTGAGCGAGATGATAAAGGGAAGGCGTTCCGTTCCTGCTTCTCTCAGACCGAAGTTGGAGAATGTCCTCGGTGTGTCCCTTCCTGAGCCTGTCTCCAGGACTTCTTCTCAATATCACATTTTCTCTCCTTATAGAGTCTGCCCTATAGGTGCCCACGTGGACCATCAGCACGGCATTGTGACCGGATTCGCCATCGACAAGGGTGTGGATCTCTGGTTCGAACCTACTGATGACGGTTCTGTGTGCCTTGAAAGCAGCGCCTATGAGGGTCGGGTGGAATTCAATGTGAAACATCCTACTTCCGTAAGGGGAGGCGACTGGGGTGACTACGCAAGGGGCGCATCTTTCGCCCTCAGGAAGAAGTTCGTCCTGAAGAAGGGCATCCGCGGCAGGGTGCAGGGCTCCCTTCCGATAGGTGGACTCAGTGCCAGCGCAGCCGTCCTCGTAGCCTATGTGATGGCTTTTGCCAAGGCGAATTCAATCACCCTTACCAAGATGGAGGTGATCAAGACTGCTTCCCAGGCGGAAAGGGAGTACATCGGTCTTGACAACGGCATCCTCGACCAGGCCTGCATAGTCCTGGGTGAAAAGAATGCCCTCCTTTTCGTCGATACTGATTCTGAAGAATACAGGCTTATCCGCACACCTGAGGGAATGAAGGATTTCAGCCTGGGAATTTTTTACAGCGGCCTTGTCCGCAGTCTTGCCGGAAGTGACTACAATCTCCGCGTCAGCGAGTGCAGGACGGCTGCCTGGGATATGCTTGCCTTCTCCGGCCAGCCGTTGAAATCACTTGACAAGACATTTCTCAGGGATGTCCCTTACAAGATGTTCGAGTCCACGAGGGACAGGCTGCCGGAAAGATTCTCACGTCGCGCCGAGCATTTCTATACGGAATTCAAGCGTGTCCGCAAGGGTGTGACGGCCTGGGAGTCGGGTAATCTTGACCTTTTCGGGAATCTCAGTTTTGAAAGTTGCGAGAGCTCCATCCACAACTATGAGTGTGGATCTCCTGAGCTTATCGCCATATACGATATTATGAAGACGCTCAAAGGCGTCTATGGAGGCCGTTTCAGCGGCGCCGGTTTCAAGGGAGCCTGCATCGCTCTCGTGGATCCGGCCTGTGAGGAAAGCATAAGGGAGGAACTGACCAGGAGGTATCTGGAGAAATTCCCTGAATATGAGGGAACGTTCAAGGTGTTCTTCTGCCGACCGGATGACGGGGCCAGATTTATTGATTAACCATTTAATTCTATTGATATGAAAATTGCAGTAGCAGGTACGGGCTATGTCGGCCTGTCAATAGCGACACTTCTTTCGCAGCATCATAAGGTGACTGCGGTAGATGTCATTCCTGAGAAGGTGGAGAAGCTCAACAAGAAGATTTCTCCTGTTCAGGACGAATATATAGAGAAATATCTTGCGGAAAAGAATCTCGACCTCGAAGCGACCCTCGACGGCCGCAAGGCTTATGCTGACGCTGATTTCGTCGTAATCGCAGCTCCTACGAACTATGACAGCAAGCAGAATTATTTCGATACCTCCCACGTTGAGGAAGTGATCGAACTTGTGCTTGAGGTCAATCCTGATGCCGTGATGGTGATCAAGTCAACCATCCCTGTGGGATATACCGAGTCCGTGCGCCAGAAGTTCGCTTACCGCGAGCGCCAGGCTGACGGTACTATGAAGGTGATCGTGCCGAACATCATTTTCGCCCCTGAATTCCTCCGTGAGTCAAAGGCTCTCTACGACAATCTCTATCCTTCAAGAATCATCGTGGGTTACGACAAGGGCAATGCGAAGCTTGAGGAGGCGGCCCATACATTCGCATCCATAATCAAGGAAGGCGCGATCAAGCAGGATACCCCTGTCCTCTTTATGGGTACGACGGAGGCTGAGGCCGTGAAGCTCTTCGCCAACACATACCTCGCCCTCCGTGTCAGCTATTTCAACGAGCTCGATACCTATGCGGAGATGAAGGGCCTCAATACCGAGGATATCATCGACGGCGTCTGCCTCGATCCTCGCATTGGAACCCAGTACAACAATCCTAGCTTCGGCTACGGCGGATACTGCCTTCCTAAGGACACCAAGCAGCTGCTCGCGAATTACGCCAACGTGCCTCAGAATATGATCACGGCAATCGTGGATTCCAACAAGACCCGCAAGGACTTCATCGCGGACCGCGTGCTTGAGAAGGCCGGCTATTACAGCGCCAACAGCGTCTATGACCAGGCAAAGGAGAAGGATGTCACCATCGGCGTCTTCCGTCTCACGATGAAGAGCAATTCGGACAACTTCCGTCAGAGTTCCATCCAGGGCATTATGAAGCGTGTCAAGGCTAAGGGTGCAAAGGTCATCATCTATGAACCTACCATAGAGGACGGTTCTTCATTCTTTGGCAGCGAGGTCGTGAATGACCTTGCCCAGTTCAAGAAGAGAAGCGACGCAATCATTGCAAACCGCTATGACTCAGTTCTGGACGACGTTCAGGACAAGGTATATACAAGAGATATTTTCAAGAGAGACTAAGTGATGGGTGTATTTGAGAACAAGACGGTATTCGTGACCGGTGCGGCAGGCTTCATCGGGGCCAATCTCGTACTCCGGCTCCTCTCCGATAACGGGGAGATCAAGGTGGTCGGCATAGACAATATGAACGATTACTATGATGTGAGCATCAAGGACTGGCGCCTCGGTGAAATCGCCAAGATTTCCCGCGACCGCTTCTTCTTCATCAAGGGAGACATTGCCGACAAGGGTACGATTGATACCATCTTCTCAGAATATCAGCCGGATATCGTGGTGAATCTGGCCGCACAGGCCGGCGTACGCTACAGCATCACCAATCCTGATGCCTATATCCAGAGCAATCTCATCGGTTTCTACAATATTCTTGAGGCTTGCCGCAACAGCTATTCGGAAGGCCGCAGGGGAGTAGAACATCTGGTTTATGCTTCGTCTTCCAGCGTCTATGGTTCCAACAAGAAGGTGCCGTACAGCACTGACGACAAGGTGGACAATCCTGTCAGCCTATATGCCGCGACCAAGAAGAGCAACGAACTTATGGCCCACGCCTATAGCAAGCTCTACGACATCCCTTCGACCGGACTTCGTTTCTTCACCGTCTATGGACCTGCCGGCCGTCCTGATATGGCTTATTTCGGATTTACGGACAAGCTCATCAAGGGCGGGACGATAAAGATCTTCAATTATGGCAATTGCAGGAGGGACTTTACCTATGTGGACGACATCGTTGAGGGTGTGCTCCGCGTTATGGCGAAGGCACCTGAGCGTGCGAAGGGTGAGGACGGCCTTCCGGTGCCGCCTTACAAGGTCTATAACATCGGCAACAGCAGTCCTGAGAACCTTCTTGATTTCGTGAATATCCTTCAGGAAGAGCTCATTTCCGCGGGTGTCCTTCCTGCTGACTACGATTTCGATGCCCATAAGGAACTCGTGCCGATGCAGCCGGGCGATGTGCCTGTCACATACGCAGATACGACCCCTCTGGAAAGGGATTTCGGCTTCAAGCCTTCCACCAGTCTCCGTGACGGTCTCCGCAAATTCGCCATCTGGTACAAAGACTTCTACCTGAAATAGTGTATCTTTGCACCGTAAAAGCGGTTCAATGGAAAAGACTGAAATGTATGACAGCTTCGAGGACCGCCTCGAGGCTGTTCTCGTTAAAATATGTACGGAGGAAGGTCTTCTTGCCGGACAGATTCTTTCTTCCGAAGACTTGGATTCCAAGTGGCACGAATGGATAAAGGCTTATCTTGCCGATGCCGTTTCGGAGTACAGTTCCTATCCCGAGGTGGCGTTTGCCTGGGCCGGATATGTCGGCCTCGGACTTGCCAAGATGTGGGATGTCGACTGGGAGCAGGGCAAGATGCTCAAATACACTGATTTCTATGGTCCGAGAGGCTTCGACGATATGGATGATTTCATAACTGAGAAGGTGCTCGGCTTCGCCCTCGGCAGCCCCGAGGCCAATAAGATGACAACGATACTGCGCCGCTGTGCGGATGAGGCCATTTCGCTTATCCGCTATGACAATGTTGAACCGGGAAGCGTGGATGCCTTCCACGTCTTCGTCCGCGGAGTCGAAGTAATGCGCAGGGTTGGTTCTGCAATCGGGCTTTTCGGCCTTGGTTACAGGCTTCAAAGAATACAGTAGATGAGCGTTGAGGCCATATTGATTCTGGTTCTTTTCTGTACCGGAGCAAGTTTCGTACAGAGAGTCACGGGCTTCGGATTCGGCATCTTCATTATGACGGCTCTGCCGTACATAATGCCTTCCTATGCCGAGGCGACCACTCTTTCAGGCCTGCTCGCGATGGTGAACTCTCTTTATCTCACGATGTTCTACTGGAAGTTCATCCCGTGGAAGAAGCTGCTGCCGATTCTGCTGACCTTCATTGTCGTCTCCTTCTTCGCGGTCGGGGTCGTCGCCAGGGTGGACAGCCACGTCCTGCGCCATATCCTCGGCGTCATCCTGATCCTCGTCAGCATTTACTTCTTCCGCTTCAGCGAGAGAATCCGCCTGAAGCCGACGCTTCCGGTCCAGGTGGCAATGGGTACGGCTTCCGGCCTTATGGGCGGTTTCTTTGCAATGCAGGGCCCTCCAGCTGTCCTTTATTTTATGTCCAGCACGGACTCCAAGGACGAATACGCCGCAATGGCCCAGACCTACTTCCTCATCGGCAATTTCGCTATGACCATCTTCAGGTTCAACCAGGGCTTCGTGACCCACGCGGTATGCGTCGCCTGGATCTATGCTGTCATCGCCGTGTTCATCGGCCTGTGGCTCGGCAATATGGTCTATAGGAGAATGCCGCTCAAGGTGCTCAGAAAGGTGGTCTATGCCTATATAGGCATTTCAGGTCTTGTGGCCATTTTCTCATAAAGAGACTATTTTTTTCGTATCTTTGATTAAATAAATAATCATCCGATGAAAGTATATCCAGAAGATTTAGTACGAAAGCATATGGGCGAGGCCCATATAAGCGATTTGGCATCTGCAAGCATTGGTCAGATGCTGGGACTTGCCCAGAAGATTGAAAAAGCTACTGACATCCCGTTCATTCATCTTGAACAGGGTGATCCTGGATTACCGGCCAATGTCATCGGCCTCAATGCGGAAATCGAAGCCCTCAAGAGGGGCGTCCCCGGCAAATACCCATCAAGCGCAGGTCTTCCTGAGCTCAAGGAGGCCGGCAGCCGTTTCATCAAAGCCTTCCTGAACGTGGATTTCAAACCGGAATCTGTGATTCCTGTTTCCGGAACCGTAGGAGGCTCTTTTATGACGATCCTTCTTCTTGCTCAGATTGATGCCAAGAAGAACAAGATACTCTTCATCGACCCTTGCTTCCCTCTGCAGCAGGCCCAGTGCCGAATGCTCGGAGTTCAGTGGCGGGAGTTCGATATCTTCTCTTTCCGAGGTCCCAAGCTCAGACAGGCTCTTGAGCAGGAACTCGCCCACGGAGACATAGCCGCAATCGCATACAGCAACCCTAACAATCCGGCCTGGATCTGTCTGGAAGACAGCGAGCTGAAGATTGTCGCCGAACTTGCCGACAAGTACGACGCCATCGTCCTCGAGGACCAGGCTTATTTCTGTATGGATTTCCGCCGCGACCTGAGCCATCCTTTCAAGGCTCCGTTCGCTCCGAGCATCGCGAACTACACTTCAAACTGCATCGTGATGACCAGCGCCAGCAAGATATTCAGCTACGCAGGAGGCCGAATCGGTCTCGTCTGCATCAGCGACAAGCTTTATGGAAGGAAGTATCCGGCTCTTGCTCAGCGTTATGGAAACAGCGGTGCCTATGGTCCTACCTTCATAGACTATGTCGTGGAGAACAATACCTGCGGTACGTCCAACGCTACTCAGTGGGCTTATGCCGCAATGCTTGATGCAAGTGTTGAAGGAAAGATTAACTTTGTAACCGATATGAAGGAATACGGCCGTCGTGCGGAGAGACTCAAGAAGATCTTTACCGACAACGGGTTCCACATCGTCTATAGTCACGACGTAAAGGATCCTATCGGTGACGGTTTCTTCTTCACGGTCGGATATGAGGACCTTTCCGGTGCTGAGCTCATTGCCCAGCTGATGTATTACGGGGTAAGCTGTGTGAACCTTGCCAATTCCGGAAGCCAGGAGAAGGGCCTCAGAATCTGTACCAGCAATATGAAGGAGGAGGACTATCCTATTCTCGAGGAGCGTCTCAAGGCCTTCAACGAGGACAGAAACAAGTAAGATTGCCAATGGCCGGACCATCTACGATATCGGAAAACAGCAGAAGGATTGCGCGGAACACTCTTGCGCTATACTTCCGTATGTTCCTTCTTATGGTCATCGGCCTCTATACTGCGAGGGTGGTGCTCAATGCCCTCGGCGCTTCCGACAGAGGCGTATATGAGGCTGTGGCCAGCTTCGTTTCGATGATGGCCATTATTACCAGCTCCCTTTCGACAGCCGTCAGCCGCTTTATGGCTGTCGAGATCGGAAGGGGAGACCTGCAGAGTCAGAAGAGGGTGTTCGCCACTGCCAACGGCATTATGCTCCTGGTTTCGGCAGTCATCCTAATTCTTGGAGAGATTGTCGGTCCTTGGTATGTCGGCAATGTGATGAATCTTCCGGAGGGCAGGACGGGCGTCGCCCAGATTCTCTTCCAGTTCTCCCTGGTCTCATTCATCATCAACCTTCTCAGCGTGCCTTACAACGCGGCCATAATCACCCGTGAGAAGATGGGTGCGTTTGCCGTGATAGGTGTCGTGGAGGGAGTTTTCAAGCTTCTGATCGCTCTCGCCCTTCTCAAGTCTCCTTTTGACAGGCTCCTGCTCTATGGTTTCCTGATGATGGCAGTTGCCCTTTTCATCAGGATCCTCTATGCCATCTATTGCAGGAAATACTGCCCTGAAAGCCGTACGGGAGTATCATTCGACAAGGCTTATTTCGGAAAGATGTTCAGCTTCGCCGGCTGGAACGGTCTTTCCTTCGGAGTCTATATGCTAAACACCCAGGGTATCACCCAGCTGATCAACCTGGTCTTCGGTGTCATATACAACACTATGAGAGGCCTTTCGCTGAATGTGGAAATGGCTGTAAGGCAGTTTGTTACGAATGTTCTCCTGGCGCTGAATCCTCAGATTACCAAGTCGTATTCTTCAGGAGACAGGTCCTATGCATTTGACCTTGCTTGCAAGGGCTCCAAGTATGCTTATCTTATCATATTCCTCTTCTTCGTGCCTTTCCTCTTCGAGGCTGAGACCATTCTTGGTCTCTGGCTTGGACCTGAGGCTCCTGATGGGACTGCGATATTCACGAAGCTGGCTCTTGTCTGCGCATTGATGGACCTTCTTCTGACTTCATTCTCGACATTGATACAGGCTAACGGAAACATCAGGAATTTCTACATCGTTGTTTCTTCGGTTACCTTCCTCATATTCCCTATTACGTTCATCCTGTACAAGGCCGGCTTCCCGGCACATTCATTCTTCTATGTGTTCATCGGCGTCTATGCCCTGTGCAATGTGGTGAAGCTCCTCATAATCAGCAAGGTTACGGGCTTCCCGATCAGGATGTATTTCAAGGAAGTGCTCTGGAAGGTCCTTCCAGTGACCGTCTTCGGTCTCGGTGCCGGATTTGCCGTCTGGAAGATTATGGATCCTGGAATCTGGCGTATGGTTGCCGTGGCTTCCGCCAGCACTTTTGCCATCCTGGCTTCCACGTATTTCTTCGGCCTGAGCGACGGGGAGAAGAATTTTGTCAGGTCCAAGCTTGATAAAATTCATTTAAAGTAAAATAGAGTTAGAGATTGAAAATGAGTCTTAAAAGCAAGATAAGAAATTGGTGCCGCAGGCGTATGCTTGACTTCTGCCACAAAAGAGTGGTGGAAAAGGAATGGCTTTATTGGAAGGGTTATCCCATTGATTGGGAGAATCCACGCGACATCAATGAAAAGATACAGTGGCTGATGTGTTTCGGAGACACTTCCAAATGGTCTCTCTGCTCTGACAAATACAGGGTGAGGGATTATGTGAAGGAAAAGGGATTCGGAGATTTGCTCATCCCTCTTCTCGGAGCCTGGGAAACGGCGGAGGAGATTGACTTTGACCTTCTTCCTGAGAAGTTCGTCATCAAATGCAACCACGACAGCGGCTCCTTCCACATCGTGGACAAGTCAAAGGGCTTCGATGCAGAAGCTATCCGAAAGGACCTCGCCAGCCATCTCAAGACCAGGTTCGGCTATATGAACGGGGAGATGTATTACAACCGCATCAAGCCTTGCATCATCGCCGAGGAGTTCCTTGAGCCGGAAGAGCAGCCGTTTACGAGCTCGATAGTCGACTATAAGTTCTGGTGCTTCGACGGCAAGCCTTACGGAGTATGGGTCTGCTACAGCAGGACGAAGGAAGGAACCTATGTCAACTCCTATGACTTTGACTGGAATGTCCATCCTGAGTATTCCGTCTTTACCGACCACTATCGTGACGGCAAGGGGGCCGTTCCGCGTCCGAAGGGCCTTGAAAAGATGCTTGAAGCGGCTTCGGCCCTTTCAAAGGGTTTCCCTGAGGTCCGCGTTGACTTCTATGAGATTGCCGGAAAGGTTTATTTCGGCGAGATGACTTTCGCCTCGCTTGCCGGCAAGATGGATTTCTTTACCCAGGATTATCTTGAAGAGCTGGGACGCCAGTGCATATTGTCCAAGAAATGAAAAAAGTAATATATACCTGCATAGTCAATGGTTATGACCGCCTGAGGCAGCCTGAAGTCGTGGATGAGAGTTTCGACTACATCTGCTTCACCAACGATTCCAAGCCGTCCCGTGACGGCGTATGGGAGATCAGGCCCATAGGCTATGAGGATGATGACAGCGTCCGTCTGTCCCGTTATGTTAAGCTCCAGCCTCACAAGGTCCTGCGTGACTATGACTATAGCGTATGGATGGATGCCAACATTACGATTACCGGCCGTGCCTTCTATGATATAATCGACCAGAGGATAGGGGAGGGCGTCCTTATTGCCCAGGTTCCTCATTTCGAGAGAAACTGCATCTATCAGGAGATCCCCGTCGTCTATTCTTATGAGAGAATCGGTTTCCGTGAGGCGTACCGTCAGAAGTGTTTCCTCCGCCAGGAGGGTTTCCCATATAATTATGGACTTATGGAGAACAACCTTATCCTCCGCGCCCATAATGATGAGCAGGTAAGGCAGGTCTCTGACCTGTGGTGGAAGGAGTTTCTCCTCCG
>JAILCZ010000160.1 GCA_024689985.1 Bacteroidales bacterium | reverse complement strand
GTGACTATGAGCGATGACCTGATGCACTATCAATGGGCAGATATGCCTATGGGAGAATTCTGGCTGGATTCCCCTACCCAGGACAAGCCTTCGGACATTCTGGATGCCGTTTCAGGGGCACACATCTATGGCAAGACAATAATCGGAGCCGAGGCATTCACAGAAACGAGCATCAGATGGGATGAGCACCCGGGACTGCTGAAAGCCCAGCAGGACTTCGAGTATGCCGTCGGCATCAACCGCTTCGTCTTCCACGTCAACGCCCATAACCCTTGGACAGAAGGCCGATACCCCGGTATGACACTGGACAAGTACGGCCTATATTTCCAGAGAGACCAGACGTGGTGGAAACTGAGCAAGGCTTGGATAGACTATACAATACGCTGTCAGGCCCTACTTCAGGCCGGAGAACCGGTCGTGGACATCGCCGTCTGGAATGGTGACGACTTCCCCAGGAGAGCAGTGCATCCGGAGAGACTCGTTCCTCTCTTCCCGGGATTGTACGGAGAAGAAAGGGTGAACGGCGAGAAGGCCAGGATGGCGGGAGACCCGATGGAGCGCGACACCAGCAGGTGCGGAGTCGTATATCCGAAGCACGCGACCCTGCCTCAAGACTGGATCAACCCTATGCACGGATACCACTACGACACCTTCAATTCCGATGTTCTCCTGGACAAGACCAAATCCGGAACCGCAAAGAATTCTTTCGGCAGATACAAGATCATCGTAGTTCCGCCTGTGGACATCCATAATCCGAACGGAATCATCACGAAGGAGAGCGCCAAGGCCTTCAAGGCCCTGAAGAAGGCCGGAAGAACGATCATAGACACCTTCCCATACAGTGGCAAAGATTTCACAAGCCTTGGCGTGGAGCCTGATTTCATTGCAACGGGAAAGGACGATTCCTATGTGGAAGGCCTCAACTTCTGCCACAGAAGGACAGACAGCGAGGATATCTATTTCATCGCCAACCACGACGGCTTTGCGAAGGATTTCAAGGCTTCCTTCCGAGTTACAGGCAGAACTCCTGAGATCTGGGTTCCGGTAAGCGGAGAAATCATCCGCACGACGGAATTCAGCTTCGAAGACGGCCGGCTCGCTATGCCTCTGCATCTCGAGGGCAGCGAGTCCCTCTTCATCGTGCTGAAGGACGAGCAGAAGGCTTCCTTCAAGGGAGGAAATATCTTCCAGGCAGAGGCGGCCAGGAATCTGGACTGCAGATGGACTGCAGATTTCGAATTCAGGGGTGAGAAGAAGCAGATGACATTTGACGATCTCTTTGACTGGAAGGACTGCAGCGATCCGTTCGTCAAATACTTCTCCGGTACAGCCGTATATAAGACTTCTTTCGATGCAAAAGTGCAGAAAGGGCAGTGTTATTTCCTTGAATTCGGCGATATTTGCAACATAGCTGAGATTTTCGTGAACGGCAAGTCCTGCGGCACTCTTTGGACGCCGCCTTACCGCGTCGACGTTACCGAAGCCCTGAGAGACGGTACGAACACCCTTGAAATCCACGTAGCCAATACCTGGGCCAACCATATCAAGGGAATCAATGAGAAACAGATCACTCCGAAGGACAAGTTCTGGACTCTCGTTCCGTACTGGCCTGAGGTACCTCTTCAGAAAAGCGGCATTCTCGGCCCGGTAAAACTTGTAAGAAAGAAATAAACTGGATGAAGAAGATTTGTGATTTCATTTCCCGATGGATGGGACTGCTCGTGCTCCTGATGGCAGCTTTCTCATTGTTTGTCCCAGGCCCGATGAAGGCCGTCAGCACAAAGGTCATCAACCCCCTGCTCGGACTGATTATGTTCGGAATGGGCCTGACCCTGTCGGCAAAAGATTTCAGAATAATCTTCCAGAGACCTAAAGACGTCATTCTCGGCTGCCTGGCCCAATTCACCATAATGCCGGGACTTGCCTGGCTCCTCGCCAAGGCCTTCCACCTTCCGGAGGAGCTGGCAATAGGCGTCATCCTCGTCGGCTGCTGCCCTGGCGGCACGGCATCCAATGTCATCACCTTCCTCGCAAAGGGAGACCTTGCCCTCTCCGTCGGTATGACGGCCACATCCACCATATTGGCACCAGTGCTCACTCCCCTTCTAGTCTGGCTGCTTGCCGGCACGATGACTCACGTGGACACCGTCGGTATGCTGCTGAGCATTCTCTATGTGGTCATTCTTCCGATAATCGCAGGTCTCTTCTGTCAGAAATACCTGGGCAATTTCACGAAAAAGGCCGTAGAATTTCTCCCGGCCTTTTCTACCCTTATGATAATGATGGTTGTTGGTATCGTCGTTTCGCACAATGCTGACAAACTCCTCACAGGAGGCCTCATAGTCATACTCGTGGTCTTCCTGCACAACATAGGAGGACTTGGAGTAGGTTATCTGCTCGGCCGGATCCTCGGTCTTCCTCACAAGAAGAGGGTCGCGCTCAGCATAGAAGTCGGAATGCAGAATTCCGGTCTGGCTTCAAGCCTCGCAGTAATGCATTTCGCATACGCCCCGATGGCGACCATTCCAGGAGCCGTCTTCAGCGTATGGCACAACATCAGCGGAGCCTTGGTCGCAAAGCTCTACGCGCGCATCAAGGAGTAGCC
>JAILCZ010000148.1 GCA_024689985.1 Bacteroidales bacterium | reverse complement strand
ATCCTAAACGTTATGAAGTACCTCAGACCGGTCCTTTTAACTATTTTTCTATTGCTGTCTCTTACGTCGATTGCACAGATTAGAGACCGCTTCGACAATTCTATGTTGTTCGTTGCGGTAAGGGACTCCATTACTCACAAGGGTATTCCATATGCTTCAGCCTATCTGGTTGCAGAAAAAGACACTGTGATATACCGCTTCGAGGTGACTGACACCAGTGGAGTGGTATTTTTCGATGACATAGTTCCTGGTTATTACAATGTTCACGTCGAACTTCTCGGCTACCGTCCGTTCAAGAAGATGATGAACCTGAACGGAAGCGCTTCGCTGCCGGTCCTTCTTGCGGAAAATCCTGAGTCTCTGGATGCTGCGAAGGTGACGGCCTATGACGGCGGCTTCAAGGTGGTGGGGGATACCCTGGTGTATAACGCCTCCGTGTACAGGGTGAGGGAGAACGCTATGCTCATCGAGTTGGTGAGGAAACTTCCGGGCGCGAGGATCGACAAGGACGGCAATGTCTTCATCAACGACAAACTGGTCCAGGACGTGACCATTGGAGGAAAGACATTCTTCTTCGACGATCCGCAGGTGGCATTCCATAACATCCCGGCCAAGATTCTGCAGAAGATCAAGGTCTTCGATACCAATAGCGACTACTTCGCCGAGGCGGATGACGCTAAGGACAAGACGGTTATGGACCTGGAACTCAAGGAGGAATACAAGAAAGGATGGTTCGGCAACATCGGCCTTGCGGCCGGCGCCACTGCTATGAATGACGGCAACAAGGCCCGTTTCGGCAAGCACAGGAGCAGCCGCGCATCCGATGACGTGCTCGCGGGCGGGGATATCGACATTGACGACGTGCTCTATGGAGCGAGGGCGACGGTGGCCGCGTATAACAAGAAGGACCAGGTGACGATGATTGCCCGAACCCAGAATGCTATGGATCCGGCCGATTATGTGGGCGGAACTATGTCGGAAGATAAGGCCGGCTCGTTCAGGAACACTGAGGTCGGCGTGAATTACAACACGGACAGGTTCAAGGGCTGGTCGCCTAATATCAGCATAAAGTATAACGGTGGGGAAGAGGACTCGCAGAGCGAATCCAACAAGGTGGCTTTCCAGGCCGAGGGCAGCGAGATCGTGACGGACGGAAAGGATGTCTCTCATTATGATTCGAAGGATCTGTCTGCACAGATGTCCCTGTCATCGGGACGCAAGAAGACTCAGGGCTTCCATCTGTACGGCACTTTCAGATATATGGAGGATAACTCATTGTCGGACAGCAAGTCGGCTTATAGCATAGGCGATGAGCTCGGCAACTTCAGCCGCTCGTATTCCGCATCGAATTCAAAGAAGGCAGCATCTTCACTCAAACTGAATTATAATTGGAATCCGTTCCCGAAAGTCAGGCCGAAGGCTTTGGTTTCGGTCGAGGCCCAGGCTGGCTATACTGATTCCGATGGAGACAGGACTTCATATAGTATGATTGCCTATAATGTCGGAACGGGGAATAATTCCGGTTCGGGTAATGGTTCGGGTAATGGTTCGGGCTCCGGTTCTTCGGGAACGAAGGAGACTCTGGACCTGATGTATGATACCGATGCGCACGACTTCAATTCGCAGGTTCGTGTGCGCTATTCGGACAGGCTTGCTCCGTTTACCAGCTGGTCGCTGACGATGTTCGGCTCGTATTCTGATTCCGGAAAGGATGATACGGCCTATGACCAGGCGTCCAAGGGGGTGAGGGGAGATTACAACGACTATTACTCCCTGTTCCAGTCGAATAAGAAGACGGTCTTCCGTCAGATTCTGAAACTGAAATCTTATCTCGGAGCCGGTAAGGCCAAGTCGCTGCTGGATCTTAGCCATTATCCGAAGCTGGATTTGGGAATGATTCTCTATGAGCAGAAGAATGTGAATTATACGAAGCAGCACGGGTCGGAGAGCACGACGGGAAAGGATGAGTGGATTCTGAACTGGGCTCCGAACGTGGATTTTCTTTTCAAGATTGACAAACTGAGCGTGAGGATGGATTACGAAGGCAAGAGCAAGATGCCGTCATATATTCTGCAAAGCTCCGTGCTGGATGTGTCCAATCCTCTGAGCATATCTACGGGTAATGTGTATCTCAAGCCGTCATTCGACCACGGTGGCAAAGTGTCGTTCTCGTATATTATGCCTCACAAGCCGTTAGTGAGCCTTACCTTAAGGGGCAGTCTCACCACGAATCCGCTGGTGTATGCATCCTGGTACGATGACAAGGGTATATCCTATTCCATCCCTGTGAACTCCGACAAGGCGCAGAAGTCTGTTAGCGGCAAGTTCTTCTTCAACCACAGGGTCAGGATGAGAAGTTTTATGCTGACGTTGATGATGAGTTATGAGTCGAACTATACGGTCAATTCCACCTATCAGGCGAAATCCACCCTCGCCGGTCTGGACAAGGAGAACTTCGACTATGCTTCGATGATGGCTTCGTTCTGGGGTGATGCTGACGGCAGTGAGTTCTACAGCGGCAACAGCGGCTTCTCGACCAGCACCAGACGCAATATGGTGAATTCATCTTCCGCAGGCATCATGGCCTTCTTCGGTGATCTGTCGTTGTACGAGAGCTTCTCGGCTTCCAACAACCGTTCGAAGTATTCTCTGGTTTCTACGGCGAATGTCAATACCTGGACTTTCGTCAATACGGTCAACCTCGAGTATCAGCTCGAGTCGGGCTTTATGTTCAAGACCGACATCAGCAGCTATTTCTACAAGGGCTTCTCCTCAGTTTACAAGCCTTATTCGCTCTGGAATGCGAGCATCGTGAAGGATTTCAAGAAATTTTCCCTAACTTTCGGAATGTCTGATATTCTCGATAAGAGGCACTCACAGTCTCATATCGTTACGGACACCTATGTAAAAGACGTATATACCAATAGCGTTGGTAGATATATTATGGCAGGCATTTCGTTCAACTTCGGCAAGGCCAATGCGAAGAACAACGACAAGGCCTCAAATGCAGAAAAGATCTTTACTAATCTGGGGAAAAAAGAAGGATGAAACGAACGCTGCTGCTCATTGTAAATCCTATTTCGGGCGGCAAAGACAAAACTGAACTTGTGAAAATCGTGAAGGAATCGGTCGATTCCTCGCTTTACGAAATTTCAACCGTATATACGGAATATGCCGGCCACGCAAGTGAGCTGGCTGTCGGCACTGACGCTGACGTGGTCGTTGCCATAGGTGGCGACGGCACCCAGAACGAGGTGGCGAGAAGCCTCGTGGGGACGGACAAGGTGATGGGAATCATCCCTTGCGGAAGCGGCGACGGGCTGGCCCTGCATCTGGGAATCAGCCGGAAGCCAGCGGAGGCTGCCGCCCTTCTGAACAAGGGGGAGGTGGCGACGATGGACTACGGCCTCTTCGAAGGACATCCCTTCTTCTGTACGGCGGGAATGGGCATCGACGCCCTCGTCAGCTGGAAGTTCGCGGAGGCGGGCTCGCGCGGGTTGCGCACCTATGTGTCCGAGAGCGCGAAGGCGTGGTTCGGATTCAAGCCGGACGCATACAGGGTGTGCGTTGACGGGGAGATGGTGTACGACGGGCCGGCGACGCTGGTGACGGTGGGAAATGCCAACCAGTGGGGCAACAACGCCAGGATTACGGCGAAGGCCAGCGTGACTGACGGCGAGCTGGACGTCTGCGTGGTGGAGCCTTTCAGGACCTGGGCCTTTCCGGGGCTGCTGTGGCACCTGATGGGCGGCACGTCCTTTAAGAGCCGGTATGTCAAGTATTTCCGCGGAAAGCAGATCCGTATAGAGAGGAGCGCCGAGGGCCCCGTGCATTTCGACGGCGATCCGTATCAGATGGGCAGGGAAATCGGGATAAATGTCGTTCCTGCTGCCCTCAAAGTCATAGTTCCGAACAAACACTCAATCTAAATATGAAAAAAGTTCAAGACTGGTTCCGTTTCTTTGCCCCAAGGTATGCGGCATTGACGGTCGTGGTCGGTTTCATCGTGCGCCTCGTGCTGATGGTTATGCCTATAACCGAGATCAACTTCGGCGTGGGCGGATTCCTGAGGATCATCCTTCTGGGAGCCCTGAACGATGTGGCTTTCTCATTCGTGGCCCTCGTTCCGGCCTTTCTGATCTATACCTTTACGGCAAAGGTGAAGTACCGTTCTCCTTATAGCTGGATTCTGGGCTGCCTGCTTGCGGCCCTGACATTCTATGTGGTGTTCTTCAACGACATCACCGACGAGTACGGCTCCGCTGCGCCGCGCGTTGCGAACGCCCTGCTGAGCGTGCTGCTGGTGAGCTTCCTGCTGAAGCTCTTCATTCCGAAGATCCGCGATGGATGGAGGCTGGCGGTGCTTGGCGTGATGATGACGGTGTATGCCGTGCTGATCGTGCTCTTCAACCTCATCGGCGAGCCGGTGTTCTGGGAGGAGTTCGGCGTGAGGTACAACTTCATCGCCGTGGACTATCTCGTCTATACGCACGAGGTGGTGGGCAATATCGTGGAGTCGTATCCGATGGTGCCAGTGGTGCTCGGCGTGCTGCTTGGCGCGATGGCGATCTGCTATCTGATGGTGCGCGGACACGACATCCGCGAAGCCGGGGTGGAGAGCGCCGGAAGGTGGCTGAAGAACCTGGCAGTGATGGGCGTCGGCGTCTGCCTGTCGGTCTTCTGGCTGCACTGGAGCTATATGAAGATGGACTCGAAGGATATGTATGTGACTCAGCTGCAGGAGAATGGCTGCTGGGATTTCGTCGAGGCCTTCACCAGCAACGAGCTGGATTACGCGAAGTTCTACCCTCTGCTTCCTGCCGAGGAGGCCGAGGCTATCAAGGATTCCCTCGTCAGCGGGGCGGATTCGCTTACTGCAGTGGCTCCGAAGAATATCGTGCTGATCACTGTCGAGAGCCTCAGCGCGAAGTTCCTTACTGCTTATGGCAATACCGAGGAGAATATCACTCCGAACCTCGATACCCTTCTGGAGAAGAGCCTTGTCTTTGACCGTCTCTTTGCGACGGGCAACCGCACGGTCCGCGGCCTGGAGGCCCTTACCCTCTGCATTCCGCCTAGCTCCGGAGAGAGCATCGTGAAGCGTCCGGACAACGGAGGCCTCTATACGACCGGCTCAATCCTGCGTTCTTTGGGTTATTCCACGACTTATATCTACGGCGGCGACAGCTATTTCGAC
Source organism: Bacteroidales bacterium (assembly GCA_024689985.1). Classification (GTDB taxonomy): domain Bacteria; phylum Bacteroidota; class Bacteroidia; order Bacteroidales; family UBA932; genus Cryptobacteroides. The sequence continues at coordinate 5,542 of JAILCZ010000148.1, read as the reverse complement.
AATATGAAGGCTTATTTCGGGGGCAACGGCTACGATGTCTTCGACAAGGAGTCCTATGACAAGAAGGCGATTTCCTTCAGCAACATCTGGGGTACTGCCGACGAGGATTCCTACCGCGAGGCCCTTGCTATTTTCGATGCTAAGGCTGCTTCCGGGGCTCCGTTCTTCGGGCATATTATGACTATCAGCAACCATCGTCCTTACACCTATCCTGACGGCAGGATCACTTTCGAGGGCGATAATCCTAACTGCCGCAGGGCCGCCGTCCAATATACGGACTACGCCATCGGCGATTTCCTCGCCAAGGCTTCCACCCGCCCTTGGTTCGGCAATACCGTCTTCGTGATCATCGCCGACCACTGCGCATCCAGCGCCGGCAAGACGAGCCTTCCTCTGGAGGGCTACCATATTCCTGCCCTGATTTATGCTCCTGGCTTCATCGAGCCTCAGCACGTCGGCAAGGTCTGCTCGCAGATCGACGTCTTCCCGACTCTGTTCCACATCCTCGGCATCCCTTATGACAATCACTTCTACGGCTCGGACGTCCTTTCTCCTTCGTTCCGCGAGAGGGCCTTTATGGCTACTTATCAGGACCTTGGATATTACAGGGACGGCATCCTGACGGTGCTTTCTCCGGTCCGCGTGGTTTCTCAGTACAGCGTTGCTCCTGAAGGGGAGTGGGGCTATGTCGAGACCCCTCTCGAGGTTCCTGTGGATTCCCTTTCCCGCGAGGCCCAGGCCCTATATCAGACGGCTAACCTTGCTTTTGGAAAGACTTCCCGCTAAAATGGCTGATTGTAAGGATATTTTTCGTAAATTAGTCCGATTTTAGAATTTAACAATACGCTATATTATTATGTCACAGAAAATCCCTTATAAAATTTATCTCAATGAGGATGAGATCCCTACACAGTGGTACAACGTCCGCGCTGATATGAAGAACAAGCCGGCTCCGCTTCTCAATCCTGCAACTCTCAAGCCTCTCACAGCCGAGGAACTTGAGCCTATCTTCTGCAAGGAGCTCGTGAAGCAGGAACTTGACAACGATACCGCCTGGATTCCTATCCCTGACGAGATTCTTAATTTTTATAAGATGTACCGTCCTTCTCCGCTCGTAAGAGCTTATTTCCTTGAGAAGGCTCTCGGCACTCCTGCCAAGATCTATTACAAGTTCGAAGGAAACAATACTTCAGGCAGCCACAAGCTCAACTCTGCCATCGCTCAGGCATACTATGCGAAGCAGCAGGGCCTCAAGGGAGTGACTACTGAGACAGGCGCCGGCCAGTGGGGTACAGCCCTTTCAATGGCCTGCTCATATTTCGGCCTTGACTGCAAGGTGTATATGGTGAAGTGCTCTTACGAGCAGAAGCCTTTCCGCCGCGAGGTTATGCGTACCTACGGCGCATCGGTCACTCCTTCTCCTAGCGACACCACCGAGGTCGGCCGCAAGATTCTCGCCGAGCATCCTGGCACTTCAGGATCCCTCGGATGCGCCATCTCAGAGGCAGTCGAGACTGCAGTGAAGTCTGAGGGCTACAAGTATGAACTCGGTTCAGTGCTCAACCTCGTGCTTCTCCACCAGACCATCATCGGTCTCGAGACACAGGCTGCGCTCAAGAAATATGACATCAAGCCTGACGTCATCATCGGATGCGCAGGCGGTGGATCCAACCTCGGCGGTCTCGTTTCTCCGTTCATCGGTGAGATGCTCCGTGGTGAGGCTGATTATAAGGTAATCGCTGTGGAGCCGGCTTCCTGCCCAAGCTTCACCCGCGGTAAGTTCGCTTACGACTTCTGCGATACGGGCGGAATCTGCCCTCTCGCGAAGATGTACACCCTCGGTGCGCAGTTCATTCCTTCTGCGAGCCACGCCGGCGGTCTCCGTTTCCACGGTATGTCAACCATCCTCTCTCAGCTCTACCACGACGGTCTTTTCGAGGCCAGGGCCGTAGAGCAGACTTCAGTTTTCGAGGCTGCTGAGCAGTTCGCACGCGTAGAGGGTATCCTTCCTGCTCCTGAAAGCGCACACGCCATCAGGGTTGCGATCGATGAGGCTCTCAAGTGTAAGGAAACTGGTGAGGAGAAGAACATTGTCTTCGGTCTTACCGGAACGGGTTACTTTGATCTCTATGCTTATCAGCAGTTCAACGACGGCACGATGTCGGATACCATCCCTACGGATGCTGACATAGCCGCTGGACTCTCCAAGTTGCCAAAGGTGGATTTATAATGTTTTTCAGAAAGGAACTAGTCGTAAAACCAGGAGTATTCGTGCCGATTCCGGAAAGTGCATTTCCGGAGGACCCGACGCAGAGGCTGGTGAAGGTCCTGGTCGAGGATTCTTCCAAGGGACGGTTCCAGTTTGATGAAAACTATCCATACATAGACGAAAGTTTCAGTTACAGGTGGCGCGCTACGGTTCACGGAATCGTAAGGCGCTGCCTTCATTTTTACGATAGGTTTGCCCTCGGTCTGAGGATCAGGGGAAAGGAGAATCTGAAGGGTTACAGGAAGGCTTTCAAGGGTGGTGCGATGATTGTCTGCAATCACGTCTTCCGCCACGACGCGAGCATTGCCTATACGGCTCTCTGCTCGAACAAGAATCTTAGGATTCCGATGTTCGCGAAGCATTTCAACAATCCGAAGGATTATTTCTTCATCCGCTATGTCGGCGGCATTCCTATAGCGGAGACCAGGGCGGGACTGGTGAAGTTCAACGAGGCCCTGGATTATTATCATTCGAAGGGAGACTGGTTTTTGATTTTTCCTGAAGCTGTCCGCTGGGATTATCATACTTCCATCAGGCCTTTCCAGAAGGGAGCCTTCAATATGGCCTACAAGTATGACATTCCGATTATCCCGTGCGTGATTTCGTACAGGGAGAGGAAGGGAATCTTCAAGCTGTTCGGTCCGAAGGACAAGCCGCTCTTCACTCTGAATGTTTGCAAGCCGGTATTGCCGGATGTATCGGTGCCTAGGCGGGTTGAAGTGGAACGTCTCCGTGAGGTGACTCACGCTTCGATGGTGGAGGCTGCGGGAATCCTGCAGAATCCGTGGCCCGCAAAGCCGGAAGTGGAAAATTAACTTTACATTTATTGATATGGGAGTACCTAATATGCTACTCGCCAACTTCCTTCTCGGAGTGGCTGGCGGGATTCAGTACAGAAAGCTTGTGAAAGCTTGCAAAGATCCTCGCAAATCCAGCGAGAAGACTCTTCGTGCTATTCTCGAATATGCCAAGGACACCACCTATGGCAAGGAACACAGGTTCGCGGAGATTCTCGAGGCCGAGGATGGAGATGAGCTCTACAGACTCTACAAAGAGCACGTAAAGCGCAATGATTATGAAAATTTCCGCCCTTATGTGGAATGGTGCAAGAGGGGACAGGAGAACATCCTCTTCCCTGGAAAGCCTCTGATCTATGCGACTACTTCGGGCTCGACGGCAGAACCGAAGTGGATTCCTATCACCCCGACGTACCTGAAGAATGTGTACGGAGCGATGACGAAGGTATGGCTGTTCAATTTCATCAAGAACAAGCCGAAGGTCTTCAGCGGAAAGATTCTTTCGATCGTGGGTAAGGTGGTCGAGGGCTATGCCCCTGACGGAACCGTCTATGGTTCTGTCTCAGGTGTGACCCAGAGGGACTGCCCGGGCTTCGTGAAAGCCCTCTATTCCAATCCGCAGTGCGTCTATTCCATTGCTGATTACAATGCCCGCTACTATGTGCTTATGCGTATGGGCATCGAGCAGGATGTGACCCTCATCGTGACGGCGAATCCGAGCACGATTGTGGAGATGCAGAATAATGTGAACGAGTATTATGACGAGTATGTGAAGGATATCGAGGCCGGAACCCTTTCCAAGAAGGTCAATATCGCGCCTGAGATCCGCAAGGAGCTCGAGGCCTGCCTGAAGCCTAATCCGCAGAGGGCTGCCGAGCTGCGCGCCCTGAAGGAGAAGTACGGACGCGTCCTGCCTAAGCATTACTGGCCTAATATGCAGATTCTCAATACCTGGAAGTGCGGCAACACGAGGGTCTTCCTCGACAAGTTCAAGGATTCCTTCCCTGAGACTATGCTCCACCAGGAATTCGGATATTTCTCGTCAGAGTGCCGCTTCGGCCTCGTGCTCGACGATACCCTCAATACGGTGCTCTTCCCGCATTATCATTTCTACGAGTTCGTGTTGGAGGAGGACCTCGAGAAGGAGTATCCTCGCTTCTATCAGCTCCACGAGCTGGAGAAGGGAAAGAGATACTGTCCTTTCGTGACGACTTTCGCCGGTCTCTACCGATATGATATGCACGATATCGTCGAGGTTGGCGACAACTTCCAGAACACTCCTACCGTTCATATGATCCAGAAGGTGAACGGAATCGTCACTATGACTGGCGAGAAGCTCTATGAGCGCCAGTTCATCAAGGCTGTCCGCACCGCTGAGAAGGAAACCGGTCTCGACACCAAGTTCTTCATCGGCTTTGCCAATATGGACAAGATCGCCTACGATTTCTTCTATGAATTCCAGGACCCTGAGGTCAGCCAGGAACAGGCCGAGAAATTTACCGAGGCCGTGGATGCTGCCCTCAAGGAGTACAATATGGAATACAAGGCCAAGAGGGAGTCGCTCAGAATAAAGGATGCGACGACTTATAGGTTGATAAAAGATTCTTTCGAGACCTTCAAGGCCCAGTGCATCGCCGAGGGCGCCCGTGACGGTCAGTTCAAGCTGATGCTCTTGCTTCAGGATGAAAAACGTCACAAGAAATTCTTGGATTTGGTAAGAAAATAGTATCTTAGTGTTTGATTTACAGACTGAAAAGCACTGACCCTTTTGGACAGTGCTTTTCGGTGTGTTGATTGTGGAACATACTTTGCATTTTTATTTTTTGTATCATATAATTAATCTGAACGAAAGTACGGAGATTCAGTAATGGCACTTAAGGCAGTTGTACTAGATCTTGACGGGACATTGTATTCAAAATGCGGCCTACCCACCCGCCTTATTATGGGAGACCTTATCCATCTACCGGCTATCTATGCCGAAAGAAGAGCACGCAAGGCCCTTCAGGGAAGATATTTTGCTTCATCAAAGGAATACTATGATGCCCTGTTCAACACTATGGCTTCTGGTCATCCGGCCAAGGCTGAGCGTTACAGAGCTTGGTTCTGGAATAGGTATCTGCCTGATATGGTGAGACTTATTGCCATTATGCACAAGTTCCGTCCGAATATCAAGACCTTCATCGACGCCTTCCATTCCAAGGGACTCAAGGTTGCCATTCTTTCAGATTATCCTATGACGGAGCCTAAGCTCAAGGTCCTCGGTCTCAAGCCAGAGATGTTCGAGGGTATCTATGAGACTCCGGAGATGGGCGGTCTCAAGCCTTGCCATCAGACTTTCCTTTCCACTTGCCAGGCTCTCGGCGTCACTCCAGACGAGGCCATAATGATCGGCGACAAGGAGAATACCGACGGAGGCGCTGCCGAGGTGGGTATGTCTTTCCGTCACGTCACCAGTGACGATGAGTGGAACTCAATC
>JAILCZ010000121.1 GCA_024689985.1 Bacteroidales bacterium | reverse complement strand
GACTTCGAGACATACCAGCAGTGTATGCAGAAGGTGGCAGACTATTCCAACAGCCTGCCTAAGTGGCTGCTCAAGGGACAGACTCCTAACGAGGCCGACCTCCTGAAGGTGGTGCTCCGCTCAGAAGAAAAAGAATGGGCCCCGGAATTCAAACTTCCGGAACCCACCGTATCTGAAGGCTTCAATAATCCGCTTCTGGATAATATGATGCCTTTCGCAATCCCGCACGTGGCGATGAATGATCCTTGTCCTTGCGGTTCAGGCCTTTCTTATCGCCACTGTCACGGAAAACATCTCAATTAGTTTTTATTGATCTGGGCTTCAATCAGCTTACTTCTCGTAGGCCTGTTCGTGGACGCCTGCAACGGCGCGTCCTGAAGGGTCGTTGAGGTTCTTCCAGGCTTCGTCCCACTTGAGGGCCGTAGCCGTTGAGCAGGCAACTGATGCCTCGTGAGGCACGCTGCGGGCTGCTGATGAAGAAGGGAAGTGCTGCTCGAAGATTGACCTGTAGTAGTACTCTTCCTTGTTCATAGGAGGGTTGACAGGGAAGCGGTCTGCTGCGTGAGCCATCTGCTCGTCTGAAACGGCCTCTGAGGTGATCTTCTTGAGGGTGTCGATCCAGCTGTAGCCGACGCCGTCGCTGAACTGCTCCTTCTGGCGCCAGGCGACTGACTCAGGAAGCATATCCTGGAAGGCTTCGCGCACGATCTTCTTCTCGATTTCCTTACCCGGGCACATCTTGGCCTTAGGGTTGGTCCTCATAGCTATGTCGATGAACTCCTTGTCGAGGAACGGAACTCGTCCTTCAACACCCCAGGCAGAAAGCGCCTTGTTGGCACGGAGGCAGTCGTAGAGGTAGAGCTTGCCGATCTTGCGCACGGTCTCCTCGTGGAACTCCCTTGCGTCCGGAGCCTTGTGGAAGTAGAGATAGCCTCCGAAGATTTCGTCGGCTCCCTCTCCGGAGAGGACCATCTTGATGCCCATAGACTTGATGACGCGGGCGAGAAGGTACATAGGAGTACTTGCCCTGACAGTTGTCACGTCGTAGGTTTCGATATAGTAGATGACGTCCTTGATGGCGTCGAGTCCTTCCTGAATTGTATAGTTCACCTCGTGGTGTACGGTACCGATGAAGTCGGCTACCTCCCTTGCCTTGGCAAGGTCAGGGGCGCCCTTGAGTCCTACTGCGAATGAGTGGAGCTGAGGCCACCAGGCGTCGCTCTTGCCTTCTTCCTCGATTCTCTTCTTCGCAAAGCGCATAGCTACTGCTGAAGTGACTGATGAGTCGAGACCGCCGGAAAGAAGGACTCCGTAAGGTACGTCGGACATAAGCTGACGCTTCACCGCGTCCATAAGGCCCATACGGATGTCCTCCGAAGAGGCTCCGTTGTCCTTGACGGCATCGTACTCGAACCAGTCGCGCTTCCACCATCTCTTGAGGGAAGTCTTGGCATCGACATAAGGGCCGTCGCCGCTGAAATAGTAGTGTCCAGGAAGGAAAGGCTCGTAGAAATCGCAGAATCCCTCAAGTCCCTTGAGTTCGCTGGATACATATACCTTTCCGTCGTAGTCCTTGCCTATGTAGAGAGGAATGACGCCGATAGGGTCGCGGGCTATGAGATACTGGTCCTTCTCTTCGTCATAGAGGGCGAAGGCAAAGATTCCGCTGAGGTCGTCGAGGAAGTCGATGCCCTTTTCCTGATAGAGTGCGAGTATGGATTCGCAGTCTGAGCCCGTCTTGAAGGCGTACTTGTCGGCATACTGATTACGAATTGACTTATGATTATAGATCTCCCCATTGACGGCAAGAATATTCTTTCCATCAGGGGAGATGAGAGGTTGTCCTCCGGAGAGGGGGTCTACAATCGAAAGTCGTTCGTGAGCAAGAATCGCCGTTTTGCCGGTGTAGATTCCGCTCCAGTCTGGTCCGCGGTGGCGGATCTTCTTCGACATCTCCAGAGCCTTGTTTCTAAGCTCCGGTGTTTGGGTCTTGATGTTGAAGATGCCTGTAATTCCACACATAAATTCTAAAATGTATTGTTTAAAAGATTCTAATCAATACAAAATTAAAATTTTTTAGGAATTGTGATTCGTCTATATGGATTTTTTTGCGAAAAAATTCTTCCTAGCTTTTCCAAAACAGATTTAATTTCGTGAAAAGAGCTGTGGCGAAGATTGTTAACTGAGTGATTATCAGGCCTTGGAGAAGACCGAATACGATGGATCCTTCGGCTAGCCTTCCCATTACGTCCATTACGCCGATAAGCGAAAGGAATGGACAGATGACATACCAGGCGACCGTGTAGGCAATCATAGGATTCTGTCCAGTCATTACGAGCATACCTCTGAATTTTATATTGCTCTCGAGCCAGATGAGGAAATTCAGGATGAGGAGGCTCTGGCCGTAGGTCAGTATAAGGTAGGAGAAGTTGCAGTAGTCTTTGGCTATTCCTCCTTCAATCTGGTCGAAGATGATGCCTGTCATCAGCATTATGAAGCTCATCGTGATGTAGCGGCTGCCATAGACGAAGAAGCAGAGGACGCCGAGGGCTGCGGTGATGATGCCGTCCAGTATGACCTGCCTGTTATAGAGGAAGATCAGCTGGATGACGACTGCCGCAAGACCAAGTATCGATGCTATCGCTGCTCTCGGGGTGTCGCTGTTCTTGACAATGTTGACCCCTTCCATCATCATATCTCCTACATAAGTGGCGGGAAGGGCGATGATGAGGTACTGTGTCCAGTCGAAGCCGTAGAGCTTGAGGCCGATGATGGCGAGCCAGATGAGGATGCGGATAAATGGCTTGTCCCTGGTGAGTAACCATATTATGCCGCCGACAAGGGCTACGCGGGCCAGAAGGACGATGATGATGTCGTACTTCTCAAGGCTGAACGGGATGTTCAGGAAGAAGTGCTGAATGGCCAGGACGACGGCTACTGCGCCCCATCCGGCCGGATTGATCCATTTCTTGTCGGTCCTGACGAGGGCTGCGAAGAGGCAGAGCCATATTATCGGCTTGAGAGTCGCATTGCCCAGGGTGACGGCGAAGGCGAGCAGGATGGCCCAGCGCTGCAGCGTCATTCCGAAGAGGGCCATCGGGTCCACTCCCTTGCGGAGCTTGCTGCGCATCGAAAGCGGGATTGCCACTCCCAGGGCGAAGATGAACATTGGAAATACCATATCCACCCAGGTAATGCCTCTGGCGTCGGGATTGAATATGTAGTCAGGTGGCGGCACCTGACAATGGAACATCCAGCCAGGAAGGCCGGATGCATATCCAATTGCTGCGCTGAATACCATTCCTACGACGGCAATTCCGCGCAGCAGGTCAACAGAATAGATCCTTTTATTCATTTAGTTTTGAGCTTTCCAGAATTTCTCGATCTCCTCAAGGCTCTTTCCCGTGGTCTCAGGAATCTTCTTCCACATTATCCACATATAAGGGAGGCAGCAGAAGGCGAAGAGGAAGAAGGTGCCGGCAGGACTGAGGGTGCTCATACACCAAGGGGTGAACTGACCGATGAGGTAGGTTCCCACCCAGAGTGAAAGGCCTGCGATGCTCATCGCGATTCCTCGTACGTTGTTCGGATACATTTCGGAGAGCAGTACGAATACGACTGCGCTGATCGAGATGGCCTGGCTGAAGATGTAGGCGAGGAAGAGGAAGAGCAGGACGTATGGGCTGATGCCGAGCTGTGTTCCGAAGAGGAAGTAGAGTCCGATGAGGACGAGGCAGCAGATCATACTGGTCACGCCGTACCATATTAGTTTCTTTCGTCCAACCTTGTCGATGATGAAGACGGCGATGACCGTGGTGATCATATTGACGAGGCCGACGAGAACTGTCGAGAATGAGGAGTCCTTGCTGGCGAGACCTGCGTCCGCGAAGATGTCAGGTCCGTAGTAGAGGACTGCGTTGACGCCCATAAACTGGCCGAGGATGGCTATGGCTGAGCCGTAGAGGACGGCCTTGCGGATTCCCGGCTCGAGGAGGGTCTTCCATTCGCTCTTGACTTCTCCTGCGATTGAGGCCTTGGTGAGGTTGAATTCCTCGAGAGCGCCTTCGGCTGTCTGCTTGAGGCGTCCGAAGATTCTCTGGGCCTCGGCATCCTTGCCCTTTACGATGAGCCATCTCGGGCTCTCAGGGATGAAGAAGACGATGACGAGGAAGAGCACGGTCACGAAGCTTTCGCTTCCGAGCATACCTCTCCACATCTCGCTGCCGAAGAATCTCTGGACGAAAGGACTCGACTCGGTGAGGGTGTCGGAGTTGGCGAGGATGATGAAGTTGACGAGGTAGGCCAGCAGAAGGCCGACCGTGACTGCAAGCTGATAAAGGGTCACCATCGTGCCTCGGATGCTTGCCGGAGAAATCTCCGAGATGTACATAGGGGAGACGATGCTGACGATGCCGATTCCGACTCCACCGATGATGCGGTAGAAGACGAGGTCGGTGAATCCTGCGCAGAAGCAGCAGCCGATGGCTGATGCGCTGAACAGGACGGCTGCGATGAGAAGGGTCTTCTTGCGGCCGAGGAAGTCGCTGAGAAGGCCTGCACAGGCAACGCCGATTATTGATCCCACAAGCGCACAGCCTACGTACCAGCCCTTGCTCATTTCGTTGAGGTTGAACTGGGCCGATACGTCAGCCGTCGTGCCTGAGATGACTGCCGTGTCGTATCCGAACAGGATGCCGCCGAGGGCTGCGACAAGGGCGAGGAATACTACGTATCCTATGTTTGGTCTGTTGTTTTCCATCAGATTACGTGATATTCTTTATGCGTTTAAATGTCGAAGTACTCTTTGTATCTGTCGTAGAGGTGACCGGCCTGGAGGTATGCGGACTGCGGGCTCATAAAGTGGGAGAATTCGAAGGTGATGGCCTTGTCATAGCCGCAGCGAGCCGCAGCCTCGAGCTTCATCCTGAGCTTGTCGAATTTGATAGGGAGGAAGTTGATAGGCATATCGCGGTCGAATGTCTCTGCGTTCGTCCAGCACTGCATTCCGTATTTGTCCGCCAGTTTCTTGTTGACCGAGAAGAAGGCATCGAGTTCGTCGTAGTCGATGTGGCCGTCCTGGAATGCGCAGGCGTCAACAACATCGTGGATTCCGTCGAAGATTTCGTTCCATTCTTCTTCGTGCTTCTTTACTGACACTCCGTCCTTGGTCTTGAGGTTGGTGCCCATAACGGCCTTCTTGCCGTCGATCCAAGGGGAGATGAAGGTAGGAAGACCATTGGAAATGTCCTTGCACATCTTTCCCATCTCGTGGAAGGTTTCGATGCAGTTCTTGGTCTTCCTGCTGATTTCGGTTGAGATGTACCAACCCTGGAAGCTCTTGTGGTGGCCATAGGCGTTCCACACTTCTTCGATGACATACTTGTTTGATTCAAGTTCGTAGGCCATATCTCCCGTGTCCCAGTACTTTCCGCTGTCGTAGAGTCCGAAATAGAATTTCATATCATATTTGTCAGCAAGGCTGAGGTACATCTCGAGAAGGTCGACCGACGGCATATAGCAGCCCTTCCCGAGGAGGTACTTGCTTGGCCAGGTCATAAATTTGCGGTAGCCGCTTCGGATCATTATCACGGTGTCGATACCGATGGCCTTCATATTCTGGAAGTCCTGGTCCCACTCTTTCAGACCCCAGTTCTGGTGGGGAATGTCGTGTGAGATTTCATCGAGGAATGTACCTGTGATCTTGAGTCCCGCACCCTTCGGTACGATGAGCGGAGTCTCCGCAGTCTCTATGATGTTCTTTTTCTCAGCCTTGGCTGAGCAGCCGCCCATAATCGGGCTGGCTGCTACTGCTGCGCCAAGTGCCGTAGCTGTTTTAAGGAATGTCCTTCTGTCTGTCATATTGTTATTTTTTCCTGTTTTGGAAATGTCGTTTCAGGGGCGGTAATATAGTAAATTATCCCCTTATTTCTCAGCTTTTGACGGGTAAACCATCTTGTAGATGAGGGAAAT